>JBFZCB010000086.1:0-5567 GCA_041308165.1 Caulobacterales bacterium
CCAGACCAAGGTCGAGATTGGTCGACTGCCTGGGCTTGATGAAGGGGTTGCCGCGCGAAATCGTAAGCTCAGTTGGATCCACGGTCTCGGACGTCGCGATGTCTTCTGGGTTGGGCCGGCCAAGGGTTACACTCGCCGCGGCCTTGATCCGCAGGTCAGGTCGGGCCGACCAGGTCGCCATCGCATAGGGCAGAAGGTTGGAATAGTCGGTGTCACGAGTGGTCGGCGCGTCCTGGATGACCCCTCTTATGACCTGTGTATTGGTCGCCTCAGCCTCTATCGCATCATAGCGCAGGCCGCCCTGAACAAAGATCTGATCGCTCGCCCATGATGCCGTGGCATAGGCGGCATACATGTCCTCTGTGTAGCGGAAATCACTGAGGCGGGAGTTCCGGTTTGACAGGGTAGTATTGACGCCCACACCGTTGACAGCCCCTCCCCAGAAGGCATCAGGATCAATCCAGAGACTGGGGTATGGATAGCCGATGTAGTTGAAACCCTGCACGAATCCGAGCCCCGTAAGGGCCAGGCGGCCGGTAACATAGTTGACGCTTTCGATATCCCGCTCGAGGTCGAGGAGACGAATGTTCACCCCGGTCGAAAAGCCAAGGCCCCTGGCCTCCGTGCCGGTATTGAAGCTGTAGTCCAGCCGGGCCTCGAACACGTCCTCATGGGTGTCACGCCCATCTCGGAAGGTTTCGCCAAGAAGATAGTTGGCAGGATTGAGATAAGCATCAGGATTGGTCAGGACGAATCTCTGTTCGTCATTTCTCAGGTCATAGGTGACGCGGGTATTGGGTCTGTAGACAAAGGAAACAAAGGGGCGGTCGCTGAAGAAATCCGCATAGGAATAGCCAACCCTGCCCGAGAGCGTCGATCGCTCCGAGAGGCGGGCATCCAGAAGCCATTGAGCCCCCCACTGGCGGCGTTCAAAGGTGTTGAAGCGCCACTGCGTGTCGGCAGAGCGCACACGCATGGAACCGACCTCATCACCCAGGTTCTGAGGCTGGTCGAGCTGGAAAAGACGATTGGTATTTCGCGTCTCCTCCTCATTGGCCATGTAGAGATAGCCATAGATGGCGGTCGAAAGCGTGTCAGAAACCTCATAGTCGATCCGTGCAGTCCCACCGTAGCGTTCGAAGCGATTGGTATAGGCATGGGTGAGCATCGAGTTGGGAGCGGCAAAGCCGTTCCAGTTCGCGGCTTCAGGCGTCGTGGCCGCCCCTGTGGAGGTATAGTAGAGCCTGTTTGTGATCGCATCGTTTGACTGGGTGCGCGGCCGGTAATCATACATGCCCGTCAGGGTCACCCCGATAGTCTCTGTCGGACCGAACCGTTGCGACCAGAGAATATTCAGAGATCCCCCATAGGGAGAATCCTTGCTGTCACCCCAGCTGTTGTCATCAGGAACCTCCATATAGGTCGTGTAGCTGAGGCCTCCGCTGACGATCAGATTGCGGGCTCCAGGATCAAAGGCACTGACCGGGACGATATTGATCAGGCCTCCCATGGCTCCGGCATCCAGGTTCGGTGTCGGCGTCTTGAAGGCCTCGATCGTGCGCACGCCCTGGCCCGGGATAACCTGCAGATTGACCTTGCGTGTACCCTCACCAAGGTCGCCCGTCGTCGCCAGGGAAAGCCCGTTCACCGTTACCGGGACAAAATCGGGGTGAACGCCCCGAATGGAGGCAAACTGACCGATGTCGTCGTTGTAGATCGTGGTGACGCCTGTGATCCGGCGCATGGTTTCCGCAAGCGTCAGGTCGGGCATGGCCCCGATCTCGTCTTGAGAAATCGTATCCACAATGGCGTAGGTTGAACGCCGGTTCTCGATCTCGGCCAGACCGCGCATGACCGAACCGGTCACGACTATGTCGTCCACCCGGCTTGCCTCGGCCTCGCCTGGCACGGCCGTTCCCGGACGCTCCTGAGCCTGCGCACTATTTGCGAGCAGAGCCATACCCACCACACAGGTGATCGCCCCCAGGCTCACTGTCCCACGCGCCCAGCGCAACCTTTTCGATTTCGTCATTGGAATCCCCTCAACCGTAGGGAGGGGCCTATTGGCGTCATGCGACAGCTATCTGAGATATTGATGATATTTGAGCATCGATTGCGCGACGGAACCTGTACGGTTGGTATGTGTACGATCCGAATTTCCCTGCGCCTCAGTCGCTCTCGCACAGGCCGATGACAGGGCCTGGGCCTCGACCCCGTGGCCTTTCAGCGACGCAAGCCTTTTGCGAAAGACCCCTGCCAATTATGGGACGGACGCCTTTGGCGATCACCTGACGTCTGTGACAAGCTGATTTCTGCATCCGGAGTGCCTTTGCGCGGAGGCAAACTTGTGTTTCGTTGCAGGCCCCAACGACGGCAGATGGCCCCGGTATGACCGAAACGACTGCAGTGGCCAAAGACGGTCCCGCCAGCCCCAAGCTTATCGGACTGATCGCAGGCCTGACTGCGTTCCTGGCGATGCTCATCTGGTTCAGGCCCGAAGATCTTGATCGGCCAGCTCAGATCGTGGCGGCCATTGCGGTCCTGATGGCCATCTGGTGGGCTACAGATGCTATTCCTCTCACAGTAACAGCCCTGATACCCCTGGTTGCCTTTCCCCTGTCCGGTGTTCTGGACATGACCGAAAGTGCGGCACCCTATGGCAACCCCATCATCTTCCTGTTCCTGGGCGGTTTCCTGGTCGCCCTTGCGGTGGAACGCAGTCAGCTGCACCGTCGCATCGCCCTGATCATCTTCCGCCTGATGGGTCAGAGTGGGTCTGGCCTGGTGGCGGGCTTCATGCTGGTCTCGGCCGTCCTCAGCATGTGGATATCGAATACATCGACAGCCATGATGCTGTTTCCCATTGCCGTGTCGCTCGGGCTGGTCGTGTGCGAGACCTCGCCAGACCTCTCGCCAAGGGCTCAGCGCCACTTCAAGGTCGCCCTCCTGCTTGGGCTGGCCTATGGGGCATCGATCGGGGGCGTGGCCACCCTGGTCGGGACACCCCCCAATGCCTTCATGGCGGGCTTTCTTCAGTCTGAATACAATATCGAGGTCGGGTTCTCGCGCTGGCTCCTTGTGGGACTGCCCATAGCCGCGCTTCTGCTGCCGATGGGCTGGCTTCTTCTTACCCGCGTCTTGTTCAAGGTCGATTTTGTTGCCTCCAAGGAGACCCGGCTTGAGCTGCAACGCCGCTATGACGATCTGGGCCCGGTTTCGGTTTCGGAGTGGCGTACCGCCATGCTGTTTGGGCTGTTGGTGACCGGATGGTTGCTGCGCGAACAGATCGCGGCCTGGACGGGGATCGAAAACATAACCGACGCCGGGATCGCCATTGCCGCCGCCCTGCTGGCCTTTATCATTCCCAGCGGAACAGACCGGCAGGCCCTGGTGACCTGGGAAGATACCAAGAGACTGCCATGGGGTGTCCTCATTCTGTTCGGCGGCGGGCTGTCCCTTGCCGCGGCCCTGTCTTCCTCTGGCCTGACGCTATGGATGGGTCAGCAACTTGCGCCCCTGGGGGCTGTAAACGCTATCCTGCTGATCGTCGCACTCACAGCCCTGGTGGTCTTCCTGACCGAACTCACGAGCAATATCGCTACGACCGCCACGCTCCTTCCGGTCGTGGCCGCCCTGGCGATCGAGCTTGGGATCAATCCCCTTCTCTTTGTGGTTCCCGTCACCATCGCCGCGAGCTGTGCCTTTATGTTGCCGGTTGCCACGCCTCCCAATGCGATCGTCTTCAGCACCGGAGATGTCAGGATCGGCGACATGATGCGGGCAGGCTTCTGGCTCAACATCGTCTCCATCATCCTGATTTCTCTTCTGGCCATTTACCTGGTGCCCGCTGTTTTCTGAGACCGTGAACAGCGGATGCAGCGATAAGGGCACCCCATACCCAATCAGGCTGGATATTCAGCCCTGGCATTTTTGCGCTGGTATTTGCTGGCCGGCGTCCCCACTTGGCTGTGACTGTAGAGCCTGGCGGTGAATGGGCTTTTGACCGCGCCCTGCCATCTGGTCTAATCCCGTTCATCCGGGCGTGAAGACGTTCGATACCAATCCAAGATGGAGCTTCACATGGCGGCGTTCAGCCCTGGCCTGGTTACTGTTTTTGGCGGCTCCGGCTTTGTCGGGACCCAGACCGTGCGCGCCCTTGCCAAGGCTGGCTGGCGCGTGCGCGTGGCCGTGCGCAATCCCAACCTGGCTCCCGAACTTCGCCCCCTGGGCGATCCGGGACAGATTCAGCTCGTCCGCTGCAACGTGACCTCGGCTGAGGATGTGGCCCAGGCCCTGCGGGGTGCCGATGCTGCCGTCAATCTCGTCGGCATTCTCTTCGAGAGTGGCAAGCGCAGCTTCCAGTCGCTGCATGTTGACGCCGCACGCAATATCGCAAAGTCCGCTGCCGAACTCGGAGTGACGAGACTGGTTCAGATGTCGGCCATCGGGGCCAATGTCGAAAGCGAGGCCCTCTATGCCCGTTCCAAGGGCGAGGCCGAGACTGTTGTCCGCGAGGCCTTCCCAAGTGCAGTCATACTGCGCCCCTCGATCGTCTTTGGAGCGGGTGACGGTTTCCTGAACCGTTTTGCCTCCATGGCGACGATGGCACCGGCCCTACCGCTTATCGGCGGCGGTGAGACCCGGTTCCAGCCGGTCTATGTGGGGGATGTGGCCCAGGCCATCGCCCGCTCCCTGACGCGCACGGATACCGCGGGGCGCACCTACGAGCTCGGCGGACCTGCGGTCTGGAGTTTCAAGGCCATCCTCCAGTACATCCTGCGCGAAACCGGCCGTGACCGACTTCTGGCGCCCCTGCCCTTCTTCATGGCCAAGATCATGGGGGGCTTTATGCAGATGACAACCCTGATCGGTGTTGCCCCACCCCTGACCCGGGATCAGGTCATCATGCTGGAAACCGACACGGTCGTCAGTGATGGGTCGGCCGGGCTGGCCGAGCTTGATATCGAACCCACCGGTCTTGAGGCCATCGCCCCGACCTATCTTTGGCGCTACCGCAAAGGTGGCCAGTTCGCTTCAGGACCCGCAGCGGTCCAGGCCTGATCCAGCTGAAGGCTCAGAAACCGGCATATAAAAGGCTCAGGCCCACGACACCGACGACGATCCGCCACCAGGCGAAGAGTGCAAAGCCGCGCCGGGACACAAAGTCGAGCAGGAAGCGGACTACGATCAGTGCCGTGACGAAGGCTGAGACAAACCCTATGGCGATAAGCCCGGCATCACCAAAATCCAGCTGGTTCCAGCTCCTCAAAAGGTCATAGGCAACAGCTGCACCCATGGTTGGCAGGGCCAGAAAGAAGCTGAACTCTGCCGCCGAGCGTTTGTCGGTCCCCAGAAGGAGACCACCGGCAATCGTAGCTCCAGACCTGGAAACCCCCGGGATCATGGCCAGACACTGGAACAGTCCGATCAGAAGATAGACACGCATCGGATACCGGTCAGCATCCAGATAGACAGGCATCCTCTTCATCCGATCCAACCACAGCAGGATCACTCCCCCAATGATCAGGGCGTAGCAGACAATGGCTGGTGTCTCGAACAGGACCGTC
>JBFZCB010000087.1:0-5645 GCA_041308165.1 Caulobacterales bacterium
TGCAGACTTCGCCGTCTGCCCCTGTCGAGAGCCTGCCAGTGGAGCAGGACTGGCATCCGTTTTCACGCAGCTCCTTGCGTATCTACATGGCGGACGTGAAAGGGATTTCAACTATCGGAGACGTGACCCGTGTCAGCGTGGCCAAGCCGTCCCTGCAGGGGCAGCCCGGTGATTACAGCTATGCTGTGGAGGTGGTGGAGTTCAAATGCGCCATCAAACATTCACGCTCCACGACCGAGACCGAATACGGCCCGGACGGCACACAGATCGATCAGTATGAGGACCCCAGTCCCTGGGAAGCCTATAGCGAAACCTCGCGCGACGCCTTCCTGGCCAGTGTCGTGTGCGATGGCGAGCGTGCGCCGCCCCCAACCTGGTCCTCGATCAGGGCCTGGGTGGACGCCGGGCGGAGATAAGGCACCAACCGAGCGTCCGTGTCGGCGGCCTGCCGATCCCAGAGCCCATGAGCGATCTAGCGCCTGGCCAAATCGGGCTACCCTGAAGACGGGCGACGTCCCGCGACACGTTCGTCGCTATTAGGCCGAGTTCGGACGGACAGGGTTGGCGTGAAGACGAACCTCTCAGTCAACGCCGGCAGGTCAGCCTCGACGAAGCTCAACGCTTCGTTGGTGGGGGCCCGCGGAAGAGCCTTATGGGTTATGACCCCGTGCTGATAAACTGCAGGTCAGTTCTCTTCTAATGTGGCCCGAAGCACAAACCCCGCCTTCGCCCTAGACGTCGACGGCTGCGTCCAGGGCATTATCCTGGATGAACTCACGCCGGGGTTCGACGACATCACCCATCAGCTTGGCAAACAGATCATCCGCATCATCGGCATGGTCGACCTTGACCTGCAGAAGGGTACGCGCGTTGACATCGAGCGTCGTTTCCCAGAGCTGCTCGGGGTTCATCTCGCCCAGACCCTTGTAGCGCTGGATCGCAAGGCCTTTCTTGCCTGCATCGAGTACAGCCGTGAGCAGGTCAAGCGGTCCACGAATCGGTGTCGACTTGTCCTTTCGGCGATAGACAGCCGGCTTGTCAAAAAGACCGTCAAAGACTGTGATGCGCTCGGCCAGGCGTCTGGCATCCAGAGACCGGATCAGGGCCTCTTCAAGCACGATGGTCTCGTTGACGGCGCGACGGATACGATTGAAGACCACCGCACCCTGAACACCTGGGGCACCCGACCAGTCCCCATCGCCTTCTTCAGCGTAGAGATTGAGCCGTGCAGCCGCCTTTGCCGGATCGCCACCCACCTCAGCGAACAGCCCGGCCAGGGCTGACTGCTCCACGGCAAAGGCTGGGGCCCTCTGGCTCAAACGATCAACGAGTCCCTTGACCGCCTTGGCGTCACGCACGAGGGCCTGAAGATCCATGCCTGTTCGGCGCTCACCATTGGAAAGATCAAGCTCGGCCTCCGAGGAGCCCTCCTCGATCAGGTAGGCGTCCATTTCGGACTGGTCCTTAAGGTAGCGGCTCTGCTTGCCCTTGGAGACCTTGTAGAGGGGGGGCTGGGCGATATAGACGTGCCCGCGCTCGATGAGCTCGGGCATCTGGCGATAGAAGAAGGTCAACAGCAGGGTCCGGATGTGAGCGCCGTCAACGTCAGCGTCGGCCATCAGGATGATCTTGTGATATCGCAACTTGTCGGCATTGAAGTCGTCGCGACCGATACCGGTTCCAAGCGCAAGGATCAGGGTTCCGATCAACTCTGAGGAGAGCATCCGGTCAAACCGGGCCCGTTCCACATTGAGGATCTTGCCGCGCAGGGGCAGCACGGCCTGGTTTTCACGGTTGCGCGCCTGTTTGGCCGAGCCGCCGGCGCTGTCACCCTCGACGATGAACAGCTCGGACTTGGCCGGATCGCGTTCCTGACAGTCGGCCAGTTTTCCGGGCAGGCTGGATATGTCGAGTGCCGACTTGCGACGAGTAAGGTCTCGCGCCTTGCGCGCAGCCTCTCGAGCGGAAGCGGCTTCAATGATCTTGGCGACAATCGCCTTGGCTTCGAGGGGATGTTCTTCGAACCACTCTGAGAGACCCTCCGTACACAGACCCTCCACCGCAGGCCGGACCTCTGAGGACACAAGCTTGTCCTTGGTCTGGGAACTGAACTTGGGATCTGGAACCTTGACGGAGAGAACACAGGTCAGGCCCTCGCGGGCGTCTTCGCCGGACGGTGCCACCTTTTCCTTCTTGAGGGCTCCCGAGCTTTCCATATAGGCGCCCATGACCCGGGTCAGGCTGGTTCTGAATGCAGATAGGTGGGTCCCGCCGTCCCGCTGTGGGATGTTGTTGGTGAAGCACAACATCGTCTCGTGGTAGCTGTCGTTCCACCAGAGGGCCAGATCCAGCTCTATGCCTTCCTTGCGACCGCGGATAACGATCACGTCCTTCAGGATCGGGGTTTTGGACTTGTCGAGGTGACGCACAAAGGCCTCCACCCCACCCTCATAGTGAAGCAGAATCTCAACGGGCTCAGCACCACGGTGATCGGCCAGCTTGATGACAACGCCCGAGTTCAAAAAGGCCAGCTCGCGCAGGCGATGCTCAAGGGTCTTGAGGTCGAAATCGATATGGCTGAAGGTCGTGACCGAAGGATAGAAGGTGACCTCGGTTCCGCTCAGGACCTTGCCCGTATCTTCTCGGATCGGGGCCTCTCCGGTAATCTCGAGCGCCTTGACCGTATCGCCCCGCTCAAAGCGCATCTGATGCGCCTTGCCATCACGGTAGATTTTTAGCTCAAGCCAGTCTGACAGGGCGTTGACGACCGATACGCCCACACCGTGGAGCCCCCCTGAAACCTTGTAGGAGTTCTGATCGAACTTACCCCCCGCGTGCAGCTGGGTCATGATGACTTCGGCAGCTGAGACGCCCTCACCCTCATGGATGCCCGTCGGTATGCCACGCCCATTGTCGGTAACCGTGACCGAACCGTCTGCATTCAGTATGACCTGAACCAGGTCCGCATGACCCGCCAGCGCCTCATCGATGGCATTATCAACCACCTCATAGACCATGTGGTGCAGGCCAGAACCATCATCGGTATCGCCGATGTACATGCCCGGACGCTTTCGAACAGCATCCAGCCCCTTGAGAACCTTGATGGAATCGGCACCGTACTCGGGCTGGTCGTCAATAATGTCGGTCATGCAATCTTTGGCTCTGTGTCCCTGTCGGGACGGTCGAGGGGGAGCAGCCGAACCCGTCCGAATCAGCGGCCCGGACGGGCCGCGCCCACAACTCGCAATATATATGAAATTCCCCGGCAATTGCGAGCTTTTCGACCGTATGCACACCCCGGATTAGCGCACCCCTCACAGGTGGTCTAAGGTGGCTCCATGTCCGTCGCCTTCACACGCGAGGGGGATCTGGAGGCAACCGCCGCCGATCTTCCCGATCGCCCCGTTTCCGAACACCCCAACTGGGTCACAGCCACCGGACTCGAGGCCATCGAAGTCGCACTTGCGGCTGCCCGATCAGCCTATGCCGCCGCACAGGCCAAGGGCTCCATCGAGGCCGACCGCACGGCCATGGCCAGGGCCACCCGGGATCTGCGCTACTGGTCAGCCCGCAGGGCCAGCGCCCAGCGTGTTGAGACCGCGCCGGATGGAAGCGTAAGGTTTGGCGGCTCTGTAACGCTCCGGCGCGAAGACCCGCGCGAGGGCACACAGCAGATACAGACCTGGCGAATTACAGGCGAAGACGAGGCTGACCCCACCAAGGGATCGGTCAGCCACGTCTCACCACTGGCCCGTGCGCTGATTGGCAAACGCGTTGGCGAGGAGGCTTTGGTGGCCGGACGGATCGTCGAAATCCTCGCTGTGGATGGGCGTGATACGGACTGAGCCTGCCAACCTGCGGCCTGGCGGAGAGCCGGGGGGCGAGACCGGGCTCAGTGCGAGAGCATCAGGGGCACTCTGGCGGCTGCAAGCATGTGGCTGGTGGCTCCTCCGAGAATGAACTCCAGCGCCCGGGACCGACCATAGGCTCCCATGACGAAGATGTCGGGTGATTGCCGGTCGATGTAGTCATCAAAAACGACCCCGACCGACCGGCCTGCAGCATCGACCTCATCGACGACGGCATTGACCCCATGGGCAAGGAGATGGCGTTGGACGTCGCCGCCTATGCCCTGAACTGCGGACGACTTCTCACCGGTCACCGTGAGCACCCTGACCTTTCCCGCCCTTTTTAGCAGAGGCAGGCTGTTGGCCATGGCTCGCGCGGCAGTGCGTGTGCCGTCCCAGGCCAGAACCACCAGCTCGAGATCCTTGGTCGGAAGATCGGCTGTGCCGGGCCGGTAAGCCAGGACAGGACGCCCCGAGCCAAAGACAACGGCCTCGATAACCGACTGCTGACCGTCGTAGGTTTGTACCACAGGCACCAGACAGAGGTCGCGTGTGCGTGAGCACCGGGCAACGCAGGCTCCGACATTATAGACATCTGATCGGATATGAACGGCATCACCCAGAACGCCACCCGCTTCAGCCATGCGGCTGAAATCTTCGAGGGTCGTTATGGCCAGTTGCCGGCTCCTGAGTTCCTCTTCACGGGCCAGCTGGCTGATGCCGATCAGGTAGTTGGCCATCCGGTTATTGGGAGCCTGAATCATCACCTCGACGGCAAGTGCGGACAGTGTGCCGCCCGTCATGGCCGCAAAACGAACAGCCTGGTCGATAGCTTCGGGCGATGAGGGGTCAGGATAGGTGTCTATGTGAACAAGCATATCGCGGTAGGGCATGTCTTGATCCTTCATATGATCCCACACCCTAACGCCCCAGAGGTGAGACCACCTTGACCTGCATCAATCGTCGCTCGTTCCATGGACGGGGTTCTGAAGGCCTCCACAGAGGATGAATGCCGCATGAACAGTCACCTTGCCGTGCGTTCAGTATCGGCAGTCTAGCAATAGACCCATCGGAGCGGCACACCGCCGCAATCCTGTCGCCAAAGGAGACAGCCATGAAAATGTTCACAACGACCCTGTCCGCCGCAGCTGTCATGCCCGCCCTGGCCATAGGTCTTCTGGTGGCCACTCCCGCAGATGCCCAGAGCCGCTATCGCGACCAGGACCGCCGGGACGACACGGCCAAGAATGCGATTGTGGGTGCACTGGTGGGCGGCCTTGCCGGCGCTATCATAGGCAATGGCGACGGCTCCTATGTCGCAAGCGGAGCCTTGGCCGGAGCGGCACTAGGCGCATCGGCTTCCAATCGTGGCTCCGGATGCGAGTATTTTCGTGGGGGCCGATGCTACCGCAACCTCGGCCATTGGGAACGTGAGCACGGCATCAACAGCCGCGACTACGGCTATGGGTACAGCTACGATGGCTATGGCTACGACAGTCGCTACAACGCCGGGCACCAGGACCGCAGATATTCCGACCGCCAGGCGCGCCGCGACAGCCGTCGCGACAGTCGCTGGGACGAGCGTCGCCAATACCGTAGCGAGCGCCGCTGGTAGCCACACGCCCATACTCACCAGAGTTCCGGACACCGCCCCCCTCCAGGGACCCGGTGTCCGGCAGGGTATTCGCCCGCTCGGTCAGGCCCTTCGACCGACCCCTGCACAGATCGGGGTCTGGGCGATGCCGGCCCGGACTTCAGCGGCCCAGCAGTCGCCCGAGAAGGCTTGCTGTTGAAGGG
>JBFZCB010000088.1:0-4742 GCA_041308165.1 Caulobacterales bacterium
CCCTCGGGTGAGGTTGCCGGAGCCGGCGTCAAGCTGGACTGGCGGGGCATCATCACCTCGATAGACCGGGACCGCTATGTGCGGCGTGACGCCGCCTGGTCTCTGGCCCTTGAACAGGCCCAACGTCTTGGGGGATCTGGAGATCTTGAAGGTCTCGGTGACCTCATCCGTCCCAGGGCTGGACTAACTTCAGTGGCTCCGTCACCGGGCCGGTACAGGTGCCGGACCATAAAACTGGGATCGCAGGGCGGTGAAGACGGCCTTGGATACGTCGTCTATGGCTGGTTCGACTGCCGTATAGAAGCCACCCCGCGCGGGTTGAAGTTCTCAAAGACCACCGGGTCACAGCGCCCCGCCGGGCTCCTGTTTCCTGAAAATGACCGACACATGCTGATGTTGGGTTCAATGGCACTGGCTGCCGAGGCTCCAGCAAACTCATATGGACTGAGACCGGACCGAGATATGGTGGCTGTCCTGGAACGGGTTGGAGAGCGTCGCTGGCGCCTTGTGTTCCCCTGGCCGCAGAACGAGTCCAATCTCGACATCATAGAACTGGTGCCCGCATAGAAGCCTCCTGGCGTGCCTGAGGGTCAAACAGAGGGTAGCCGTTGGCGTTTGCGCAGCGGAGTGAGAAACACATGACCATTGCGGTCATCGGCGCAGGGCCTGCAGGCCTGAGCATGGCCCTCATGCTGGCCAGACAGGGACGCCGCCCGGTCGTCTTCGAACGGTTCGATCAGCCCGGGCCGGTCGGTGCGGGTTTCATGCTCCAGCCTACCGGTCTGCATGTGCTGAAAACCCTGGGCCTTACAGCTGGGATCGAGAGATTGGGCCAACCCATCACTCGACTGTTCGGTCGCGAAGCTCGCCGCGGGCGAATCGTCCTCGATGTTCACTATGGGGCCCTTGATCGGTCCAAGCCCTCACAGACCTCTGCCGCTCTCGGTGTGCTGCGGGCCAGCCTCTTTGACGTGCTTTACGAGGCCTGCATCAAAGAGGGCGTGATCTTCGAATCCTCGCGGGAAGTCACGGCAGCCCAGGACGGCCTCCTGTCGGGATCCAGAGGCCAGCCACTTGGGACTTTTGACCTTATCATTGACGCCTCGGGTGCCCGCTCCCCGATTGCGCGGACACTGACGGCCACAGGCCTGTTTGGGGGGCGTCGGGATCTGGAGTGGGGGGCGCTATGGTGCACAGTGCCCTGGCCTGGAGAGGATTTTGACCGCCAGGCCCTTGAACAGGTCTACCGGGGCGCAGAGCGGATGATCGGGGTTCTGCCGTCTGGCCATGGGCGCAGCGACCCCTCTGAGCGGGCCACCTTCTTCTGGAGCCTCAAGGCGGCCGATTATCCGGCCTGGCGAGCCCAGGGCCTAGAGGCGTGGAAAGATGAGGTGCGAGGTCTTTGGCCGCGCGTGGACCGTGTCCTGGCCAATATCGATGATCCCGGGACCCTGACGCTTGCGCGTTACGGCCACCATACCCTGGACTATCCGGTAGCGTCTCGACTGGCCGTCATCGGCGATGCCGCCCATGCCACGAGCCCCCAGCTTGGCCAGGGGGTCAACATGGCCCTTCTGGACGCCCGGGCCTTGGCTACAGCGCTGGGGTCAGGGGTCGATCTCCCCACCGCCCTTGATGCCTACGCCAGGGCCAGACGCTGGCACCTGAGGCTCTATCAGGCCCTGAGCCTTGGCTTTACGCCCTTCTATCAGGACGATGGTCGCCTGCGTCCCTGGATCCGGGACCATCTGCTGGGCAAGCTAGCGCGACTGCCCCTGGCGGACCAGCTTCTCGCTGCCACTGTGTCGGGCCTGCTGCTGGACCCTCGCGACTGAACGGAGCGGAAAGCCGGAGCCTGCAACCCCGGTCGGCTTGACCCCTCCCGTCAAACCCGCGTCAGGCGCAGGTTCTGATAGTCATAGCTGAAGTCGATGTCCGGGCTGACGCCCTTCATGGTGGCCGAGGCTCGCCCGTCGGACCTCAGGTCAAAGGTCATGAAGAGATCCTCTTCGCGCTTGTCGGGAAAGCGGGTTCTCAGGGTTTCGCCATCATAGGGCTCCAGCGGTCCCTGCAAAGCGGGCGTGCGGCTGAAGGCCAGCCAGAGCACCGTCTTGCGAGACCGACCCCGTCCGGTTGTGCGGGTCTCGATGGTGATGTCGCCATACCAGGGATCCTTCCAGGTGCCTGCGTAAGCCTCCAGGGGGTGAGCTGGCGGGGCACCGGCGGCCTGCTTGGCATCGATCTCCACGGCCGCTGCCATTGACCGTTCAATGCCCGCGGTCTCCAGACGCTTGGAATCCGCAATCCAGTCAAACTCGGGACCCGGTTGTCCCTGCCTCATGACAAGATCGGCGATACCACTTCGCAGGGCACGAAGGAGGTAGCTTTCCTCGGCGTTGGAGAAGATGGCGATCCCGGCCTTGCGACCCGGGATCAGCAGCGTCGCCGATATTCCACCAGGCGATCCGCCGCCATGGCTGATCAGTCTCTCACCCCGATAATCCTGAACCTGCCAACCCATGGCATAGGTGGAGGCGATCGCCCGTCCCGGCAGGGAGGCCGTGGGGCCTTCCGAAGCGGAGACGATGACATTGGGTCTCCACATTTCCCGGGCGGTCGCTTCTGAGAACAGCCGTGTTCCATCTGGCAGGAGGCCCATGGCCAGCCGCAGTTTCATCCACTTGGCCCAGTCCAGCGGAGTGCTGCAGAAACCGCCAGCCGCTCCGGCTGCATCCCAGTTCCAGATGCCCGAAATCGTGTCCGAGAGACGGGTCATGGCTCCCTGGTAGCGCAGGGGCGGGCCGATCCGGCCATGCGGCAGCGCCGACTTCGCCGGGTCGGCCATGGTGGTAAACGGCACCGTCATTCCCATGCCAACCCGATCCAGGATGCGGGTCTGGATGAATACCTCCCAGGGCATGCCCGAGACATGGGCGATCACCTCGCCGGCAACGACATACATTAGATTGCAGTAGTGGTAGCCCGCCCTGAATCCGTTATCGATGGGAACCTGGGGAACAGAGGCCATGATTTCTTCACGTGTCCGGTCAGAGTTGGGCCAGAACAAGAGGTCTCCGGCCCCAAGACCGAACCCGGCCCTGTGGCTGAGGGTGTCGCGGACCGTGATGCGCTCTCCAATCACCGGATCTGATAATGTGAAGCCCGGGATATAGGTCCTGACAGGCTCGTCCCAGGCGACCTTGCCCTCGTCAACCAGGATTGCGAGGGCTGCAGCGGTCACATTCTTGGTGTTTGAGGCAATGGCAAAAAGGGTGTTCTCATCGGCCGGCCCAGCCTCGGCGCCTGAGACGATCCCTTTGGCCTTTACGCCATAGCCACGCACAAGCACGTCACGTCCGTCACGCACGATCGCAACCCCCAGAGCCGGCTGATCCGGCCAGGCTTCCAGGGCTTTCAGGACATAGGCATTTACCTGGCTGGCCAGGTCGGCATCCTCACCAGCTACCTCAGCCTGGAGACCGTGCGACCGGGCAAAGGCCTGCGTCGGAAGAAGCAAGGCTCCAGAAGACGCAAACAGGGCTGCGCGTCGTGAAAGGGGCAGGTTCATGTCGGGCTCCGGTAAGATCAGGCTTTCCTGGAGAGGCTAACGTGCCTGTCGCCTGCGGTCACCCCCGTGTTGCCCAGGCCATCCAAAGGGCGACCGCCACGATCCCCAGGGCCATGCCCCTTCCCGCCCAGACACCCTCGATCCGCCGGAGCATCACAGCCCCCGCCGTGGCTCCCCCAACCACGATCAAGGCGTGGATCAGCACGCTGACCCCCACATGCAGTCCTCCCAGTGTCAGGGCCTGGGTGAGGGGCGAGGCATGGCCAGGGCGAATAAAGGTCGGCAGAAGGGCCACATAAAAAAGCGCTGCCTTTGGGTTGAGCAGGTTCCCGGTGAGGCCCCGAAGAAACAGACCTCTGAGAGTACCGGTATCGGCCTCATGACTGACCCTGCCGCGACCCGCACCAGACCAGGCCTCCCACCCAAGCCAGACAAGGAAGAGCACGCCCGACCACCGGATGATCTGATAGAGGAAAGGCATGGCGGTCAGGATTGTGGTCAGACCAAAGGCCGCCGCGACCATCCAGATTGTAAGCCCAAGCGTCACACCCGCGACAGCGGCAAACCCGGCCAGCCGGCCCTTTCCCATCGCCACCAGGGCCAACCACCCCATGTTAGGGCCAGGCGTCAGCTCGATGAGCGACACCGCCGCCAAGAAGGGCAGGACGACCGCAGGATCGATGGGCAACAGGGCGTTGGGCATGGACCGCTTGGGGCAGGAAATCCGGATCCGGACCTGGAGAGTTCGATGTCCACAAACACCCCTTGGGACCTGGCGTCAAACGGCCGGGCCCAGAACGGCGTCTTGTCCGGTTCCGGCCGGGGCGGGATGCATGAAAAAGAAGTAACTTCGTGATCACCAGGACGGCTGATAGGCACCCGCGCTCATTGGAAGGGCCCAGTATGCCCGCAGGATTGGGACCATCAGGCATGACCGCTTCCAGACGCCGCCTCGAGCTCACCTCAGCCCCTGCGGCCCTTGTGCTGGGCACCCTCGTCTTGAGCGCATCAGCCGCTTCAGGCCTCGCCCAGACCCAACCGCAGGCGCGGGGCCAGACTCAAGGTCAGACTCAGGGTCCAGTTCAGGGCCAGAGCAGGCCCACCACATCCCCTGAGTCACAGTCCTCAACCGTGGCCGATGTCGTCGTCACGGCTCGCGCCAACGATATCCGGA
>JBFZCB010000089.1:0-4174 GCA_041308165.1 Caulobacterales bacterium
AGGTAGGTCCATGAACATGTTGCACCTTGCCCTGATCAGTCTGCTTCCGGCGCTCGTCATCGTTGCGGGCCTCAAGGATCTGACCTCCATGACAATCCCGAACTGGATTTCGGGGCTTCTGATCCTCGGCTTCGTACCCGCAGCCTGGGCCGCTGGGCTTTCGCCGATGGAAATGGCGGGACATCTCGGCGTTGCCGTCTTCGCCTTGCTGATCGGAATGGGTCTCTTTGCCGGGCGAATCATTGGCGGTGGCGACGCAAAGCTGATGGCCGCCTCGGTTCTCTGGCTAGGTTTGACCGGGTCTGGCATTTTTGCCCTTTGGACCGGCGTGGCTGGCGGCCTGTTTTGCCTGGCTCTCATTCTGGTCCGTGGGCGCCTGCGTGGCCTTGTCCCAGCCACGGGAGGCTGGGTTGGTCAGCTCTTAGAACCCAAGGGTGACATTCCCTACGGCGTTGCTATCGCAGTTGGCGTGCTGATGGCATTTCCAGCCAGCCCGGTTGCCGTGGGCCTGTCGGCTGCAGGCTGAAAAGGCGTGCAGGGCTGATTTTTTCTCCGAACGACGGTTTCTAACGGTCTGGAGCGGGTAAGCTTAGGAGCCCGTTAACCTCACGCCTTCATTCTTGTTAACGGCAGGGAACCGGGAATTGATTCCGGCGCGTTTGCGGCCCTGTCGGAGACCGTTGATGAAGCCCGCTCGAATTGCCGTCATCTGTGTTGCTGCTGTCGCTGCCATTGGGCTGGCGCTTGTGGTGCGCGCCATGGGATCATCCGGAGAGCCTGTGACTACCGCTGCAGCCGCGCCGGCAGCTCCAGCGCGGCCCATGGCCAAGGTTCTCGTCGCTGCCAAGGACCTCAAGCCAGGACAGAGGCTGACCGAAGCCGATATGGACTGGAAGGAGTGGCCGGTGGACGAGGTCAATCCTGCCTTTATCACTGATGGCACAGTCCCTATTGCAAAACCTCCGACGTCCGAGGAGGCCCAGGCGGCCGCCAAGGGTGCGGAAGGTGCAAAGCTTAATGAGGCTGTAGCCACCGTTGCCCGTGCCGCAAACGAGATCGCGCGAGGGGGCTCCAAGTCCGACTATCTTGGCTCGGTTGTCCGCGAACCCATTTTGGCTGGAGAGCCCATCGTCCCGCGTAAAATCGTGAGGGCGGGTGATAGCGGCTATCTGGCAGCCTATCTGGAGCCTGGTATGCGGGCCATGGCCATTCGAGTCTCCGTCGAGACTGCGGCGGGTGGCTTTATCCTGCCGGGTGACCGGGTCGATGTGCTCATGACGCGCGAGGCCACGCTTTCCAACATCGCTGGTGTCGCAGAGCCTTCAAAGTTCACGTCCGCGACAGTCATGCGCAATGTAAAGGTCCTGGCGATCGATCAGACGACACGGGCAGGCGAAGACGAGCAGGCCGTTGTAGGGGCGACGGCGACCCTTGAGATGGGCCCTGCTGATGCTGAGGCGCTTGCGCTGGCCAAGTCTGAGGGTGAGCTCTCACTGGTCCTCAGGTCCTATGCCGACGCCTCCGGTCCCTCGGGTCGGATAGCCGCTCCGCCCCGTCAGAACTCAGCCGTCCGTATCTTTCGCGGCGGTGAACCCGAGACAGTGGTGGTTCAATGACTTTGCTTGAAGTTACGGTTCCAGGCCCAATCATGAAGCGTTTGACCGCTGCCATCGCTGTCGGAGCACTGGCGCTGACAACTGCCGTCCCCGCCGGATCAGCGGCTCAGTCGTCCGCACCGTCCGTCAACACGACAGGCACTCCCGCAGTCAGTATGCGGGCGGCCTCGATGGCCGCTACAGCCCTGCAGTCCTCAATCCCTATGGGAGGGGCTCCGCAGCATGTGAATATCGCCCGAGGGGCCTCCTTTGCCGTTGATCTGCCAACGGATGCCCGCGATGTCATCATTGCCGATCCGCGCGTAGCTGAAGCCATGCTGCACAACTCGCGTCGCATCACCATCATCGGCGTTGGACCGGGTCAGACGGATGCCGTCTTCCTTGATGGCTCTGGCCGCCCGATCCTGTCCCTCAAGGTCCGGGTGGATGCAGGCGTCTCGGCTCTTCAGGACACCATCAACCGCGTGGCTCCCGGCGCTCAGGTTACAGCCGAGGCCATCAACGACAGCATTGTGTTGACCGGCCTTGCGACTAGCCCCGCTGAGGCAGATCGGATCGCGCGCGTGGCTGGAGCCTTCGTGCAAGCCCCGGAGAATGTGCTGAACATGATCTCCGTTGCGGGGTCTGATCAGGTTACACTCAAGGTCCGCGTCATCGAAGTCCAGCGTAACGCTATCAAGCAACTGGGATTTGACACCTCCGCAGTGCTCGGACAGCTCGGCGATACCCAGTATATGATCGGCCAGACGGCAACCTGGGGCGTGAACGGTGGCCTGCTCGGTGGCATTACGGGTGGCACGTCGATCGACACGACCCGCAACTTCCAGATGCAGCAGCCCTGTGTTGGACCCGGCTGGGCCGAAGGGGCCCTGTGCCCGATTACCGTCCGGGGGCCGGCAGATGCAAGTAACTGGGATACGGCCCAGCCAGGAACCGGGCCCGGGTCGAATGATCTGAACCGCGGCAATGCCACCATAAAGGCTTTCGAACGCGTCGGCCTCATCCGTACCCTTGCAGAGCCAAACCTGACTTCAGTGAACGGCGAGAGCGCTAGCTTCCTGGCTGGCGGCGAGTTTCCTGTACCCACCGGCCGTGACCGGGACGGAAACATTTCGATCGAATACAAGCCCTATGGGGTCAGCCTCGCCTTCCGCCCGGTTGTCCTGACCGGCGGGCGGATATCGCTTCAGATCAAGGTCGAGGTATCAGAGCTGACCAGCCAGGGCGGGTTTACGGTCGGGGCCGGAACAGCCTCAGCCCTCACCCTTCAGGGGCTACAGGTCCGCCGCTCGGAAAACACCGTTGAACTGCCCTCCGGGGGAGCGATGATGATTGCCGGCCTGCTTCAGGAATCCACCCGCCAGGCCATCGATTCCCTGCCGGGCATGGCGGCCATGCCGGTCCTTGGGTCCCTGTTCCGTTCGCGTGACTATCTGAATGGCGAGACCGAGCTCGTGGTCATTGTCGAGCCCTATCTCGTGACTGCGACCTCCCCGGGGCGGATGCAAACGCCGGCAGATGGTCTGCGCATTGCCACCGATCTGCAGACAACCCTGTTTGGCCAGCTGAACCAGACCTATGGCACGCCGTCTCCAACCACGGTTGCCGGTGCCGGTTGGCATGGTCCTGTCGGTTACGTGATAGATTGAGAGGCCAGAGGATGCGTTCGTTCCAACTCTTCACATCCCTTAGCAGACGTCATGTCGGCGTCCTCTTTGCTCTGACGGTCACAGCTGGTCTGGGTGCCTGTATGGGGGTTCCCGTCGGTGGCAAGGGTCCCCCGCCGCTGACGCCAACGTCGCGTTATTCCCTGCAGGTTGAAACGGGTGTCGACCGCATCGCGCTCAATGTTCACGAGAGCGGGATATCACCGACCCAATATGCCGCATTGAGCGCACTGGTCAGTCGCTATGTCGCAGCGGGTGCGCCCCAGATCCGCGTCGAGGCCCCTGGCGGCCAGGATCCTGTATCCAACCGCTTTGCTTGGGATGCAAAGGCTGCGCTCGAGACCCTTGGGGCTCCAGGCCAGATTCAGGTTCTTTCCTACGTGGCTCCAGATCCCCGGGCTCCGGTTCTGATCGGCTTTGAAACCCTCCAGGCTGCGGTTCCCCAGTGCGGAACGCATTGGGACAATCTTTCCCGAACCGGGAGCAATGCGAACTCATCCAACTTTGGTTGCGCCGTGACGGCCAATCTGGCCGCCCAGATCGCCAATCCGCGTGACATTGTGCAGCCAAGGGCCATCACGCCGACTGATGCGAGCCGACGCTCAGTGGTCTTTGACAACTACCGTAGTGGCGAGAATACGGCAGCGCCTCAGGAAACCATGGTTGCCCAGGGTCGTGTCTCGCAGGCGGTGAACTGATCTCATGACAAACGCCTTTGCTTCCAGTGCACCCAGCAGTTTCGGGGATGATCTCGACCTCGAGGTCGATTTCAATGAAGGACCGCCTCCCTTTCCAGCCCAAATGGGAGGCCCAATGGGAGGCCCAATGGGAGGCATGCCTGCGGCAGGCTTTGCACCAGCCCCGATGCAGGCCCCCCCACAACAGGCCCCC
>JBFZCB010000090.1:0-4967 GCA_041308165.1 Caulobacterales bacterium
CGCTGACGGTCACGGGTCCGAAGTTCAAGCGCCCGATCGGATTCAGACGAGGCTCTGTCGACCAGATCGGGATGGTTCTCTGTTTCGGCCTTCAGATTTACGACAGTGCCCTTGGACTCTCGCAATATCTCTTCACGCCACCCCATAAGCTTGTGCTTGAAGTAAGCCAGCTGTCGTTCATTCATGAACGGCTCGTCATCGGAAGGCTTGTAGCCAGCCGGTTCTCCGATAACGTCTGACGCCAATGCGTTCATCGCACTCACGCTCGTTTCAAAAACACCCCCCTGCGGGCAGCTTGCCTATAGTCGCAAGCAGAGCCTTGGGGCAACGCGCTTCGCGCATCATGAAACCTAAATTTCAATGCAAGCGTAAAGCCGTGACATTTCCTCCTCACCATTACCCGTAAATGGTGGATTCCTCAATGCTTTCGGCAGGTTTTATGTTGCAGTGCGGCGAACTTCAGCCTTGGCAAGCTCGACTTTTGCACGAAGATCAATCTGATCCAGAAGTCCCCTGAGACCGGGATCCTCTTCGTCAGGCCTTGCCTCACCTAGGTCGCGGCCAAGCCGAGCAAGGGCTGCCTCGCCAGCCTCACCGGACAGCATGGCCAGTTTCAGCTCATCAAGCCTGTCTAGTAGGCCCCTGCCCCGACGGATGGAACGTCGACGTCGCTCAGTGACATCCTCGACGCCTTGAAGAGCCCTGAGGGCTGAAACACCCGACAGACCAGTGGCTGAGGCTGAGGCCATGGCCGGAGCGCTTGTCGAGGGTCCAGCGCTGGCCCCAAGGCTGAAACTCGCCCCAGCGGTACGGGCTGGACGCACGGCTGGAGGCACGCCTGGACCGGCCGTTCCGCTGATCTTCATGTTGGAAAGCTCCAGCCCATATCTCACCATCAGGGAACTAACGTCACTGTTTGGTTAACGGCCGGGCAGTATTTGCCGTGCCCGCCCACATCAAGCCAGTCGATCCATTGAAATCATTATTCTTTTTCTCCGGCACGAAATTGGCATCGCGTTGAGCGTCATTCGCCTTCGGACGCACCGACGATGCAAAAGTTGCTTGCCAGCCTCACAGCCCCATTGGCCGCCATTGGCCTTCTTGCCTCGACGGGCGAAGCCTTGGCTCAATCTCGGATCAAGGACATTGCCTCGATCGAGGGCGTCCGTGCCAACCAGCTCGTTGGCTATGGGCTTGTTGTCGGTCTGGCGGGTACAGGAGATTCCCTGCGCAACTGCCCATTCACCCGTCAGTCACTGGAAGGCATGACGGAGAGACTGGGCGTCAATATCCGCGGCGCAAACGCCAACGCCAAGAACATGGCAGCGATCATGGTCACTGCCGAACTTCCACCCTTTGCTACACCGGGCTCTCGCATTGATGTCTCGGTCTCTTCGATGTGCGACGCCAAAAGCCTGCTTGGGGGAACACTTTTGGTCACCAGCCTTCAGGGCGCTGACGGGCAGGTCTATGCCGTGGCCCAGGGTTCCATACAAACCGGCGCGGTGTCTGCAGGCGGGGCCTCGGGCTCCTCAATCTCGCGGGGTGTTCCAACGGCCGGACGTATCGCCTCTGGAGCCTCGGTCGAGCGCGAGACGGGGTTTCAGCTGGCCAATATGAATGAAGTTCGGCTCACCCTTCGAAATCCGGACTTCACAACGGCACAGCGCATAGCGAGCGCCATCAATCAAAGCTATCCAGGCGCAGCCCTTGCCGAAAACGGGACTGTTGTCGCTCTTCGGGCTCCCCCTCAACTCGGCATGGCTGGGTTCATTGGCAGGGTCGAGAACCTGGCCGTTGATGTCGATACGCCAGCCAAGGTCATTATTGACGAGGTCAACGGGGTCATAGTCATGGGGGATGCGGTTCGCATCTCAACCGTGGCCATCGCCCAGGGCAACCTCACAATCTCGGTCCAGGAAACCCCGCAGGTTTCCCAACCCGCACCTTTCGGTCAGGGCGAAACGGTCGTGGTTCCGGACACAACCGTGAATGTGGAAGAAGAACTCGGCCGCGAGATTCGCATCGTCAACGGCTCAACCTCGCTGTCCACACTGGTCAACGGACTGAATGCACTGGGTGTTTCGCCGCGAGACATGATCTCCATCCTCCAGGCGGTCAAGGCCGCCGGAGCCTTGCAGGCCGAAATCGAGGTCATGTAATCATGCTGAACGATATCATCCCCCAGCCCAATCTTGACATCCAGCGGATGCTGCAGACCCGCCAGCGCGATATGGCCATGCAACAAAGGGCCGAAAAGACCGCCGAGGATTTTGAGGTCTCCTTCGTTTCTCAGATGCTCAAACCCATGTTTGAGGGTCTTTCGACCGAGGCGCCTTTCGGGGGCGGAAACGCGGAAGCGACATGGCGCAGCTTCATGGTTGACGCCATGGCGCGCAAGGTCGTCAGCGCAGGCGGGCTCGGCGTAACCGATCTCGTCATGGCAGAAATGCTCAGAATGCAGGAGGTCGAGCCATGACCACACCGAGCGAGGCCACCACTCACGTCCATCGCCTCATTGACCTTACAGAGGCGCTGACCGCCCGGCTGGAAACAGAGACAAAGGCCTTTGTCCAACGTCGCCCGCAGGACATCGTTCCTGAGCTTGCCCGTACACAGGAAATGGCAAACCTTTACAGGCGCGAGAGCGCATTGCTGAAGGCAACACCCGCACTAGCCGCTGCGGCACCCGTTTCCGAGCGCACCCGGCTCATTAAAGCCACCGAACGTTTCGAAGCCGTTCTGGCACGTCATGGGGCCTCAGTTCAGGCTGCCCGTGTCATTTCGGAAGGTATCGTCCAGGCCATAGCCGCCGAGGTCACGGCAAGTCGGGCCTCAGGCACAGGCTATGGTGCCAGTGGACAGGCCTATCAGGGTAATGGGACGGCCATTGCCCTCAATCGCAGTGCCTGAAATCGCAAGTCCGCTTAACCATTCCGGTAGGAGCTCAATTAAGACCTCTGGGCCTAGGATGGTGGCATGACGATGCTGAACAGGCTCCTGGGCCTTTCCTTTGCTTCCTCGGATCTCCTGCTTGAGCTCTCGGCCAGCGGGCAGGTTGATCTCGCCCTGGGTTCAGGTCCCTCGCCTTGCGTCTCTTGTGATTCCTTGACCGGCCAGGCCATCTCGGACGTAGTCGTGGCCTCTGATCTCGCTGTACTGACACAGGCGCTGTCCGGCCTTCGGCCGGGAACCCGCATCGGCCCCATCCCGATCCATCTTCACGCGGGCCCGGGCTGTGCGCGCCCGGTTACCTTCAGCGCATTCTCTCTGCCCGAGCTTGCACCCTCTGTGTCCTGCTCCGTATCCTGGCTAGGGGATATCATCGCCCTGGCCGAACCGACCGACACTCCGATCCTGGATCCTGCTGCCTTTCTCGCCCAGGCACGCTCTCTGATGATGAACAGGGTAGCACCTGCGGGTCTTGCCGTAGACTTCATCAATGTCTTCGGTCTTGCTGACGCCTCCGAGGCCGGGGCCCGGGCAACAGAACGCGTCGAGGCTGCCCTGCAGTCTGCGTCCATAAATGGCGGAGCGGCATCTCGACTGGCACCTGAGCACTACGCAGTCTTGAGAGACCCGGCCGATGGCCGCAATCTTGCCGAAGAGGTCACACGCCTCGGTCGCGAGGAGGGGCTCGAGCTCACAGTGCTGAGCAATCAGACCGAACTTGCCGACGTCCCCCCACTGAATGCCCTTCGCGCACTCAGGCTCGCGGCCGAAGACTGCCTGCGAGAAGGCAGTCTTGGCCAGACCGGTGCCGCCTTTAACGATGCACTCGCGCGCACGGTCAATGAGGCCGAAACCTTCCGCGCAATGATCCGAGATCGCGCTTTCGAAGTTCACTATCAGCCGATCGTTTCGCTCAAGACCGGTGCCGTCCATCATTTCGAAGCCCTCTCCAGATTCCGTTCGCCCGAGGGACCGGCTGGCGCGATCCGGATGGCCGAGGAAATGGCCTTGATCGAAAGCTTCGATCTGGTCGTCCTGGACAAGGTCGTCAGGCGCCTAAAGCAGCCCGGATCAGGGCTTCTCAAGATCGCTGTGAACGTCTCGGGCGCATCGCTGACTGACGATTCCTACGTCAATACCCTTTTGAGGATCACTTCTGCCGAACCCGAGCTCAGACGGCGTATAATGGTGGAGGTTACCGAATCTGCAGCCCTGGCCGACATTGATGCCGCCAACACGCGGCTGGCGGCCTTGCGCGCCGCGGGTATCAAGCTCTGCATTGACGATTTTGGCTCGGGAGCCGCCTCCTTCGACTATGTGCACAAGCTGCAGGTCGATACGGTCAAGATCGATGGCAAGCTGGTCCAGGGACTCGAACATGATGCCCGCGCCCGGACCATGATTGCCCACCTTGTCGAACTGTGTAGCTCGCTCAACATGACCACGGTCGCAGAGATGGTAGAGACCCAGGGAGCGGCTGACGCACTGAAGGAGCTCGGGGTCGACTACGCCCAGGGCTGGCTCTATGGCAAGGCCGAGGCTGAACCCCGCACAGTGCTGGCTTCGGCAGGCCCTGTGGCGGCAAGAAGACGCGGTGCCGTCGAAGCCTGGGGCTAGGTCCTCCGCCAGTGGGGTCGTGCGTGGTCTAGGGCCGTCAGTGCGTTGGAACCAGACCCTTGAACGGGCATCTGCAAGTTAATCCGCAACCTGCGGCAAAGGCATCCAATCCAGACCGGGTTACGGGTCTGGCTCGGAGCCGGCCAGGCTTTAGCGTCGCACGCGGCGGTCCTGCCGCGTGCGCGCCCTGACGGGCACAGGCTGTAGCTTGGGTCTGGCCTGTATCAGGAGATGGGCCAGAACCAGCGCAGGAAGGCCAAGGCCAATCCCGATTTCCAATGCGCTCAGCATGTCTAAGGCCTCCAGATTTCTTCTTGACCCTGAAGATGGGCAGTCGTTTGCAAGAGTGCAAGCCGTTTCCTCATCCAGGCGATCAACCGGTTGTGACCGGATCGCTA
>JBFZCB010000091.1:0-3547 GCA_041308165.1 Caulobacterales bacterium
CGTCGTGTGTCCTGAAACACAGCCGAAGCGCTGGGCTCGATCTTCTGGCCCACGCCTTCATCCATTCCGGTGGCCACAACAGACACCCGGATCTTACCATCCAGAGCCGGATCAAAGGCCGCACCGAAGATGATGTTCGCATCACCATCGACCTCGGCAGAGATGGCATTGGCCGCCTCGTCCACCTCAAGAAGGGTCATGTCCAGACCACCGGTGATATTCACCAGCACAGCCTTCGCCCCTTTGAGCGAGGTCTCATCGAGAAGAGGATTGGCAATCGCATTCTGGGCTGCGAGCAATGCCCGGTCATCGCCGGAGGCCTCGCCGGTTCCCATCATGGCCTTGCCCATTTCGGACATGACAGCCCGTACGTCTGCAAAATCAAGGTTGATAAGCCCTGGCAGGATCATGAGGTCCGTAATGGAGCGAACGCCAGAGTGCAGAACCTGGTCAGCCATGCCAAACGCGTCGGCAAAGGTCGTCCGCTCATTGGCAACACGGAACAGATTCTGATTGGGGATCACGATCAGCGTATCGACATAACGCTGCAGCTCGGCGATCCCGGAATCCGCCAGACGCATGCGGTGACGCCCCTCGAAGGTGAAGGGCTTGGTCACGACACCAACTGTGAGAATGCCGCGGTCGCGCGCACATTTAGCAATGATCGGGGCCGCACCTGTGCCGGTCCCTCCACCCATACCGGCGGTAATGAAGACCATATGTGCCCCTTCAAGGTGGGCATGGATCTCTTCGGCAGATTCCTCGGCCGCATTCATCCCCACCTCGGGATGGGCACCAGCTCCGAGCCCTTGAGTGATGGTCTCACCCAGCTGGATCCGGCGATCCGTTTTGGCAAAGCTGAGATGCTGGGCATCTGTATTGGCGACAACAAACTCGACGCCTTCAAGGCCGGCGTCGATCATGTTGTTTACGGCATTGCCACCTGCCCCACCCACGCCGAACACGACGATCCTGGGCTTCAGCTCTGTAGCTTGCGGACGCTGTAGTGAGAGAGACATTTCTAATATCCGACCTTCTGACCCCGCCCGAGCTGCCTTTGCGAACACCCCGCCGGTTCGCAATGGTTATGGGCGCATTAATCACGCGCTGAACCGGTTAATGCGCCGTTACCGGTTAGCGTGAGTCGGAGGCAGACCAAGCCGTTACCACTGGAGAAACAGCCAAAAAGTGTGAAAATTTATCGATTGAGGGCCTGGCTTAGTGCCTTGGGGCAGGTCCGTGAGCTTTCGATCAGGACATAAAGCGCTTCGCAAAGAAAAAGGGGCGGCCCCTAAGAGCCGCCCCCTGTCTTTAGTTACAGGATCCGGAGTTACCAGATCTTGTAGTTCAGGCCGATGTTGAAGCGACGGCCATAGGGGTCGAAGTTCGAAAGCAAACCCGTGCCCAGGTAGGGAGCCTGCTCGGCATCGAAGATGTTCGTGATACCGGCACGAAGCGTGACGTCATCGGTGACATCGTAACGAACAGTCAGGTCATTGCGAACAAAGGCACCCGTGCGCAGGTACTCAACTGGCTGTGAATCGAGGTTCGCCAGGAAGTTCCGATACTGGCCATTGTCCTGAGAGGCTTGCCAGTCTGCCACCCAAGTGATGTTCAGAGTATCGGTCGGTGCCCAGGCCAGGCGCGAGGTGAAGCGCACCCGTGGGTAGAAGATGTTGCCCGAAACCTCAGTGAATGCGCGGGCATCAGCGATGTTTTCGAAGAACTTCTGCTCAATCAGCCACGAACCGTTGATCGAGTAGGTGAAGCGACCGAAGTCACGTCCAAACATCTCCGATGAATCCAGGGCATAGGAAGCCGTGAAATCCATGCCGCGAACGGTACGCTTAGCATAGTTGATGGAGCCCTGGATGAAGCCGCCGATGGGATCGCCGCCGGGAGCGCCGACCTTGAAGGCTTCGGAGCGCAGCTGGGCTGTGGTACCGGCCGCTGCAGGGTTGCTGCGGAAGATCGTACTACAAGCCGCCGCGTTCAGGCTCGGTCCGTTGACGCAGTTGGCGGCGGCAACGGGTGCAGAAACAGCCGAGATGACGTTGGTGATCTCGATTTCATAGTAGTCGAGAACCAGGCTGAAATCAGGGATGAAGCGCGGACGAAGGACAGTCGAGAAGGTGAAGGACTCCGACTCTTCTGGCTGAAGGAAGGGGTTACCACCGTTCACACCTGCGATACCCGAAGCATAGAGCGGGTTATAATCGTCGTCAGGCGAAGCCGTGGCGCCTGCGAAGTCATAGGTCAGACTCTTTGCAGCCGCCAGTGCCGTACAGTTAGCAATCCGGTTGGCCCTGATGTCTGCAGCCAGGCCCGCAGCGGCGATCTGACGGGTATCGCAGGGGTCAACAAACCCGTTGGCGAAGGTCTGTGAGAACGGACGGAAGTTTTCGCTCAGAGAAGGAACCCGGATCGACGTGTTGAAGCTCGTCTTGACCGCAATATCCGGGATCGGACGATAGACCAGGTTCACGCCATAGACGTCAACATCGCCTACCGTGGTGTAGTCAGAGTAACGGTAGGATCCGCTCAGCTCCGCATACTGCCCAAGGAAGGAGTCACGGAACAGCGGGATCGAAACTTCCGCAAAGCCTTCGTTCGACTCGTAGGAGGACTCAGGGAAATCAGCGCCTGTATTGAGGAACAGCCAACGGTTGCCCGTATCACGCGAGCGACCGACACCCTCGGTGACCTCCTTGCGGTATTCGCCGCCGAGAGCCACACCGATGGGGCCAGCGCCCCAGAAGTCCCAAAGCTGTCCCGACACCGAGAAGATGGCGTCGTGTTGCTCATTGGTCTCGAAAACCCTGATGAAGGCCCCGACATAGTCAAGAGCGGCCTGGGACTGATTGCCGGCACCAAAGATGTTGAGCGGCACGCACTGGTTCAGCGCTGCAGCTGAGGTCGCATCCGTCCGCATGTCGGCATTGAAGAGGTTCCAGTCGAACGGCGTACCGCCCGTGGCAGCGATCAGGCGAGCCCGGCAGACGATTTCGCCAGGACGACCGTTCACGCGGCCAGCGGTGTCCACAACAGCGTCAGCCGCGATGGCAAACCGTTGAACGTCAACGCCGTTCTCCTGGTTTTCGTTTTCCATCTTGCCGTAGGTGTAGGCCAGATCCCAGCTGAAGTTCTTGATGAACGAGACCTGGTCGTAGTCACCGCGAATGCGAGCAACATAACGCTGCAGTTCACGCGTGTTGTCCTGGAAACGCTGGGGACCGAACATACGGTGGTTAGCCCAGGCACGTGCCGTTGTGGTTGTGGGCTGGCCAGCAGTGGTCACAGTGGGAGCAGAGAAGTTCTGTACCAGGTTGGACGCAATCGCTGCCTTCACGTTTGCAGGCAGGAAGGCGTTGTCGGAGTAGCGCAGGAGAAACTGCGCTGTGCTGAGGATGCGGTTGGTTTCGCCCGCCGTCTGGGTATCCGACATAAAGATGTCAAAGAACGTAGGCTGCGAGATATCGACTGTGTTTTCAGTGACGTACTTGGCTTCAAGCTGGGCCGTGATCGCGTCAGACACCCGGAAGGTTGC
>JBFZCB010000092.1:0-4339 GCA_041308165.1 Caulobacterales bacterium
GTCCTGGGGGGCTAATGTGGCTGCCAAGGCGGCTGAGCTCTATGCCTTGGAGATTGATGGAGCTCGCAACTATGACGGTGTCATTCTGACCAGCGGCGTCCTGGCCGGAGGAACCAGGGCCTATGGTTTTCGGGCCGACCTGCGGGTTGTCTACCAGTACTACTGCCGCAATCATCCACGACCCGAGGAAGTGCAGTATCCGCTTTGGCAGGGGCTACCCGCTGGAGGTCGGATGCCGCGAAACGAAATCGAAAGGCGGGTTGAAGCCTGCACCGGTCTTGGCCTGCCTGAGGCCCAGAGATCGCAGGTCCAGGCGGATAACCTTAGGAATATCCTCGCCGTAACCGGCATTCACCCGGGCCAGCTGGTGGCTCATTTGGCTTGGGCAACCAATCATTTCCAGGACCTGGTTCACAAACGGCTTGGGGGGGGAAATCCCTTCGGCAATGCCCAAACGCGCTATGCCGGTTCTGACGACGATGTGGCTCTGAATGCCGGGGTCGAGAGATTTTCAGCTGACCCTCACGCACTGGCCATGTTGGCCTATGATGCGGATCTGAGTGGACTGATCGTGCTGCCGACCGTGACCATTCATGGGATTTCTGATCCTACGGCTTCAGTTGGCATGGCCGCCTTGTATCAGGACACTGTGGTGGCGCAGGGAAGGGGAGACCTGCTGTTCCAGACCTTTGTGCGTGAGGCAGAGCATTCAAGACTATCAGCACCGCAGTATTTGGCACTGTTGGCCTCACTGATGAGCTGGATCGAGACCGGGGAGCGACCCTCCCTGGGAGCTGTGGTGCAACGTTGCGATGCACTGGCACCCGCCTATGGCGAACCTTGTCTCTTTGATCCTGACTTTCGTCCTGAGGCCAGTCGCGACTGATCGAGATGGCGACTGCTAGCCAAGTCGATGCTGGAGGCAAGCCCAGCTTCAAGATTTCACGGATAATGACAGAGCCGAGCGCGCTCAGGACCAGGCCAAGGCCTATCCAGAAAAGGACTTCAGGAATGGGCCTAGATCCCCCGAAGCTTCACAAAGCCCGCTCGGCCACTCCGGTACTTCTGGAGGCATGTAGCCCGTTCTCTCGAACATAAACCGTTTATCGCAACGACTATCAGCATAGGCTTGCGACAGGCCATCGGCAGAAGCCAGGCTTGCGTCGTTGCTGCTCTGAAAATCCCCGTAAGCCAGGTGTCAGACTTTGCAACGGAAAGGAGAGGGTCAACCGTCCTTTCGCGTTTTGGGCAGGTGAAGCCCGACGCACCTGCCAAGGCCGCAGAGACTATTGGCCTCTTGCCGTGGCCGCAGCACTCAAAAGGGCCTTAACGGAAGCTGTAGCCACATCGGCATCGATCCCGACCCCAAAAACTGTTTGCCCGTCGACCGTACGGCATTCCACATAGGCCGCAGCCTGAACCTCCGCTCCGTGACCGATGGCATGTTCCTGATAGTCGGCAATATCAAGATCTACCCCCATACCGTCGCGCAACCCGTTCAGCACGCTGGACATCAACCCATTACCGCGCCCGCTCACGGTCTGGACTTCGCCATCCAGGCTGATCCGGCCTGAAAACACGCGCTCCCCTCCGACGACGGCACCTTCCTGGTAGTCAATCAGACGCAAGGGCTGATCACCAGTGAGATGATAGACCTTCTGGAAAGTCTGCCAGATGTCAGCGGCGTTCAGCTCTCTGCCAAGTTCATCGGCCAGGGCCTGAACCGGGCGACTGAAGTCAGCCTGAAGGCGTTTTGGCAGTTTTAGACCCTTATCCTGCTCAAGAATCCAGGCCACTCCGCCCTTGCCCGACTGCGAGTTCACCCGGATCACCGCTTCATAGGAGCAGCCGATATCGGCGGGATCAATCGGCAGGTAGGGCACATCCCAAAGTTCGTCATTTCGAGCGGCCTGTGCGGCAAACCCCTTCTTGATGGCGTCCTGGTGGCTGCCTGAGAAGGCCGTGAAGACAAGTTCCCCTGCATAGGGATGACGAGGATGAACCGGTATCTGATTGCAGTACTCGACGGTCTTGACTACCTCACTGATACTGGAGAAATCCAGTTCAGGATCAACGCCTTGAGTGTAAAGGTTCAGTGCCAGTGTCACGAGGTCGACATTTCCCGTACGCTCGCCATTTCCGAACAGACAGCCTTCGACGCGGTCTGCACCAGCCATGATTGACAGCTCTGCGGCGGCTACTCCGGTACCGCGGTCATTATGCGGATGTACCGACAGGATAACGCTGTCCCTGCGGGGAATGTTACGGCCAAACCATTCGATCTGGTCGGCATAAATGTTTGGAGTGGCGGCCTCGACGGTCGCAGGCAGGTTCAGGATCAGGGGCCGCTCAGGTGTGGGCTGGAGGATATCCATGACCGCAGCGCAGCACTCCAGAGAGAACTCAAGTTCTGCAGTGGAAAAGGTCTCGGGGCTGTACTCGAAGCGCCAGTCCGTGGACGGCCTGCGAGAAGCCTGGTCGCGCAGGAGTTTGGCGGCCGTCGTGGCAATCGCCTTCACTTCGGGTCGATCCATGCCAAAGACGATGCGACGCCAGGCGGGCGAGACTGCGTTGTAGACATGCACGACCGCTGAGCGCGCACCATCAAGACTGTTGAAGGTGGTTTCGATGAGGTCGGCACGAGCCTGGGTTAGAACCTGAGGAACCACGTCATCGGGAATGCTGTCATTTTCGACAAGACCACGAATGAAGTCGAACTCTGTAGCTCCGGCTGAGGGGAAGCCGATCTCAATCTCCTTGAGACCGATGCGAACGAGCATGTCAAAGAAGCGCTGCTTCTTCTCGGCATTCATCGGGTCAATGAGGGCCTGGTTGCCGTCTCGGAGATCCGTGGAGAGCCAGCGCGGTGCCCGTGTGATGGTGCGCGAGGGCCAGAGGCGGTCGGGCAGATCGACCTGGGGAAACGGACGGTATTTGGCGGACGGGTCGCGCAGCATCGCCACGTCTCCTCTTGGCAATCAGGGAGTTCAATGACCGCCATATGCAACACCAGCCACCAAACAGGGGAGCCCTTAGCGCCTGTGGTCCTCAAGGTCGAGCATCAGTTCCCGATCAGGTCTGGACAGCCATGTGAACTGAGCCAAGAAGTGAAAATATGTGACCAAAGGGAGTGTTAGGGCCTTTGCAGAAGGTCAGATCCGATAATGAGGTCTTTCAGATCTCAACCGACAAAGGCGCGCTCTAGGACATAGTGTCCAGGCATGGAGTTGGAGCCTTCGATCAGTCCCGCGCCGTGCAGGTGCAAGGCAAGGTCCTTGATCATGGACGTCGAACCACAGAGCATTACGCGGTCTCTTTGTGCATTGAAGCCTGCAGGCAGGCCAAGGTCGGCGAAGAACTCACCGTTATCAATCCGGTCGGTAAGGCGACCCGGTGTAGGGAAGTCTTCGCGGGTCACTGTGGGGTAGTACTGAAACCGCCCGTAGGCCATCTCGCCGATCAGGGGATCAGCAAACAGCTCCCGTGTCAGCATGTCCCGATAGGCCAGATCTTCGGCTTGGCGAACGGTATGGGTCAGGATGACCCTGTCAAAGCGCTCCCATGTTTCAGGATCCCGGATCACGCTCAGCCAGGGCGCAAGGCCGGTTCCGCTCGCGATCAGGAAAAGGATTTGGCCCGAAGTCAGAGCATCAAGAACGAGTGTCCCGGTCGGCTTCTTGCCGACCAGAATGGTATCGCCAGCGACCAGACCTGACAGGCGAGATGTCAAAGGTCCATCCGGAACCTGAATCGAGTAGAACTCCAGTTCATCAGACCAAGCCGGGCTCGCAATCGAATAGGCGCGCAACACAGGCTTTCCGCCCAGGGGCTCGAACAGTCCGATCATGACGAACTCACCCGAACGGAACCTGAAGGTTTCCGGACGCTCCACTGCGAAGCTGAAGAGGCGCTCGGTCCAGCGTTTCGTCCAGAGAATGCGGGCGACGTGGAACGGAGAGCGGGCATCTGGCTTTGTCGCAGCCGTGCTGGAGGAGGTCAGGGTTTCGGACATTGGAGCTCCGGTTTGGCCCGCCGAGATAGGCCTAGGTCCGTGGAGTTCACCAGCGACTTCTTCTCTGCATGGTCATGAGAAAAACTGCACCCGCCCTGTTCCGAGGGGGCTTTGTTAGAAAACCTATCGGGCAGTTCAGACAAACTCGTTTGTTGAATGGCTGCGCGCTTGGTTAGGCCACTGTTCCGAACTGGCTTCAACTGCCGGGAATAGACCTAACATGCGCGTTTTTCTTGCCTCCATACCTATGGACGGTGCCCGAGTTGTCATCATCGGCGACGGCGAGCCGGCATTGGCCAAGCTGCGACTTTTTCTCAAGACACCTGC
>JBFZCB010000093.1:0-4656 GCA_041308165.1 Caulobacterales bacterium
CGGCTCAACCTCGCGATAATCTGCAACAGCAAAGCCACCGTCGCTGTCACCGGGTCGGGCCTTGAGCAGGGGCAGGGGGTGTAGCCAGCGAACCCCCAGTTCTTGAAGATAGTCCAGCCGGGTCCGTAGTCCGGCCAGGTCACCAGCAAACCGATCCACATAGAAGGTGTAGATGCTTTCACCGTTGGCTTCAGTCCATCCAGGGGACTGGCTGCGGACCTGATCATGGTCACGCAGCTCCGGTCGTCGATGTTCAGCCGCGCTCAAAAGTCGGTCCTGGATCCTCTCCAGCAACCGGTCGCAGTCTGGATTGTGACCGTACACACGCCGAACCTTGCTCTCCAGCGTGGCCCATTCCGGTGCCGCTCGGATGTCCTTCATGTCCATGATCGAACGCCCATCCTCACAGGTTCAGCAGCCAGTCTTGGCGACATTGCCATCCCTCTAAGGATAATTGCAAACGATTGCAAGAATGGCTCTGCAGCTATTTCCATGCGCTGGGTCTGTATTGGATTCCGGCTGCGGGTCGGGGTGGTTCCAGGGCCTGCGCATCGCCGGACAATGCCGTTTGGGTTAGTCCCGGCCCAAAAGGCTGCAGGTCAGGCCTGGTCCAGCACACGAGAACGGCCCCAAGGTCGCGTTAAGTGTTGGACGGATCGCCAGTATTTTGTCCATATTCGTTCTTAGGTCGTTGCGTATGTTCGACCTGCGGCTGGTATTCTGCCGCTTTCGCTGAAGAAGGACTGTATTCATGCGACTTCGCGCCGTCTCTCTCGCTGCCATCCTGGCGGCGACCATGCCTGCCGTGGCCTTTGCCCTACCACCAGCCCTGAGTGCCAATTCGGCCAGTGCCATGCAAGGCCAGGAACTGCGTGCGGCACCCGTTTCCGAGCTTGTGGCTGAGGTGAACATTCCCTGGACCCGGTTCCAGCTGGATAATGGCCTCACCGTGGTCGTACATGAGGACAGAAAGGCCCCGGTTGTTGCCGTTTCGATCTGGTACAATGTGGGCTCAAAGGATGAGCCGGCGGGTTCAACCGGCTTTGCTCACCTGTTTGAGCATCTTATGTTTGGGGGCTCAGAGAACGCGCCCGGCAGCTATCTTGGTCGCATGCGGGCTCTGGGCCCCACAAGTCTGAATGGCACGACCTGGTTTGATCGCACGAACTATTTCCAGACCGTTCCGACGCCCGCCCTTGAACAGACGCTGTTTCTTGAGAGCGATCGCATGGGCTACCTGCTTGGAGAGGTTGGGCAGGAGGTGCTCGATCTCCAGCGAGGCGTCGTTCAGAACGAAAAGCGTCAAGGTGACAATCAGCCCTATGGTCTGTTCCAATATGCCCGGCTTGAGGCGCTGTTCCCTGAAGGCCATCCCTATCGGCACTCCACTATAGGGTCCATGGCGGATCTGGATGCAGCCAGCCTGGAGACGGTTCGCAACTGGTTCCGGGACAAATATGGCCCCAACAACGCAGTGCTTGTCCTCTCTGGCGATATAGATGAGGCAACCGCCCGTACGCTCACTCAGCGCTATTTCGGTGCCATTGCCCGTGGGCCAGTCAATACCCCGGCCCAGGCTGAAGTGCCCACGCTTGCGGCACCGGTTTCAATCACAATGCGCGACAGGGTGGCCAATACGAGATTGACCCGCAACTGGGCTGTGCCCGGTATGCTGAGCGAGGATGCTGTCCCCCTCTCCGTCGGGGCTTCAATCCTTGGTGGGCTGGCAAGTTCGCGCCTCGATAACGCCCTGGTCCGTGGTGATCAGACCGCAGTATCCGTAAGCGCAGGCCTGCAGGCCTTTCAGCGCGTCGGAATGTTCGGGGTCACTGCGAATGTGAAACCCGGAGAGGATGCCGCCGCTGTCTCGGCTCGTCTTGATGCGGTCATGGCCGACATGATCCAGAACGGACCGACCGAGGAGGAGGTTGCGCGGGTCGCAACACGCTATGTGGCCGCCGTTCTCCAGAACCTCGAGCAGGTTAATGGTAAGGCTTCTACCCTTGCCGAGGGTCAACTCTATGCTGGTGACCCAGACCACTACAAGCGTGAGCTTGAGGCCTATGCATCGGTCACCCCCGCCCAGGTCAAGGCTGCCATGCAGCGTTGGCTGACCCGGCCTGTCGCCTCCATCACCATTGAGCCGGGCGATCGTGAAGCCTATGTCGAGGCCGCTGCAGCGCCTGCAGGAGCCGCGCCGGTGGAGGCTGCCCCGATCCAGCGTGTTGCTCGTCCGCCTATGCCGGAGATTGGCGAGGTTCAGGATCTTGATTTCCCGACGGTTGAGCGCACTCAACTGTCCAATGGTATCCAGGTCGTCTACGCCCAGGTGGATACGCTTCCTGTCACACGGGTTTCGGTCTCATTTGATGCCGGCTTTGCGGCTGACCGACATGACCGTCTTGGTGCCCATAGCCTGATGCTGAATCTTCTGGATGAAGGCACGAAGACGCGAAGCGCAAATGACCTGGCGCAGGCCCAGGAAAGGCTGGGGGCCAGTATCAACATTGGAGCTTCGATTGATCGCTCCACTGCAAGCCTGTCCACCCCAACCGCCAATCTCGCACCCTCACTGGCGCTTTTTGCCGATATTCTGCGCAATCCAGCCATGGGTGAAACAGAGTTTCAGCGCGTCAAGGCTCAGCGTTTGACCTCGATATCAAGTGAAAGGACACAACCGGCTGCAATCGCCCAGAGGGCGCTTCCACCGCTCCTTTATGGCTCTGGAAGCCCTTATGGCCGCGGATTTACAGGTACCGGGGATGCAACAACGATCCAGGCTCTCTCTGTTTCGGATCTGGCCAATGAATATGCGACCTGGATCAGGCCTGATAATGCGACGATCTTTGTGGTGTCAGACAAGCCGCTTGCCGAGGTCAGGGTCGAACTTGACCGGGCCATGGGTGATTGGCGTGCCCCGGCCACGACGAAGGGTGAGAAGCGCTTTGATGTCCAGCCGCCCGAGCCCCGTTCACGCATCGTCTTGATCGATCGGCCACAGTCGCCCCAGTCACTGATCTTGGCAGGCCAGCTTCTTCCAATGACGGGTCGGGACGATACCCTGACCTTCAATGTTGCAAACTCGATCCTCGGTGCGGACTTCCTTTCGCGGATCAATGCCGATCTTCGTGAGACGAAGGGCTGGTCCTATGGGGTCCGGGGCAGTCTCAACCTGCTTCAGAACCGCATCCCCTATTTCATCAATGCGCCCGTCCAGGCCAACCGCACTGGAGAATCCATCGCGGCACTGCTTGCCCAGTACAGGCGTTTTCTCGATACGGATGGTGTGACCCAGGCCGAGCGGGACCGAGCTGTCAGCGGAAATACACGTTCATTGGCGGGTCAGTATGAGACGTCGGGCCAGATCCTGGGGGCCATGTCTTCGAACGTCCTTTTCGGTCGCCCCGACGACTATCCTGAGACGGTTGCCAGCCGGACCCGTGCCCTTACACCGGCTGAAATGGACGCAGCAGCCAGAGCCGCTATTGATCCTGACCGCTTTGTCTGGGTCGTGGTTGGCGATGCCTCGGTGGTCAGGCCTCAGCTTGAGGCGCTGGGTATGCCCATTGAAGAGCAGCCGATCCAGTAATGGAAAGGCCCCGGAGGCAATGACCTCCGGGGCTTGAACCTAAGTACTTATACCGGGCTGGCCCTAGCCAGCCCGGTTTTTTACTAGGTCATCGACGACGGACGGGTCGGCCAGGGTCGAAGTATCCCCCAGAGCGCCGAGATCGTTCTCTGCAATCTTGCGCAGGATCCGACGCATGATCTTCCCCGATCGTGTCTTGGGAAGGCCCGGAGCCCACTGGATCACATCGGGCGCGGCAATCGGACCGATCTCCTTACGCACATGGGCGATGAGGGCCTTCTTCAAGATGTCGGTGGCTTCCACACCCTTGTTGAGCGTCACATAGGCGTAAATTCCCTGACCCTTGATATCATGAGGAAAGCCCACGACTGCAGCTTCGGCGACGTCGTCATGAAGGACCAGGGCGCTCTCGACTTCGGCGGTGCCCATCCGATGGCCGGAGACATTGATGACGTCGTCGACCCGACCTGTGATCCAGAAATAGTCGTCCTCATCGCGACGACAGCCGTCGCCCGTGAAATACTTCCCGGGATAGGTCGAGAAATAGGTCTCGAAAAACCTCTGATGGTCACCCCAGACGGTGCGCATCTGGCCCGGCCAGCTGTCAGTAATGCATAGGTTTCCGCTTGCGGCCCCTTCAAGGATGCGGCCTTCGGCATCGACCAGTTCAAGCTCAACGCCCGGCAGGGGCTTTGTTGCTGACCCTGGCTTGAGATCTGTCGCACCGGGGAGCGGTGAAACCAGCGCGCCTCCGGTTTCAGTCTGCCACCAGGTATCAACAATCGGCAGCCGTCCTTCTCCCACGATCTCGTGGTACCAGCGCCAGGCTTCGGGATTGATCGGTTCGCCAACCGTGCCGAGCAGCCTAAGGGATTTCCGGCTGGATGAGGTCACGGGCTCGTCGCCATCGCGCATAAGCGCCCTGAGTGCGGTGGGGGCCGTATAGAAGATCTCGACCTGGTGCTTGTCCACAACCTGCCAGAAGCGGCGCACATCAGGGTAGTTCGGCACGCCTTCGAACATCAGGGTCGTGCCGCCATTGGCGAGGCAGCCGTAGACGACATAGG
>JBFZCB010000094.1:0-4671 GCA_041308165.1 Caulobacterales bacterium
TCACTATAGTCATTGCTGTTTTCAACAGGACGTCCGCTGGGCGTCCGGCCGCGGGCATTGACCTCGGTCTCCACGTAACGCACGCCGGCATTACCCCGCAGATCGCGCCCAAAGACCAGTTTGCGGAAGTCGAGCTGGGCATAGTAGCCGGTGCTTTCCTCATCGACCCAGAAGGTATTGACCCCACCGTTGCGCAGGTCGGTCATGCGCCAGTCACCCCAGTCATTGACACAGTCACAGTCAAAGCCGAAGCGCTGCTGGAAGGCACCAAGGTTCGGTGTAAAGAAGCGCGTCGGTGTGCCCTGCGACACATCAAGGCCCCTGCCCCATTCCACAACCTGCCCCATCTGAGCGACCGTCGTTGCCGGAGCCAGTCCGGAACGTACGCCCTCCAGCAGACTGGGCACCATGGTATCGGCGATCAGACGCTCAAAGCGGGTGTAATAGAAGTCGAAGGCCCGTTGTGCGCCGCCGAAGCGCAGGGTGTAGTCGTCATTTATATCCCAGGTGAGGTCGATCTTGGCTGTTTCATATCCGTTCTCCGTAATCGTCCTGAAGTTCCGCAGGGCTGAATAGCCTTTGACGAAGTTCCACTTGGTCGGATCGGCCACGTCGAAGCCAAAATCCATCACGGGCATGGTGCCACCACCACGCGCATCATAGACGAAATAATCATCTCCCGGGACGCCCTGGCCCGAATCCAGCCGGATGAAGTCGGCAAGCAGCCCGAGATTTTCGTTGGAGGATTCAGAGCTGCCATAGAGCAACTCCATTCTCAGACGGTCGGAAAAACGGTGATCAAAATGGATCGAGTTCTGGCGGAACTCGGTCGTATAGCCTCCCTGGTCGACAGCTGAACGCATGTCCAGGTTGGACAGGACCAGATAATCTGCATTGGCCCCCGTTGGGCTCAGGGCTGCATCAAGAACCCGGACCGAGGGTCTGCCAATGAAGGCTCCTCGCATGGCAAGGAAGTTGGGATGCGCCACATAGCCGACCGAGCCCGGCTGGTTGTAGTAGTCATAGACTTCCAGATTATTGGGGTTGAAGCTGCCCGTGTTTGGATTCAGCGTGTTGTTCCTGGCTCCCGGCGCAGTCGTGAACACGGGGACATTTCCGTACCGTGCCTGTCCACAGTCGATGGCCGCGCGGAACGGCGTTGCATCTTGCGCCGCGCAGTTGGCGTATATGGCGCGACGGTTACGGTAGCTGTCGTTCGTGGCGCTCGATGTTGGTGCCGTCTGATAGCTGAAAGACGTCGTTGAGCGGTTGCCGTTGGTATTATTGCGATTCAGCCCGACCACGCCGATCTGGTAGTTGGTCGAGACCTGGGTCATCTCTGAATAGAGGTTGTCCACACTAACCGTCGTCCGGTCGGTTGGCCGCCACTGGAACGAGAGCGTAACCCCCAGGCGGTCCTGTTCGACCTGACGATGGTTTAATGTGGCCAGCGACGGGATCCGTACCAATGAACCTCGGGTCCCGTTCGGATGGAGCAGGGCATAGGCAGCGGGGTTTGACCCGATCAACAGGTTGCGTGCCTCGGGATTGGTGACACGCGGCAGAGCTGTCGCTGCATTGGTACCGATGGGTAGGGCAAAGCCCTGATGATCGCCCGATGTCCCGGTCCCGACATTGTTAAAGGTCGCGCCGCGATAGGTGTATTCATTGGAGCCCACGCCGCGCTGGTAGCTATCGATCTGCTGCTTGCGCTCATTGTAGGCCAGTGAGCCGAGCACTCCGAACTCACCGATCTTGCTGTCCCAGCGATCCGAAGCCAAGAGCGCCACGCGAGGGTTATGGGTCTCGCCGTTCTCATAGAAGGCATCCTGGACCGAGAGGGCCAGGCGACGTTCGCGGAAGTTGAAGGGGCGGCCCGAGATCAGGTCGACTGTGGCCCCAAGCGATCCTTCATCGGTGACCGCGTCCGCTGACTTCTGGACCCGCAGCGAACTGAAGAGCTCAGAGGCGAAGGTATTGAACTGAAAGCCGCGGTCGCGGCGAAGGGCTCCATCGGCATTGCTGGCACCTGAAGTGGACAGTGTTTCCAGACCATTCAGGCGGACCCGAGTAAAGTCGCCGCCCAGACCGCGAACGGAAATAGAGTTCCCTTCGCCATTCTCACGGTCGATTGAGACACCGGGAATGCGCTGCAGCGATTCCGCGAGATTGGCATCCGGGAAGTCAGCGATGTCTTCAGCATTGATGACATCAACGATCGTGTTCGATCGACGTTTTTCGGTCAAAGCGCTGGCTAGTGAGGCGCGAATGCCGGTTACGACAATCTCTTCAACCTCAGTTGCGTCTTGCTGTGGCGCCGTCTGGGACAAGGCCGGCGACGCCGCCATCAGCATGCCCGCTGCACCAGCGGCCAGGGCAAGCAGGGACACCGAGCCAGACAGACTCGCGCCCATTGTGTTTCGTGACTTCATAGTTCTTCCCCTCTGGTGGTGCCCCAATCTTGCAGCAAGGATGCTGGACGGGTGGCTGATTATGGGCGGACGACTCTTTGTCCACCGGTGTCATCCTGAATCAAATTCCGGCATTTGTCGACTGCCACAATGCGGACAAAGTAAATTTTATCTCAGGGCCTGATTGTGTCGGGTGTGAGCCAGGCTGCCCAGGCCTGGCCAAGCAACTGAGTAGGCGGCTCCAGCTTGGCGCCCGTGGACCGGGTTTGCAGCACCTGATCGGACTTCGACCCGATCCACTGCACGCTCCATCTCCCAATAACTGAAAGGTGCACAGGCGCACCATCAATGGAATAGACCAGCCGGCCCCCCGAGGGCGTAACCAGCGCCCAGGCGGTTTTGGACGGCTCGCCATCCTCGGTCCTTGCCTCATCCGTCATTAAGGACGCCCTGCGGACATCTGCTGGCAGACGGGCCTCCACAGCCCGGGTCAGATCGGGAAAGAGGTCCTCAGGAAACAGGAACACAAGTTCCGGTGCCTTGTCGGCGTATTCTCGCCAGGCGCGGTAACGCATCGCCGGGGTCGTGTCCCACAGCGCTGTGCGCGGGCTGGCCGCATCGCCATTAACGCTCGCCGACGCTGCGAAGGCCTCTCGCTGTTCGCGAGGGGCCCGATCGATGCCCCCGACGATGGCAAACAGGGTCCCATCATGCCTGTAGAGCCAGTGATGAATGGCCATGGCGTCAAAAAGGGCTCGCCTGCGCCGATCACCGAGGAGCGCATCGAGCTGAGCCTTTGGAATTTCGAGGACGACCTTGACGTCCTGGGCGTTCCTGACCTCCCATTCCTGTATCGTATCCAGCCAGAACTCTACGAAGGCCAGCGGACCCGAATACTCGCGATCAATGCCATAGACGACGTTGGTACGCCCCTTGAGGACATCCAGACTGTGGAAGATATATCGTCGGTGCAGGTCGCGGCGGACAGGGTCAAACACGTCATAGAAAACCTGGGCTGCCGGAACCTCATCGGGCAGGCCCGTCGACTGCAGAGCATTCACTGGACGCCAGGGGAAGTCCACATAATGCGAGCGGCTCTCAAGCAGGGCGTGCTGGAAATAGAAGTTGTAATAAAGGACGCGCCCCTGCCGATCCGCCTCCTGTGCAAAGGCGCTCACACGGTCAAAATACCAGGGATTGAATCGGGTCAGATCGTATTTACTCAGACCATCCCAGGCACGACCTTCACCGCTACGTCCCCAGGGCTGTTCCATGAAGGGACCCCAGACCTCGCCCGTCCGCTCATCCGGTGCACCGAAGTAATTGTGATCAACACGCCTTCGATCGTACCAGAGGCCGAAGTGTTGATAAAAGATATCGCCCTGGCTCATATTGGCGACGGTTTCGGCAAGGTTGTCGGTAGCGCCGATCCCGTCGCGCCCCGGCGCAAACCGGGTAATGGCCGGCCCGAAAGTACGCGCCAGTACCGGCGGCATCTGCCCCTGAAACCAGGAATATCCGACCCGTCGCCTCCAGGCGTCCTGTCCATCGATGACAAAACGCCCCGCCTCTATCCGCAAGGGCCCGGCTGAAGACTGTTCGCGCTCGCGAGCGGACTGCCAGGCCCGAAGCTCATCTTCTGTTTGCACGGGCACGTCGCCGGGGGGCGGGTAGCGAGGCCTTGCCAGGGCTTCAAGGCCCTCAGGACCCAGCCGTTCTGCAAGCTGGGCGCGATAGAGGCTGTGGGGCCGTGCCGGTTCGGCACGATGAAAATCCCGGAACGGCTCGATGCCCGGATGTTCGACGATACCATCGCCCGTCACCACACCCTTGCATCCGATAGCCAGATTATGGGCGTCGGGCGGCATGACGGCTTCCACGTCTGTCGCCTGACAGTTCCAGAGCACAGAGTTGGCAGCGGCCCAGCCTACACCCTGGCCTTCTCGCCCCAGGTTGGTAAGCCTCAACGCTCCTCCCCTGACAACAACATTGTCAAAGAGCGCGCCAGACGCCCAACTCTCGATCGGCCCTGATGCCCCATGGGCATCCGTAGCCCTGCAGTCCAGGAAAACATTCGGGCCAGCCGCAGCATGACCCAGCACAAAGTCGTTGGAACCCTGATGGCTAAGGCAGCGATTGAACAGCACCTGCTGCCCCGCCGAATAGAAGACGCGCCGGCGAAATCCCCCGATCTCGCTGACCGGATCAGAGGCCTCAACATCCTGAACCGTAATCCTGGCCGCCTCAGGTCCTAGATTGA
>JBFZCB010000095.1:0-5816 GCA_041308165.1 Caulobacterales bacterium
GAGCGGTCTGGAGGCTATCGGCATACCGGCTTTCAAGTCCTGACTTCGTCACGATCCTGTCTACGACGATATCGATGTCGTGCTTGAACTTCTTGTCGAGCGCCGGAGCCTCTTCGATAGCGTAAAACTGCCCATCGATTTTAAGCCGCTGGAAACCCAGACGCTGCCACTCGGCTATTTCCTTCCTGTACTCGCCCTTGCGACCTCTGACGACAGGCGCAAGGAGCAGGATACGTTCGCCATCGGGAAGTGCCGTCAGCTTGTCGACCATCATCGAGATGGTCTGGCTTTCGATCGGCAAACCGGTCGCTGGGGAGTAGGGTACGCCCACTCGGGCCCAAAGCAGGCGCATGTAGTCGTGGATTTCAGTGACGGTGCCGACTGTGGAGCGCGGATTCTTCGAGGTCGTTTTCTGTTCGATGGAGATGGCGGGAGACAGGCCCTCGATCAGGTCAACATCGGGCTTGCCCATGAGTTCAAGGAACTGGCGGGCATAGGCAGACAGGCTTTCCACATAGCGTCTTTGACCCTCTGCATAGATGGTGTCGAACGCCAGAGAGGACTTTCCCGAACCAGACAGACCGGTCAGCACGACAAGCTTTTCGCGAGGGATGTCGACATCCACGCCCTTGAGGTTGTGCTCGCGCGCGCCGCGGACGCGGATGAAGTTGTGCTTTTCGGTCATAGCCCAGAGACGTGAGAGGCGCGCAAACGCTGAGATGCCGGAGCGGTGCCCTGGCGACACGGGTATATGGGTATGAATCTAGGGATTGAAGCAAGAACAATATAAGAACATCGTCTTGGAGTGCCCATGGTCCAAGGGCGGCCCGTGACGGGGCTCAGTGACGGCCGAGGTCAAGTTTACCCTGACGGACGGCTTCATAGACAGCTTCTCCACGAGAGTTTACGGCAAGCTTGCGGTAGATCGACTTGACATGGTTGCCGACCGTCAGCGGTGATATCCCCAGGAGACGGGCCGCCTCCTTGTAACTGGATCCCCGGGCAAAGACGGCCAGTAACTCGGTCTCGCGTTGGGTCAGGTGTTCTGTGGGGTCTGGCTCCAGTCTGAGGGGCTCCGGATTCGCACGCAGTCGCTCGAGCAGATAGACGGCAGCGGCCGCACTGATCGGAGCCCCGCCATCCAGCGTGACCCGAACACCGTCGAGGATTACCGAAGGAGCACTGTCCTTCAGGAGATAGCCGTCTGCGCCTGCACCCAGGGCCGCAACGACGGTCTCGCGGTCGCCAAAGGCGGTTATGATGAGGGCCTTGCAGCCTGTCTCGGCCTTTATGGAGGGTAGACTATCCAACCCACTTCCGTCCGGCAGGCCGATGTCGGCAAGCAGGAGATCCGGCCTGGCCTCGATCAGAAGTGGGACTTCGCTTATCGATGTGGCGACGGCGCAGACACTGAGGTCCGAGGTCGAGGTAATGATCTCGATGAAATGCTCCCGGATAAAGGGATCATCCTCGAGAATGGCGATGCGTCGGGGCAGGGAGTCCATCACTGGGCCTCGATCGAGGGCGAAAGGGACAGGCAGATCCGGGTTCCGGTGTCGTCTCCGGTGACTGTCAGGGACGCACCAATCATGCTGGCGCGAGTCTGCATGTTGCGAAGCCCGCGTCCGGCGTGCGGGGAGGGTTTAAGGCCTGCGCCATTGTCCGAAACGGTAAGGTTCAGCCTGCCGGTGTCGGCATCTGAAATATGGACGGTTATCCTGTCGCCGCCCGAATGCTTGAGTGCGTTGGTCACAGCCTCCTGCAGGACCCGAAAGACCTGAAGCACTGCACGGGGTGGGTAGTCGGGCAGGGGGTTGTCGACGGTATTGATCCATTCGAGGACAAAGCCTCCGGCCTCGATCCTTGGCCGCACTCGGTCATGAAACGTCATCAGTGCCGATCCGAGGGATTCCCCCACAGAATCCATTGAATCGATCATCAGCCGCATCTCGTCGATAACGCTCTGGAGCCCTTCAGCCGTCTTTTCAGGGTCGGCGACCCCACGGCGTGCCGAAAGCAGCAAACCCATCAGCTGGCTTCCCAGGCCGTCATGCATGTCTCGCATGATGCGCCGACGCTCGTCATCATGAGCCTGGCTCCGGACGCGCTCGCGCTCTCGCGCGTGCGCCTCGGAGAGCTCAGCCTCGCGTGCAGACAGGCGTTCGCCAAGCATTGTGTTCAGCGCAAACGAGGACTGGAAGAGTGTGAAGTTTCTCTGGAGGAAGGCGGCTACAAGAGACAGCAGGAGTAGGGGGGCAACTTCGCGAAGATAGCCTCCTGCATTGAGGCCGAACGTCTCGCCCAGGGCATCGAGAATGATGCAGACCGCACAGATTGACAGCAGGGCAGCTTCCAGTCTGCGCGGTTCATCCACGGTTACGAAATGCCACAGAAGGCGCAGGACGATGAGGAGGCCGAATAGCAGCGAGAACCCCATCCAGACGATCGAGGCCGCGTCATAGGGCAATGGCATGGGCAAAAGGACAAGGGCGAGCGAAACCCCTTGTGCAAAGATCAGCCAGACTGCCGCTATGCCGATCTGCAGCCATTTGAAAGACCGTCCGGTCCAGGCATCGATAAACCCCAGGAGAGCCGCCGATACGAGGCTGTTGACTGTAAAAAAGGCGATCATCCTGCCTATCCCACCGAAGGGTGGGGTGAAAAAGAGACCATAGGCAATGAGAGCCGTCCAGCTCCAGCAGAGGAGCATGAGCCAGATAGCAAAGCGCGGGTTCTGCGTTCGCCACAACATCAAGAGGGCGAACAGGCCCAGCAGGAATGTGGTCCAGCCACTGATCAGCGAGAGCTCGTTGGCCTGCCAGATCCGGTAGGCTCCCCAGGGAGCGACCTGTTCATAGGGTCCGAGGATCGGTGGGTAGAGGTCGGTGTAGGGGAAGCCCTGACGCACAGTGATCAGGGTGATCTGATTTTCACCCTGGCGAAGGAGACCAGAGGGAAAGCGCAGCAGTCTTGGTTGTTGGCCATGAAAGGTCTGTTGGCCAAACTCCATCCTGCCTTCAGACAAGACGGTCGATCCATTGACCATGAGAATGTAGTTGTCGACCTGTTGGGCGGTGGCCATGCCCAGGCCCTCAGGTGGGATGGCGGGTAGCTCAAACGTTAGCCTGAGAGCAAAGTATGCGGGGTCACAGCAGTCTGTAAATGGTAGCTCAACGGGCTTGTAGGTCGCATTGGCTGCGGCTTTCTGCGTTGGTTCAGTCAGTTCCGAGACTTCGGTCCGCACAAAGCTGATGCGGTCAATCTCCTTGGACTGGGGAGTGGACAAGAAAATGGGCTGAATCGCACCCCAGTAAGCTGCCTGGAGGACAAGGATGACGATTAGGAAGCCCAGAAGCTTCTGCAAACGGATCGGGAGTTCAGGCAAAAACCTCTGAACGAAACCGTCAAGATGGCTCTGCTCCGGTTCCTGCGGTCCGTCGGATCGTGTGAGTTGTGTCATTCCAGCCCCGAGTTCCCAGGCGGGCAATTCCGCCCCAGCAGATCATTGTTCTTTCGGCCAAGCTCGCCGACCCTGACTAATGGCTTGCACAGGCCTGATGCAACCCGGGGAGGAAAGGACCATAACTATGGTGCTGTGAAGCGGGCCAGATATCGGCGATATCGTGAGGTATTCGGACATCGGCGACGTCTCGCCCATCGTCCCGGGAGGAAGATACCATGAGAGTTTTAGCTGTTGTTTCCCTTGCCGCCATGATGATGGCCGGTGCCGCATCCGCACAGGACGCCAGTCTGACGGCAACCTATGGCGAGATTTCGCTTAGAGCCGGCTTTACGCCGGATCCCTATACAGTCACGGTAACCGCAGGCGGAAGCGTCAACGGAAGTGCGCTACCAGGATCCTGCACGGGCATGATCAGCCGGGCCCCCGATTTTGAAGTGACATACACAGCCGGGTCCTTCCCGCTTGTCTTTAGAACCATATCGTCGGCGGACACGACGCTGATCATCAACGGGCCGGACGGAAGCTGGTCGTGTGATGATGACAGCTATGGTGACGGTGACGCACAGGTCGTCTTCCGTCGTCCGCAATCGGGAACCTATGACATCTGGGTCGGCACCTTCGGCAGCAGCACAGCCAGTGCGACGCTTCAGATCACTGAAACCCCCTAACACCGTGGTGGTGTCCGGCGGCCCCTTTATCCGTCAGACCAGAAAAAAAGATCATCCCCGGCCCGGATCCATGCGATCCGGGCCGGCATTCCTGTAGGATGGGTCCTGGAAGGAGGTCTGCATGGCCGGACTGAAGGACAAGCGTGGTTTCATAGACAAGGATCGCCTCGACCTGTCCGAAAGACAGGCGGTCGAATACTGGATGAAGCGCTGGGGGGTCACACGTGATCAACTGACATCGGCCCATCGCAAGGTGGGAAAGATGATCAAGGATATAGCCGCTGAGCTTGGGAAAAAGCGTTGAGGATCAATGCTGCTGGACGGGATCGGAAGGTCCGGCTTCCATCGTCAAAGTCGGTTCGCGCGGAAATCTGCAGGCCTGAGCCCGTGGCGCTTCAGCTTGTCGTAGAGTGTCTTGCGTGGCAGCCGCAGTCGGGACTGGACGGCCGTAACGTCGCCTGCCGTATGCTCAAGGGCCTCTCTTAGCAAGGCGGCTTCATAGGCCTCGACCCGTTCAGTCAGGCTTGCCTCCGCAGCAGAGGGCTCTGAGAGGGCACTTGGCTCGATCCCGGCCAGCACTTTCTCCGCAAAATGGGCCAGCTCTCGGACATTGCCCGGCCAGTTGTGCTCCAGCAGGTGACGACGCACCGCAGCCGACATTGGAGGCGGTGTACGTTGTTCCCTGTGGGCGGCTCTGTTCAGAAAATGGGCAAACAATAGCGCGATGTCCTCGCGTCTCTCCCGCAAAGGCGCCACCAGGAGCTTTATGACATTCAGGCGATAAAAAAGGTCTTCGCGAAAGGTGCCGTTCCTGACGGCACCCTCAAGGTCAATCTTAGAGGATGCCAGGATGCGAAGATCGAGGCCACGGGGTTGTGCAGCCCCAATGGGTTGGACTTCGCGTTCTTCGATCACGCGCAAAAGCTTTACTTGGACAGGGAGGGGCATGCTCTCGATTTCATCGAGAAAGAGCGTTCCGCGATGGCTTTGCTCGATGTGGCCGACACGGCGCTTAAGGGCTCCGGCAAAGGCTCCAGCCTCATGGCCAAACATCTCGCTTTCAATCAATCCTTCTGGCAGGGCTCCGCAGTTAACGGCCACAAAAGGGTGGATACGCCGGCGCCCGCTATTGTGCAGAGCACGAGCGACCACTTCCTTTCCGACCCCGGTTTCGCCCTCAATCAGGACATCCATTCGCGCATCCGCCAGCTGAATGATGGCATCACGCAATCGGCTCATGGCTTCGCCATTGCCCAGCAATGGTAACTCCAGCCCCGCCTTTCCGGCCGCCGTAACGAGACGTCGGTTGTCCATGACCAGAGCGCGCTTTTCCAGGGCCCGGTTCAGACTGTCGCGAAGGCGCTCGAAGGGAAACGGCTTGGCCACAAAATCATAGGCTCCGTTGCGCATGGCATCCACGGCATCAGCGATGTCGCCATGCCCAGTGATCATGATGACCGGCAGATCGGGGTCTACGACCTGAAGTCGTCCAAGGAACTGACGACCATCCGTAACCGGCATTCGTAGATCGCACACGACCACGCCCTGAAAGGTCGGGCCGATTATTTTCAGCGCGGATTCAGCAGAGGCAAAGGAAGAGACCTCGAAATCGGCCAGTGACAGTCTTTCAGCCAGGGCGGCGCGGAAGTCATCGTCATCGTCGATGATAGCCACGCCCAGGGGTT
>JBFZCB010000096.1:0-29121 GCA_041308165.1 Caulobacterales bacterium
CCCACCAACAGCCACCTTGGTCACGGTCGGTACTGGAAAGGGCATGACCTCGAGTTCTTGCCCATCCGGCCTGAACCGCCCCACGCCATGGCCATGGAACAAACCCACCCAAAGCGTTCCATCGACATCGACGGCCGGGCCATCCGGATACCCATTGAGTGGAACCGCAAAGACCCGTCTGTTGCGAAGGTGCCCCTGGTGATGATCATAGGCGAAGATGGTTCGATCGACGGTGTCGTGGTGATAGACGACCGTACCATCCGGGCTCATGGCGGGCCCGTTGGTTATGCCGTAATCGTCATCATGTCGCTCGAGTTGGCCTTTGAACCAACGGTAAAGGGCACCCGTCCGAGCGGCTTCACCATCGTCCATTGTTCCAAACCACAGTCCCCCTTCGGGGTCCACGAAGCCGTCATTGAGCCGGTTGCCCGGGCGATCGAGGTCGACCGGCAGCACCGGATTGAAATCCCCCATTTCGGGATCAAACCGGTGCAGCCCGCCCCTTACCCCGCAGATCAGGGATCCATCCTCTGCGGGCAGAGCAAACCCGGTTTGATCCGGGGTTATCCAGCTCGTGTTTGCGCCTGTCACGGGGTCGTGTCGATGCAGCCTTCGCCCCTTGATATCGACAAACCAAACACAGCCCCTGTGGTCGTCCCAGACCGGGCCTTCACCCAGCTCCGCTCGAACATCCCAGATCAACTCAGGGACAGTGCAGCCTTCGATCGACATGCTTCAGCCTGTCATGTCTTCAAGTTCGCGTCCGCGTGTCTCCTTCACCCAGGCCTGGACGAGGAAATACGAAATCACCGCGCTCACAGCGTAGAAACCATAGGTCAGGCTGAGCCCCAACCCGGACGCCATGGCCGGGAAACTGACCGAGATTGCAAAGTTGGCGATCCACTGGGCAAACCCGGCAATCGCCAGGGCCGATCCCCGCATCTGGTTGGGGAACATCTCGCCCAGCATGACCCACATGACCGGACCCCAGCTTAGGTTGAAGAAGACCACATAGGCGTTGGCCGCAATCAGGGCGACAGGGCCAATATTCATGGGCAGGGACAGGGCCCCGTCAATGGTCTGTGCCTGGGAAAAGCACCAGGCCATTATGCCCAGTGTGACCGCCATACCGGCTGAGCCCACAAGCAGGAGGGGCTTGCGGCCGATCTTGTCGATCACGGCAATCGCGCCCAGACAGGCCAGGATCGAGAGTGTACCCGACAGAATATTGATCAGCAGGGCGTCATTCTCGGAAAAGCCCACCGACTGCCAAAGAACAGCACCGTAGTAGAAGACGATGTTGATCCCGACCAGTTGCTGGAAGACGGCCAGGATCAGGCCAGCCCACAGAATGGGCCGCACCTTTTTGGTGATCGGATCCAGAACATCAGAAAGCTTGGGTTTGTGATCTGTGGTCAGGGAGGCGCGGATCTCTGCCACTTTGCGTGAGGCCGCCTCCGGGCCGAACAAGCGGGCCAGAACACTTTCGGCCTGGGCAAAACGTCCCTTTACGACCAGGTAGCGTGGGCTCTCCGGGATGAGCGTCAAGGCAAAAAGATAGATGCCCGCCGGCACGACCTGAAGCCAGTACATCCAGCGCCAGGCTGCGATACCGCCCCAAAAGGCCTCGGTTGAGCCACCTGCCGATCGGGCAAGCGCATAGTTGGCAAGGAAGGCACCGGTCAGACCTGTGATGATCATGATCTGCTGAATGCTGGAAAGCCGCCCGCGGATGGAGGCAGGCGTCACCTCGCTGATATAGGCCGGTGCAAGGACGGAGGCTGCGCCGACACCAAGTCCACCAATGAATCGGGCAATGATGAAATGTGTGGAGGTTTCGGCAAAGCCTGCGCCAAGGGCAGACAGGATGAAGAGCACGGCGGCCCAAAGCATCACACCCTTGCGCCCGATCATGTCGGACAGCTTGCCCGCGGCGAAGGCACCGACGGCACAACCCAGTAGGAGCGCGGCAACAGCGACCCCAAGCCCGGCGTCATCCAGACTGAAGGCCCCCTCGAGGCCTTTCTGAGTGCCGTTCACAACGCCTGAGTCATAGCCAAACATAAAGCCGCCGATCGTGGCAACAGCCACGATCAACCCAATAAAGCCCATATTGACCTTATCGACCCCCGCTATATCAGGGCCGGGGTTCCCGGTCGGTCCTGCCATTTCGATCTCCTCCCTGACGGGCTCTGTCAGCCCGCTTCAAATGATCCGGTTCAGCGGTCAATTAACGCCAGCCGGCATCCACAAAAAACTCATGTCCCGTGATCAGACGGGCGTCGTCCGAGGCGAGGAACATCGCCAGCGCCGCCACGTCACGAGGCTCAAGGCGCCCTTTCAGACACTGGGCGGCAACAATCTCGGCCTCGGCTTCGGGTGTGTACCATTTCATCTGCCGAGGTGTTCTGACATTGCCGGGCACGATGCAGCAGACCCTTACCCCATCACTGCCCAGCTCACGCGCCAGTGCCCGTGTCATACCCTCAATGCCCGCCTTGGCCGTTTCGTAGAGGGAAAGATCTGGCAGGCCGAGGTGCCAGGAGATTGACCCCAGATTGAGGATGACACCCCTTCCCCGAGCCTGCATGGCGGGCGCGACCGCCTGGGCTGCAAAATAGAGGTGGCGCAGGTTCACATTGATCCGCTCATCCCAATAGGCCGGCGTGACTGCCGACAGGGTATGGCGGTCATCGTTGGCCGCATTGTTGATGAGGACGTCGACAGGACCATGATCGCGCCCGATCAAGGCTAGACAGTCCATGAGCGATGAAAGATCAGTCAGGTCGCAATGATGATAGACAGGGGCCGGATCAAGGTCCTGCAGCCGTACCTGGAGCTCTCTAGAAGCCTCATCGGCTACATCCAGAAAGATAACCCTTGCACCCTGCAGGGCGAAGGCTTCAGTCAGCCCCGCACCAATCCCTGAACCCCCGCCCGTGACAACGACAAGCCGGTCCTTCAGGGACGGATAGATGGCTCCGTTCACTGGACACCTCCGATTAGGCCACGCCCGGCAAGATTACGCATGAGATCCGAAATTCCGCTCGTCCAGGGAGGTGCCAGATCGCAGGTGGTTACCCGGTTCTCAAGGACACCGAGCTTGTCGGATGAAACCTTCACCCGGTCACCCGTCTTGTGCGTAAAGCCGCTGCCAGGCGCATCCCGGTCCTGGACAGGTGCGAACATGGTACCAAGATACAGGGCAAATCCATCTGGATACTGATGGTTGGCCCCTGCTGTCTGGCGCACCAGATCCAGCGGGTCACGGCTGATGAGCGTCATCGAACTCGAGCCCGACATGACAAACCCATCTGCCCCATCGACCTCCAGTTCGACCCTGGCGTTACGCACATCGTCAATCGAAAACCCCGGGTCGAAGAGACGGATAAAGGGTCCGAGCGAGGCCGAGGCGTTGTTGTCCTTGGCCTTGCCAAGCAGCAAGGCTGAGCGGCCCTCTATATCGCGCAGGTTCACGTCATTGCCCAGCGTCGCACCAATCGCGCGCGCCCTGGAATCACAGACCAGGACAACCTCTGGCTCGGGATTGTTCCAGTCGGAATCTCCTCGGACACCGACCTCAGCGCCCCAGCCGACGGATGACAATACGGGGGCCTTGGTGAAGATTTCCGCATCCGGACCAATGGCTACCTCAAGGTATTGTGACCAAAGTCCATCGGAAATCAGAGCGGCCTTGAGAGCTGCAGCCTGGTCTGAACCGGGTCGTACGGATCGGAGGTCGCCACCAATGCGCTCGGACAGGCCATTGCGGATTTCGGCGGCTTTATGAGAAAGGCCGCGCGCACGCTCTTCTATTACGCGCTCCAGGGCGGAAACGGCAAAGGTGACGCCTGAGGCTTTCACGCACTGCAGATCCAGAGGTGATAGGAGAGTAACATCTCCCTGCGACCAGACCGAGCGAACCGTCAGGTCTTCGATCGCTCCCAGGTCCAGGCCTGTTGCATTCAGAAGATCATCGCGCCCCAGCGCCTCTGAGGTGGTGGGAGCAAACCGCGAAATGTCGAGCACTCGACCGCCCTTGAGGAGCACAGGGCTCGGTCCCTCGGGCGTCAGGATACGTCCAAGCAAGGTTGCACCTTGCCAGTCTTCAGGCAGGAAATCCGTCGCCCGTGTCATGTGCCAACCCTGGTCTGCCCTGCCTTGGTCACGCGCGTCGCCCGACTCCGGCAGCCCCCTTGTTATCGCTAACACTGTCGGTAGGCCGAATGGCTGTCAAGCGAGTCCTAAACGCCCGGGGCAGGACCAGAGGTTTCCCGCACCACCAGCTCATGACCCAGGACGACATCACCGGGTGGTGTGTCGCGCTCTCCCAGCAATGCCACAGCCTGGGCCGCCATTTGCGAAATCGGCTGGCGGACCGTGGTCAAGGCGGGCCAGACTGATCGGGCTGTCTCCGTATCGTCGAACCCGACCACCGAAAGGCGGCCGGGCACATCCAGCCCTCGCCTGTGTGCAGCCGCCAGGACGCCGGCTGCCATATCATCGTTACTCGCAAAGACAGCCGTAAGCTCCGGATGCCTGTCGAACAGTAACTCGGCGGCCTCGAAGCCAGAACGATAGGTAAAGGCCCCCTCCTCAACCGCTACGCTCGAACCGGCAACATCCCCGATCTCGGCCAGAAATCCTTCCCGGCGTTCGGAGCTGGCCGTCTGGTTTGGCGCCCCGGTTATAAAGCCGAACCGCAGGTGCCCCAGCCCAAGCAGATACCGTCCAATGTCCGCGGCTGCGGCCCTGTCATCAATGCGAACCGCAGCGGCATCCGACTTGAAGGTACTGGCCGCAACGGCGACCACACGCATCCCGAGTTCCGCAGCCTGCCCAAGAGCGGCAAGCGATTCTCCATGCGGAGGGGGCAGGACAACCGCTCGAACGCCACCGGCGGCCAGACGTTTCAAGGCTGCCTGCTCGCTTTGGACATCATCTCGGCAAGGCTCGACGATGAGTTGGGCACCCAGTCGCTCAACACCTTCCAGAGCCCCCAGCAGAAACTCGCTCAGATACCCTGCGCTCGGATTCGAATAGATCAGGCCAATGCGGTCAACACCCCCCGTGGCCAGCTTTCTTGCGGCAGCATTGGGTGTGTAGCCAAGGGTTGCAACAGCCTTCAGCACAGCCTCGCGCGTACCCGCCCTGACCGCAGCCCGACCGTTCATCACGCGCGAAACTGTCATGGCGGACACGCCGGCCAGCCTGGCCACATCGCTGATCGTTCTATCGCGCATAAAGACTCGATGGACCCCTTCGTGACACAGCCGTCGATCCCAACCCCTGGATACCAGTGTCAGGGTTTCCAAAGCCAGACCCCAAATGATGGCCATGGCCTACCCAAATCCTCACCGAGACCGCGAACTGACCATAGAGTGGCCGAGAGGCCGAGGCCCGGTTGGGGAAGGCGGGATGCAAGACCTACAAAGTCAGGCAGGTCTGGGGCAGATGGGGCCCAAGTTGATCAGGGTCCACACGGCCTGCCCTGATGCTGAATCCTTCCAATGTCTGCCCCCGAAAGGCCTTCGCGGCTATCAGGCCGATCCTTCAAATCGGCAGCAGCGGCAGGATCTGATGGTTTCACTTCCAGTTCAAAAAATAGCAGGCCGGAACAGCCGTTCAGACCCCAACGCACTCAATGCGAAATACCGGAGGTTGCACAGTCAGGCGGTTTAGGGCTTTGTGCCCTGGGGGCCTTCGATGGAAGATTCGATTGGATGTCCTAATCTCACAGGTCGTTCATCGGTGCTCACGATGGGGTGCTATGATGCCACCAATGCGGATTGGCGTGCTTGAAGATGATGAAACGGATCTGGAGGCGATCCTGCAGGTCACGAACAGGCCTGATTACAGCCTGACGTCCTTTTCGCGCAGCGCTGCGCTCATGTCGGCTCTGCGCCGGGAGACCTTTGACCTGCTGATCCTGGACTGGGGGCTGCCTGACCGCAGTGGGCTGGATGTTATCCGCTGGGTGCGGATGAACACGGACCAGCCACCGCCCATGCTTATGGTCACCAGCCGGAACGAGGACGCCGACATTGTCGAAGGCCTTGCGGCTGGTGCCGATGACTTCCTGTCAAAGCCCATCTCGCCTGCCGTCCTGGGGGCACGAATCGAAGCCCTGCTGCGCCGGGCCTATCCGGTGCAGACCCGGGGGGGATCAGAAGAACTGGCCGGTTACGTGTTTGACAGTTTTACTCTGACTGTGCGGTTTGATGGGCAAAGCGTGGAGTTGACGAGCAAGGAGTTCGAACTTGCTCATCTCCTTTTCCGAAACCTCCATCGCGCCCTTGCGAGGAGTTATCTCGTCGAGGCCGTCTGGGGCGGGGACCCCAATGTGAACAGTCGATCACTGGACGTTCATATCTCTCGCGTGCGAACCAAGCTTGCGCTTCGCCCTGAACGCGGATTTCGGCTGGTTCCGGTCTACAGTTATGGGTATCGCCTCGAAACCCTGACGCCCTGACGGCCTTAACATGAATATGAGAGCCTTGACTGTGACCCGGCGAAGTCTGGCGACACTCGTCGCCATGACTGTGATGCTTATGGCGTCACAGGGTCTGAGCCAGCCTCCAGCCCCTGCTGCTCTTGCTTCTGACGCCCGCCCGATTATCCCCTCCGAGCCCCGCACACCGGTCGCCGCTACCGCCATGACGGACTATGTTGTGCGTCCAGGTGATACGCTCAGCAGTATCGGCGAGAGGTTCTTCACCCGCCCCGAAAACTGGCGCCAGGTCCAGTCAATCAACGCGATAGCCGATCCTCGCAGCCTGCGGATAGGTTCGGTACTGCGCGTGCCCAACTCCTTTTTCCGCTCGAATGTGGCCGAGGCCCGAGTTATCGGTTTCCGCGGGAGCGTTGCCTTGACCCGCTCCGGTGCAAGTCTGGCCCTTCGTCTCAATCAGATACTGGCTGAGGGCGATATCATTGCGACAGGTCCAAATGCATTCCTTCGCCTAGCCCTTTCCGATGGCGGGACTATCAGCGTGCCTTCCAATACACGTCTGAGAGTCGACCGGTTGCGTGCAAATATCCTGACCGGGGCTCTGGAACAGTCCTTTTCGGTCCTGCAGGGCCGTATCGAAAGCCGTGTCTCCTCCGTGCGGCCCGGTGGTGGCTATACCGTCAGTACCCCGGTTTCGGTCTCCGCCGTGCGCGGTACGGTTTTCCGGACAAGCTTTGAAACCGAAACCGGCGTTGCCACTTCAGGTGTGCTTGATGGTTCCGTTATCGTCGGTGGCCGCGAGACTGCGCCGACTGTGGGGGATGAGACGATCTCGCCCGGTCTCGGCGCGGTTGTCAGCCAGGCCGGCGTGCGGGTGGAACCCCTGCCCGAGCCCGCCTATCTGGTGGATCCAGATCGCCCACAGAGTGAGGCGGCAGCGACCTTTGACATTATCCCCGTTCAGGGGGCCTCGACCTACCGGGCACAGCTGGCAACCACTGCAGGGTTAACAGAGATAATTGCGGAAGCTCAAAGCCGTGCCGGAGAGGCCCGCGTGACCTTCCCCCCGCTCACACACGGGTTGGAAGATGGGCTTTATCTTGTGGCCATCACCGCCCTTACAGCCGACGGGCTTGAGGGGCCCGCTTCGGTCTATGACTTCCTAAGGCTCAGAAACGGTTTGAGCGACCTTTCAGCTCTGCCCTCAGACGATGGGAACCATCTTTTCCAGTGGACGTCTGAGGGGTCTGTCACCCCGCTTTACCGTTTCCAGCTCAGCCGCACCGGAAGTGATGGAGGCGAAACGGTGCCCTTTGTCGATCTGGTAGAGCTCAAGGAAAATCGGGTCAGCATCCCCGATCTTGCAGCCGGGACCTACAGTTGGCGTGTGAGGGTATCGCGCCAGCTAAAGGGCCAGACCGTGTTCCAGTGGTCCGAGCCACAGGCGCTCACGGTATCGCACTGAGGCCGGATGTCAGGCAATCTGCGTCCAGGCCTGTTTGCATTCGACGCCGCTCCGAAAGGAGCGCGAGGCTGGATGGAATGGCTGGCTGTGCTTGCCATCTGCGCCCTGGTCACGAGTGGGCTCATTTACAGCCAGGCCCTCAATCGCGCGAACAACATCGTCCGCGACACCTTCATGAGTGTCCACAGTTACAGGCCCGATGATCGCATTGTCGTGGTCGCAATCGACAATCGGAGCCTGGAAGCCCTGGGCCTTTGGCCCTGGCCCCGTGAGGTTCATGCCCGGCTTCTGGATCGACTGACGACCGAGGATGTCGCAGCCGTAGGTCTGGATGTTCTTTTGGTGGAGGCTTCCCAAACGGGTGACCCGTTGCTTTCACAAGCCCTGGCACGTTCGCAGCGCACCTGCCTGCCCATGGCGGTCCAAGCTATGGGGCAGAACGGAAAGCGCTGGGGAGAGCTCCTGCCTCATCCAAGCCTGGCTGGATCGGCCGCCGGCATTGGCCAGGTGAACCTCATTCCTGACGATGACGGGATCATACGCAAGGCCCCGCTGGCCATTCACATCGCCGAACGACGCTGGACACACCTCGTACTTTGCATGCTGGAGACCTCCGGCATCATTGTTCATGGATCCCAAGCCGTGGACAAAACCGACAGCCCCTCAACAGCCTCCGCATCAGGCCGGATCGATGGCGATGATGGCCTAAAGGCCACCCAGATCAATCTCAGCTTCCCCGGAGAACAGGGTGCCTTTCGCACATTGTCTTATATCGACGTCCTGAATGGCGAAACGCCGTCAGGGTTTCTGAAGGATCGCCTCGTTCTGGTCGGCATGACGGCGGATGGCCAGGGCGACCGTCATATCGTCGCCTCTCCGCGTGCCACCCCTCTGCCAGGCGTGGAGGTTCAGGCCGCACTGATGGACACCCTGCTCTCAGACAGGTCCATACACTCCGCTCCAGCCTGGGCTGAACCCGCAACTGCATTGCTGTTTCTTCTGGTTCTGATGCTTGCCTTTCTGAAACTGTCGCCAAGATGGGGGCTGGCCATTGCTGCTGGCCTGATCATCCTGGCGCTTGGCTTGTCCGCCGGTCTGTTCGCATTCAGAGTCTGGTTTGCACCGCTCGGGATCGTTTCCGGCCTGGCGCTGGCCTGTCCACTTTGGAGCTGGCGCCGATTGGCTGCCGCTTCTGCCTATATGGACATCGAACTTCGACAGTTCGAAACCGAGGCCCCCGACAAGGGAATGGTGGAGACCGGATCGGGTGATGTGGTCTCCAGACAGATGATTTCCATGCAGTCCGCTCTCGCGCGGCTGCGCGGTATGAACCGCTTCATCTCCAATACTCTTGAGAGCCTGCCCGATGCGGCTGTGGTGGCCGACGCTGACAACATCATCATTTTTGCCAATCAGCGCGCACGTGCCCTTGCCCCTATTCACGAGACAAGGCTCACGCCCGTGCTGGCCTGGCTCTCACAACTTCACCCGGATCTACCCCGGTTGGCCTCGCAAGGCGGCGAGGTGTTATGCGAGAACGGGCAGGCTCTGCGCCTGGACAGTGCGCCCTTGAACACTGAGGGCACAGCCCGCCGGATCATCCGGCTTGTGGATGTGACGGCCCTGAAGGCGGCCGAACGCCAGCGTGAAGAGGCACTCCAGCTTCTGGGACATGACATGCGGGCTCCCCAGACCGCAATTCTAACCCTTCTGGAAGGGAGCCACGACCGGTCAGATCCCCGCTTCTTCTCGCGCATCGCCAGCTACGCCAGGCTGACGCTGCGTCTGTCGGAAGCCTATGTCCAGCTCGCAAAAGCCGAGGTGGCCGCGTTGAACATCGAACACCTCAGCCTTCGCGACGTGGTCACTGACGCCATCGATATCCTCTGGCCGGCGTCAGAGGCTCTGAAGGTCAGGATCGTGCTGAGCGGGACGGCCGATCCAGAAATTGATGCAGACCGCAGCCTCCTCACCCGCGCGGTGATGAACCTTCTCGACAATGCCCTGCAGCACAGTCCGGCCGGAGAAGAGATCATCATCACCCTGGCCGAGACCTCATCAGAATCAACCATTGCGGGTAATGAGGCTGTCAGCGGGAAGGTGGCCACCGTGTCTGTTTCCGACTCAGGTCCCGGAATGGATGCCCAGACCCTCGAACACTACCTACGGCCCTTCCAGCAAGGCTCTGCCCGAGCCACCGGGGCCGGGCTGGGACTGGCGTTTGTTGCGCGGGTAGCCTTGCGCCACAAGGGCTCAATCCACCTGGCACCTGCAGCGGAAGGCCCGTCTTCAGGGGCCACAATCGTCCTGACCCTTCCGTTGCGTTAGGGGTCGCCACGTAACAGTTGTTTGCAAAGGCATAGCTTACAACGACCGCACAGGATGGGGCATAAGCCCGTCATTAGACGGTGATTATGGCGGTGTTTCCGTTCTCCTCATTCTCAACCTGAAGTTTCGGATGTTCTCGACCTCCGCCCTGCTGCGTGGATGCGGGACTGTCCTGATGGATTCCCCCTGATTTCGATCAGCGGGAATAAAGTGGCCCGGTTGGCCCCCACATACCGACCGGGCCACACCCTTTCTTGCGACATCTCTTCAGGGTTTGATCCAACCGAAAGGTCATGGCTCTCGGCGTAACCATCTGCCGATGCCGTGATCAGGCGTCTGGCAATCTCGTAAAGCCCGAGTGGAGCTTTAGCGATGAGACGTCGACAGATGATCCTCTGCCGCCAGTCCGCCCCATGTTTGGCATGACCTGTCTCTGCCATGACCTGTCGCGCTCTAGGCTCTATGAGAGACAAATGGCTCGCCGAACCGACATCGGACTGGCGCATTCCATTCGTATGATTAAATAAGCGCCGAAACCGGGACCCGCATCATGACTGACACTCGTCACCTCTCTCACCTCATTGACGGCGAGCGCATCGGGACGTCCTGGCCTGGCGAAAGCCATAACCCTTCCAACACCACCGACATCGTTGCCCGCACACCGGAAGCGGGCCAGGCTGAGGTCGATGCAGCGGTGGCGGCAGCCAAGGCGGCTTTCCCTTCCTGGTCACAAGCCAGTCCGGAAGTCCGGTCCGATATTCTTGACCGAGCCGGGACCCTGGTGATGGAACGCCGCGAACAACTGGGTCGGCTTCTGTCGAGGGAGGAAGGCAAGACCCTTGCCGAGGGCATAGGGGAAACGGTCCGGGCAGGTCGCATACTCAAGTATTTTGCCGGTGAGGCCCTTCGCCTGCATGGCCAGAACCTCCCTAGTGTCCGCCCGGGCGTAGAGGTTCAGACCTATCGCCAGGCGGTTGGGGTCTACGGCCTCATTACGCCCTGGAACTTCCCGATTGCCATTCCAGCATGGAAGGCCGCACCGGCCCTTGCCTTTGGCAACACTGTGGTGATGAAACCCGCTGGCCTCACCCCGGCCACGGCATCGGCGCTGGCCGATATCCTCGTCGAGGCGGGCCTTCCCAAAGGTGTGTTCAATCTCGTCATCGGTCGCGGCAATGTCGGACAGTCGCTTGTCGATCACCCCGATATTGATGGGCTAAGTTTTACAGGCTCCCAGAGTGTGGGTGCCGGTGTTGCCCTAGGGGCTATCAAGCGCCAGGCCCGTGTACAGCTGGAAATGGGAGGCAAGAACCCCCTGATTGTCCTCGATGATGCCGATATCGAACGTGCAGTCATGGTGGCTCTGGACGGGTCGTATTTCGCGACCGGACAGCGTTGCACGGCCTCAAGTCGTCTGATTGTGACGGATGCTATCCACGACAGGTTCGTGGCTGCCCTTGCCGAAAAGGTGGCCGCGCTGAGGGTTGGAGATGCTCTTGATCCGAACACCCAGATCGGTCCGGCCGTCTCAGAAGCGCAGATGGAGACCAGCTACAGATACATCCAGATCGCCCGCGAACAGGGCGGCCGGCTGGTGACGGGGGGCGACAGGCTCCAGCTTGAAAACCCCGGCTGGTATGTCCAGCCAACCCTTATCGCCGATACATCTCCAGCCATGCGCATAAACACCGAAGAGGTCTTTGGACCCGTTGCCTCGACCATACGCGTCAAGGATTACGAGGAAGCCCTGCATGTGGCCAATGACACGGAATTCGGTCTGGCGGCCGGGATTGTGACGACGTCACTAAAACACGCCCGCGACTTCCAGCGGCGAGCCAGGGCGGGCATGACCATGGTGAACCTGCCGACAGCCGGGGTGGACTACCATGTCCCGTTTGGCGGAACGAAATCCTCCAGCTATGGAGCCCGCGAACAGGGCTTTGCCGCAGTCGAGTTCTACACCCAGACCAAGACCGCCTATAGTTGGAGCTGAAACCGGGCCTTTCTAAGCGGGGAACCAAGAGGCGTTGAGGCGGGCCGCTGGCCCGCAGCCGCCGTCACAGGAAACTTCCCCCTCGCCACCCCTCTGGCCTGAACCGCCTGCGGCCAGGCCAAGGGGCCAAGGCTAGGGTTGCCCGAACCCAACCTGAAATCCGCTTCGAACCCTGACCTAGGCTCTGATGTCTATCAGAGCCTCATCATCGGCTGAACAAACGGGCGAAGCCAGCCGTCGACCTGAATCTGTCCATCAAGGGCGACCACGCAGATACAGGCTTCCTCGGAAACCACTCGCGGCTGGTGCAGTATGGCCGGATCGGCTTCCTCAAAATCGCCCACGTCAAACCGCCCCTCTTCGGTGGCATAGGCTCCCTGGATCACGCAGGTGAGCTCGACCCCACCATGGGTATGGCGCGGTGTCTTTAGGCCGGGATTGATCTTGAGGAGGATCACGCGCGTATCGCCGTCGCGCGGTGCCATCACGTCACGGGCCCTCATGCCGGGGCCCACCCAGCGCCAGGGCCCCAATGGATAGCGGCGCAAAGGTGCAGGGAGTTCCGGCATGTCATTGAGGGGCGGGTCTGCCGCCACCTCACCACCGTCGGCTTCGACGCGGGCCAGGGCGCGCGCCAGAGCCTGCTCCTCCATGGGGGCCGGCTCGAGTGTATCAAGCAGCTCGCCGCCCACGGCCTGAAGGCCGTGAACCCAGGCCGCATTCCTCGGCCTCAGGGCCAGATGCGCCGAAACCACAACCGCTTCCGGCGGGCTCAACGTTCCCGCTGCATAGGCAAGCAGGCGTTCATGGGACGGATCACGATGCGGCTTCAACTCAGGTCTCCTTCGCCCGACGGGTCGAGCTGGCGGCGCAACTTTATCAGCGCCATACGAATACGGGACTTTACCGTACCCAGTGGTAGTCCCAGACGACTGGCGACTTCAGAATGGGCAACGTCTTCGAAGAACGCGAGCTTGATGGCCTCGACCTGTCCGGCATCAAGACAGGCCAGGGCCGCACGCACACGATCAGCATCCTGGCCCATGGCAAGAATGCGATCAGGCTGGTCCGGCTCAGCCGGTGCCAGATCGATCTCCTGAAGTCTTGGTGCCCGAGCATCCTTGCGAAGCACATCCAGCCTGCGGTTACGGGCGATGGTAAATATCCAAGCCGCTGCTCCGGCCTTGCTGGAATCAAACAGGTCTGCCTTGCGCCACACGGTCAGGAGTGCGTCCTGGGCAAACTCTTCAGCCGCACCAGGCGTAGCCCCGGCCTTCATCAGATAGGCTTTGAGACGCGGCGCAAAATGAGCAAACAGCACGGAGAACGCCTGCCGGTCGCGGCGCAGCGCAATCGCCTCTATCAGGCGGTCATAATCGACTTCGGGCAAACTCACGCGATTGGGTCTTGCCCACTGGGCAAGATCACTATGAGGTGCCAGGGCTGTGACTGTGTCATTCATCAACCCATATACGGTTTCTCCCGCAGATCGGATCATTCATGATCCACAATGATCTTTTGAGCGTAGAATCCTAAAGGACCGGCTATCGGTCATCCTGACTGCCGGAGCTGAAATGTCGTCTTCATCAACGCCTTCTCGCCAGAAGATCGCCGTTATCGGTTCTGGCGTGTCGGCCCTGTCCTGCGCCTGGCTGCTGGCTTCACGGCATGACGTAACCGTCTTTGAAAAAGGCGATCGGCTTGGCGGGCATTCGAACACGGTGACAGCCCGCACGGCGACGGGCGACATCGCCGTTGACACCGGCTTTATCGTTTTCAACGACGTCACCTACCCGAATCTGTGTGCCCTGTTTGACCATCTCGGCATAAAGAGCCGCGCAACGGACATGTCTTTTGCCGTTTCCATGGACGGCGGAGGATTTGAGTATGCGGCCCCGGCCCTTTTTGCCCAGCCACGCAACATTCTAAGGCCCCGGTTCTGGGCCATGCTTTTTGAAACCCTTCGCTTCTATCGCAAGGCACCCCGCGACCTTGCAGGGCTCAATGACCCCCTTTTGACGCTTGGCCAATATCTCAAGCGCGAAGGCTACAGCGACAGTTTCCGTGACGACCATCTCCTTCCCATGGCCGCAGCCATCTGGTCCTCTCCAGCAGCCACGCTGCTTGACTATCCGGCGCAGGCCTTCATCCGCTTCTGCAACAATCACGGGCTCCTGCGTCTGACCAATCGCCCGGTCTGGCGCACGGTCATCGGGGGAAGCCGGGTCTATGTGCAGGCTCTTGCCCTCAGGCTGGCAGAGAAGGTCCGCCTTTCCAGTGAAGTCGTGTCCGTTCGCCGCACCGCAGAGGGTGTCATGGTGAAAGATCGAACCGGATTGAGCGAAACGTTCGACCAGGTGGTCATCGGCACCCATGCCGATCAAGCCCTGGCCATGATCGAACAGGCCACGACGACGGAACGCCGGATTCTGGGGGCGTTCCAATACAGCCGAAACATGACGGTCCTGCATACTGATGCCAGCCTGATGCCCAGGCGTCAGCGAGCCTGGTCAAGCTGGAACTACATCGGATCCAAGCAAGGGCTCTGTGTCACCTATTGGATGAACAAGCTTCAGGGCCTTGAATGCACAGACCTGTTCGTCACGCTCAACCCGCCGCGTCCACCGGCTCCCGATACGATCCTGCATAGCGAAACCTACGAACATCCCATCTTCAACGCCGCTGCCCTTGCCGCACAGTCGGAGCTTTGGAGCCTGCAGGGACAGGGGGGAGTCTGGTACTGCGGTGCCCATTTCGGGGCTGGATTTCATGAAGATGGACTTCAGGCCGGCCTGGCCGTCGCCGAACAGCTGGGAGGCGTCAGACGTCCCTGGTCCGTAGCCAATGAAAGCGGGCGCATTCCTTTGGGAGCTAGCGTCAGCGCTCAGCTGGAACCTGCCCCTTGAGCCTTCAGTCGGCCCTCTACAGCGGCCGGGTCACCCATACCCGTAAGCGGCCACGACTTCACAGGCTCAACTACAGGGTCTTTTGGCTTTGGATTGATCTTGAGGAGATCGATCGGCTCGACAAAGCCCTGAAGGTCTTTTCGCGAAACCGCTTCAACCTGCTCAGTTTCAATGATCGGGACTATGGAGATGGGACAATACCTCTGCGCGAGAGGGTAATAGGCCTGCTTGCCGAGGCGGGTGTGGATCTTGGCAATGGGACGGTCAGGCTTCTGACGATGCCGAGAGTTCTGGGCTTCGTCTTCAACCCCATAAGCATCTATTATGGATTTGGCCCTGACGGGCGTCTGGCGGGCATGGTCTATGAGGTCACGAGTACATTCGGGATCCGACACAGCTATGTCCTGCCTGTTGCGGCCGCGGATGCCGCCAGGGGCGTGATCCGGCAAGGAGCCAGGAAGGCTCTCTATGTTTCACCGTTCATGGATATGGAGATGGACTATGCCTTTCACGGACATGCGCCCAGCGAGACGGTCGACCTGACCGTGGTCGGATCCGATTCGGAGGGCGTGCTGATCACGGCTGGCCTGCAGGGCAATCGATCTGATCTGACAGATAGAGCGCTGCTGTCAGCCGCTCTGACAGTCCCGCTGATGACGTTCAAGGTCGTGGCGGCCATCCATTGGGAAGCCCTGAAGCTCTTTCTCAAAGGTGTTCGACTGACACGGCAGCCAGCGCCTCCGGCTACAGCCGCAAGTATCCAAAAGCTGCCCTGAACCCATCCCATCAAGGCCTGTAGGCGGGACGGAATGGCCCGTCTTGGCCTGAGGGCGCTAAACCAGAGACCCAACCCCCAGATCGGCGATGCTCCGCGCTCCGGTGAGGGTCATGGCCACCCGTATTTCTTTTTCGAAGAGATCAAGCAGATTGGCCACGGCAGCCTCGCCGCCAGCGGCAAGGGCATAGACAAAAGCCCGGCCGATCATGGCGGCATCGGCTCCGAGTGCGAGGGCTCGCACTACATCAAGACCGCTGCGGATACCTGAATCGACGATGATCTTGAGATCGCCCTTCACGGCCTGAGCGATAGCAGGAAGGGCCACAGCACTGGAAAGCCCACCGTCGAGCTGGCGCCCACCATGGTTGGACACCACTATGCCGTCGGCTCCGAAGCGTACGGCATCACGCGCATCTTCCGGATCGAGGATGCCCTTGATGATCATAGGCCCGTCCCAGAAGTCGCGGATCCACTGCAGGTCCTTCCACGAAATCGTCGGGTCAAAATTATCCCCCAGCCACCCTATGTAGTCAGCAAGGCCCGTGGCCTTTTCCCGGTAGGCCGAAACATTGCCGAGATCATGGGGGGTGCCGCAGACTCCAACATCCCAGGCCCAGGCAGGATGGGTCATGGCCTGCCACATCCGCCGGACACCAGCATGGGGTCCGCTCATGCCGGAATGGGCATCACGGTAACGAATGCCGGGTATCGGCATATCGACCGTAAAGACCAGGGTTCGGACCCCTGCCGTCCTGGCCCGCTCGAGGGCATCCTTCATGAAGCCACGGTCTCGCAGTACATAGAGCTGAAACCACATCGGACGATCAATGGCAGGCGCGACCTCATGGATCGGACAGACCGAGACCGTTGAAAGCGTGAAGGGCACCCCCCTTGAGGCGGCCGCCCTTGCAGCCTGCACCTCGCCACGTCTGGCATACATGCCCGTCAGACCAACGGGTGCAAGGATCAGAGGCATCTTCAAGGTCTCGTCGAACAACCGCGTTTCCAGCGATAGATCGCCCACATCCCGCAGCACCCGCTGACGCAGAGCAACCTTGCCAAAGTCGTCCACATTGCGCCTGAGGGTTTGCTCAGCGAAGGCCCCGCCATCGACATAGTGAAACAGGAAAGGCGGTAGCCTGCGGCGTGCGGCCTCTCGGTAGTCACCCGGTGATGAGATGATCATGATCGCTCCCTATAGGCGTTTGCCAAAGACGCCTGCATCAACACGTCGTGTCGTCCGGTTTTGGGCCTGCGCGCGTCCTTAAAGAAAGGGTGGCCACGGGAGTAGTCTCGACACATCCGCCGGGTCGCCTGCATCCCTGGGGGTATCGACAGGCTCCACGCGGGGGCCAGCGACCGTAAGACCTGCCTCCGACATCTTCCAAGCCTTCAATCTTGTTTACGGGGTCGACTGACATCATCCGCTCCATGCCATGGCGACCGATCCCAGGATGAAGCGACCGGATGAAATGACCGGACAAGAATATCACCTTCCTTTTGCGAACGGTCTGCTGCATCGTCAGGGTCTGGGATGGATGGAAGGGTGCTGGCCTCGGCCGCAGCGTTTATAGCTTATGGATTATCGGCCGATACTTCTGGCGCTCAGCCTTCTGGCAGCCCATCCTCTCTTTGCTTCCCCTGCCCTGGCGCAATCGCCCGAGCCGATGCAGGCCCCGACAGCGGTTCAGCCTGCGACAACGGTTCAGGCCCTGAACCGACCAACGCCCATCACCTCGCCACGTGAGGCGTTCGGCCACGAGGTCGGTGCCGACTACAGGCTGATCAACTATACCGATTTCGAAGCCTGGCTCACGACCGTGGCCCGCCAGTCTAACCGTATGAAACTGATGCAGGTTGGCCTGTCGACAGAGGGACGCAATCAGTATGTCGCTGCAGTTTCGTCCCCCGACAATCTCACCCGCCTGGACCGATACCGCGAAATCGCCCGTAAACTGGCAAAGGCTGAAGGTATCAGTGAGACCGAAGCCCGAGCCCTGTCTTTGGAAGGCAAGGCCGTCGTATGGATCGACGGAGGCCTCCATTCCACTGAGGTCGTTCCGCCTCAGGCCCTGATCGCGGCCATCTATGAATACCTGACCGCCACGGATCCAGAGGCCCTGCGTATCCTGGACGATGTCATCATCCTGTTTGCGCCTCTGAACCCTGATGGGTGGGAGCTGGTATCCAACTGGTACATGCGAAATCCAGACCCGCTGCAGCGCGAGTTCAGTACCATTCCGCGTCTCTACCAAGCCTATGTCGGCCACGATAACAATCGCGACTATTACCTCTCGGCGATGCGCGAGACGACCAATGTCAACCGCATGCTGTTCCGGGAGTGGTTTCCCCAGATTATCTACAACCATCACCAGACAGCGCCGGCGGGAACGGTCGTGTTCATGCCGCCCTTCAGGGATCCCTTCAACTTCAACTATGACCCGCTGGTGATGGGGACCCTGTCGGAAGTCGGGGCGGCCATGCACAGCCGCCTGATTGCTGAAGGCAAGCCCGGTTCGACCATGCGCTCAGGCGCATCCTATTCCACCTGGAATAACGGGATGCAGCGCTCGATCACCTATTTCCACAATGCGGTTGGCCTACTGACCGAGATCACAGGCCACCCGACCCCAAGCCGGATTGCCCTCATTGCTGACCAGCAACTTCCAAGAAACGATCTGCCGGCACCGGTACAGCCGCAGACCTGGCATTTCTCACAGTCGATCGACTATTCCCTTTCAATCAATCGCGCCGTTCTCGACTATGCGTCGCGCAACCGCGACCGGCTTCTGTTCAACATCTGGAAGATGGGCTCAAACGCCATAGCACGCGGCCATACCGATACCTGGCGCACAACCCCCTCACGCGTGGACGCCCTCAGGGCTGCGGCAGGGGCACAGGGTGAGGCGGCTCCCGGCAGGCGTAACCTGGACCCGGCTCTTTTCGAACAGGTGCTGCGTGATCCGCAGCGTCGTGACCCGCGTGGCTATATCATTCCCGCCGACCAGGCCGATCTGCCCAATGCCATCGCCTTTCTGAACAGTCTCATCAAAACCGGCATAGACGTGGAGCGGGCGACGGAAGCCTTTACGATCGGAACGCGCACCTATCCGGCAGGCTCGTTCATCGTAAAGACCGCCCAGGCCTATCGGCCGCATGTGCTCGACATGTTCGAGCCCCAGGATCACCCCAATGACCTGCAGTATCCGGGTGGTCCACCGGTCCTGCCCTATGATGCAACCGGCTACACCCTTGCCTTGCAGATGGGCGTCAGTTTTGACCGTATCCTGGAGGGCTTTGAGGGACCGTTTGAGCGGGTGCCGGACCTTCTTTCTCCCCCTCCCGGTCGCATAACCGGATCCGGAGGCGCTGGCTGGCTTGTCGATCACCAGCCGATCAATGGCTTTATCCTGACCAACCGGCTGCTGAAGGCAGGCCTTGCCGTCGCATGGCAGACCGATGAAACGCACCTTGGTGGCATCCGGCTTGCCCCCGGGGCCCTCTGGATTCCGGCTTCGACCGAAAGCCGCAGGATCGTCGAGACGGCGGTCAATGAACTTGGACTGTCGGCCCGGGCTGTCGCGCGTGCACCTCGGGGGGATCGTCTTGCCCTGAAACCCGTCCGGATCGGTCTTGTTGACCGGTATGGCGGCTCAATGGCTTCGGGCTGGACCCGTTGGTTGCTTGAACAGTTCGAATACCCGTTCGAGGTCATCCACCCACAGCGCCTTGATGCCGGTAATCTGAGGGGCGACTTCGACGTCCTGGTCTTTGCCGCTGATATGATCCCCCAGAACCTGTCGAGTTCTGCACAGCGTGGGCAGCCCGCTCCCGAGGCCATACCCGCCCAGTACCGACCCTGGCTTGGCTACATAACCCAAGAGCGGACCCTGCCCCAGATTGAGGCCTTCGTGCGCGGCGGCGGCAATGTCATCACCATCGGCTCGGCCCACCGACTGGCCGTAGCCCTGGGTGCCCCGGTAACCGATGTCCTGGTGACAGGCGAGGGCCAGACCCGCCGTCCCCTGCCCTCAACCGAGTTCTTCATCCCAGGTGCGGTCTTGAGGGCAGAGGTTGACCCCTCCCATCCCCTGGCCTTTGGACTGCCTGCCTCGCTGGATGTGTTCTTCAATCGCAATGCCGGCTTCCGGGCCATTGAGGGCTCAAGCTCCATAGCCCGCTATCCGGAGACACTTTCGGTCTCAAGCGGATGGGTGATCGGTTCACAGCATCTGGCGGGCTCTGAAGCCGTGCTCGACCTGCCGCTGGGCCAGGGACGGGTGATCGTCCTGGGACCTGACGTCGTCAATCGGGCTCAGGCCCGTGCCTCCTCAAAGCTTCTGTTCAACGCCATTCTTTATGGGCCAGCAGCGAATAGAGACTGATCCTGGATCGTCGGGCGGAACAGGACGTTTGCGGGCCATCGCCCCAAACTGGCCTGTTCAGGAGCGTTGGTACCCCTCTAGCCCGCAAGCTGGGCGCCTCGGCTTGGCCTTTGACATGATCAGGGCCTGATCAGGGCCCGTCCAGTTTGAAGAGCTCTAGTCTTCCAGCGTCTCAAGCCTGCCGCGCAGCATCTGAAGCAGGGCTGAGAAGTCCTTCGCGCCGTAGCCAAGCCCATCAAACAAGGCAAACAGAGCCTCGGCCTGGGCTCCCAGTGGGGTCGTGGCCCCCGATTTGGCCGCTGCGTCCTGGGCCAGTTTGAGATCCTTCAGCATCATCGCCGTTGCGAAACCGCCCTCATAGTTGCGGTTGGAGGGCGCAGTCGGCACAGGCCCGGGCCAGGGATAGTAGCTGGAAACACTCCAGCTCTGGCCGGAGGATTTGGAAGCGATATCAAAGAACCTGACGGGGTCCAGTCCGAGCTTTTCGGCTAGGGCGACAGCCTCACAGGTACCGATCATAGTGATACCCAGGATCATGTTGTTACAAATCTTGGCCGCCTGACCGGCCCCGTGATCGCCCGCCCGCATGGTGACCCGGCTCATCGGCTCCAGGGCGGCCTCGATCGCAACAAAGGCCTCCTGCTCGCATCCGACCATAAAGGCCAGGGTACCGGCATCGGCAGCGACCGTACCCCCGGATACGGGAGCATCAGCAAAGACATACCCCGCCTCTGTCGCCAGGGCGGCGACAGCGCGTGCGGTTTGGACATCAATCGTCGAGCAGTCGAGCAGTAGGGCGCTGGTCGGGGCGACCCCGATAATCTGCTCGGAATAGACCTTGAGCACATGTGGTCCGGCCGGAAGCATGGTGATGATCACCTGCGCATCCGCCACAGCCTCCTGAACCGATGAGCAGGCCAGACATCCGGCGCCGGCAGCCCGCTCCAGGGCGGCCGAGGAAAGGTCAAAGGCCCTGACCTGATGTCCGGCCCGGGCCTGGTTGGCGGCCATTCCGCCACCCATGTTACCCAGTCCAATAAAGGCGATGCGGGTCATCTTCTTGTCTCCCTCTATTCCCTCGGATCAGGCCAGGGGTGTCCAGTGTTCGCTCTCAGCCAGGGGCGCAAACAGCCTATCGAGCGCCTCGGCTGTTACATCTTCCAGGACGGACGGAGCCCATACCGGCGCATTGTCCTTATCGATGATGACCGCCCGGACCCCTTCTTGGAAATCATGCGATGAGACGATACGGCTGCCGAGCGCATATTCCATGGCCATGTTAGCGGCAAAGGACGTCAGCTGGGCTCCGGTCCGGATCTGACGCAGTGAGACTTTCAGCGACTGAGGTGACTTCGTCTTCAGGATTGCGAGCTGCTTCAGTGCCCACTCCGAACCGTCTACGGCAAGAGCCTCATATATGTCCTCGACCCTGTCAAAACCAAACAGTCTGTCGATATCCTCGCGGTGACTGGCGAGGGGGGAGGTACCCGGGCTTTGGGCGAACCGATCCGCAACGCTGGCGGGATCGGTCGCCGTCTCGACGAGCGCCCTTTTCAGATCCCCTATAGCTTCAGAGGGCAGGAAATGCGTGTGGATGCCAAGCGCAACGGTGTCGGCTGCCTTCAGCCGGGCTCCGGTGAGCGCCAGCCAGACACCCGTCTGGCCGGGCAGCCGCGGAAGAAACCAGCCACCCCCCACATCGGGAAACAGCCCGATCCCGGTTTCTGGCATGGCATAGGTTGTACGTTCTGTTGCGATACGCACATCGGCCGGCTCGGAGATTCCCACGCCGCCACCCATGACGATCCCGTCGACAAGGGCTGTAATCGGCTTGGCATATTCAAACATGAGATGGTTGAGGCGGTATTCGGCCATGAAGAAGGCCCGGGCCTCGGTGGCATCGCCTGCCCCGCTCTCGGCAATCATGCGTATGTCCCCGCCGGCACAGAAACCACGCTCGCCGGCGTGATCAATCAGGATGGAGGAGACAGAGCGATCATGGCGCCAGGCTAGAAGGGCCTGGATCATCGCCTCGCACATGGACCGGTTCAAGGCATGAATGGCCTTTGGACGGTTGAGGGTCATCCGCCCCACACCCTCGCCCTGGGCATTGGACTCTATGCGGATCAGGACTTCCGGCACGTCGCTCATCCGCGCAGCATCTCCCGGGCCGTAATGACGCGCATGATCTCATTGGTGCCCTCGAGTATGCGGTGGACGCGCAGGTCCCGGACGATCCGCTCAAGAGGGTAGTCTTTCAGATAACCATAGCCGCCGTGCATCTGCAGGGCCTCATCAGCCACCTGGAAGCCGATATCGGTGGCCATGCGCTTGGCCATTGCACACCATTTGGTCTTCTCGCGGTGGCCAGTGTCAATCGCCCAGGCTCCGCGCAGGACCATAAGGCGTGCCGCTTCAAGATCTGTGGCCATATCGGCCAGCTTGAACTGGGTGTTCTGGAACTCTACGAGGGCCTTGCCGAACTGTTTGCGGGTCGCGACATAGGCCTGGGCGGTCTCCAGGGCCAGGCTGGCCCCACCAAGGGAACAGGCCGCAATGTTCAGACGCCCGCCATCGAGCCCGGCCATGGCATATTTGAAGCCATCCCCTTCCTTGCCCAGCAGGTTCGATGCCGGAACACGGCAATCATCGAACTGAACAATGGCGGTCGGCTGGGCATTCCAGCCCATCTTTCTTTCCTGGGCTCCGAACGAAAGGCCCGGGGCATCCTTGTCGACGACAAAGGTCGAAACACCCCCGGCACCTTCACCGCCTGTGCGGGCCATGACGACATAGACGTCTGACGTCCCGGCCCCTGAAATGAAGGCCTTGGATCCGTTGAGGATCCATTCGTCACCCTCGAGCCTTGCATGGGTTCGCATGGCCGCCGCATCTGAACCTGAACCCGGTTCGGTGAGGCAGTAGGAGCCGATCTTGTCCAGGCAGACCAGGGCCGGGACATAGCGGCTGCGCAAGTCGTCAGAGCCGAATGTATCGATCATCCAGCTGACCATGTTGTGGATCGAAATGAAGGCTGCAACCGACACGTCACCGCGGGCCAGTTCCTCAAAGATTACAGCGGCCTCGACACGGCCCAGACCCAGTCCGCCGTGCGTCTCGGCCGTATAGATGCCGCAGAACCCCATTTCGGCCGCAGCCCTGAGGGTATCGACTGGGAAGATCTTGTGCTCGTCCCAGTGGGCGCAATGGGGTGCAAGTTCCGCGTCGGAAAAGGCACGGGCCGCGTCCTGGATGGCGCGCTGATCGTCTGTGAGTGCGAAGTCCATACTGGCCTCAGCCCATGGTTGGAATGACAAAGGAGCTGTCAGCATGGACCTGATCGCTATCAGGCCAGCGGGCCGTGACGGTCTTGACCTTGGTCCAGAACTTCACACCCTCCATGCCGTGCTGATTGGTGTCACCGAAGGCCGAACGCTTCCATCCGCCGAAGGTATGATAGGCCACAGGAACCGGGATCGGCACATTGATGCCGACCATTCCGACATTGACCCGGGCAGCAAAATCGCGTGCCGCGCGGCCATTACGGGTGAAGATGGCGACGCCATTTCCATACTGGTGCTTTGAGGGAAGGCTCAAGGCTTCCTCAAAGCTTGTGGCGCGGACGATCTGCAGGACCGGTCCGAAGATCTCCTCCTTGTAGGACGCCATCTCGGGTGTCACGTGATCGAACAGTGACGGGCCGACATAGAAGCCATTCTCATGCCCCTGGAGGGTAAAGCCCCGTCCATCCACCACCAGTTCGGCACCGTCCTTGACCCCCTGGTCGATCCAGCCCTCGACACGAGCCTTGTGAGCTGCGGTTACGACGGGGCCATAATGGGCACCGGCATCGGTCGAGACGCCGATGCGGAGCGACTGGATTTCGCTGACCATCCGCTCACGCAGCTCGTCGGCGGTCTTCTGACCTACGGGAACCACGACCGGGAGCGCCATGCAGCGCTCACCGGCACTTCCGAACGCGGCCCCCGAGAGATCCTTGATGACCTGATCCATGTCCGCATCTGGCATGATAATGCCATGGTTCTTGGCTCCCCCCATGGCCTGGACGCGTTTTCCGTGGGCGGCCCCCAGCTGGTAAACATAGTTCGCAATGTCGGACGAGCCGACAAAACTCACCGCATGCACCTGTGGGTGGGTCAGGATCGCATCCACAGCGGTCTTGTCGCCGTGAATGACGTTCAAGACGCCCTCCGGGGCCCCGGCCTCAAGCAACAGTTCGGCAAGACGGACAGGCAAGGATGGATCCCGTTCCGAGGGCTTCAGGATGAAGGTGTTGCCCACAGCGACAGCGACCCCAAACATCCACATCGGGATCATGCCTGGGAAGTTGAACGGTGTGATGCCGGCAACCACGCCCAGGGGCTGACGCATGGAATAGACATCGATCCCAGGTCCTGCCCCCCAGGTGTATTCGCCTTTCACAGCATGAGGGATTCCACAGGCGAACTCGATCACTTCCAACCCGCGCTGGATGTCACCCTTGGAATCGGCAATCACCTTGCCATGCTCGGATGACAGGAGCTCGGCGAGGTCATTCATATTGGCCTCGACCAGGCGCTTGAACTCGAACATGACCCGGGCACGCCGCTGCGGATTGGTTGCGGACCACCCATCAAAGGCAGCCTGGGCATTCTGAACCGCAAGGTCCAGTTCCTCCGATGTGGCCAGCTGGACACGCGCCTGGACTTCGCCAGTCGACGGATTGAACACGTCAGAGAACCGTCCGGAGCTGCCTGTGAAACTCTTGCCGCCGATGAAGTGATTGATGTCGCGCATGGCGTGTCTCCCTGGGGCTGTTCAGCCGCTGATCTTGGCCTGGGGTCTAGCATCCCGACAGTCGCATCCATATTGCATAATTGCAGGAACTAATGTGCAATAATGCAGCATGTCCGTATTCGACTGGGACGATATCCGCATCTTCATTGCCGCAGCCCGGGCCGGATCCCTGGTCGGAGCCGCAAACCGGCTGGGCATGGATGCCGCGACGGTGGGGCGTCGGGTGGCCCGTCTCGAGGCGGAGCTCAAATCTATACTTGTCATTCGTTCGACGTCAGGGCTGCAGTTGACGGTTGCGGGCGCACAGCTCCTGGCCCAGGGCCTGAAGGCGGAGGCCGCCATGGACTCTGTCTCGGCATTGACCCGGACCGACACGATCGCGGGTACGGTGAGGATCAGCGCGTCAGAAGGGTTCGGGGGCGTCATACTGGCCCCGGCCCTGCCCGCCCTGAGAGCCCTCCGACCCGGTCTTAACATCGAGCTTGCCGCCACGACCGGTTTTCTGTCTCCAAGCCGGCGCGAGGTGGACATGGCCATTACCTTGGCCGCTCCAGACAGTAGCCGACTGATTGTTGAACCCCTGACCGGCTATCAGCTCGCCCTGTTTGCCGCCCCTGAGTATCTATCCGAACGCGGCAGGCCGACAGAGGTGGCAGACCTCAGCCGTTTCGATATCGTGGGCTATGTGGACGACCTGATCTATGCGCCCGAACTGCGCTACCTTGAGGAGATCAGCCCGGGATTGAGCCCCGATATTGCCAGCTCTTCCATACGGGCCCAGCGCGATGTCATTGCCGCCTCAGGTGGCATCGGCGTCCTCCCAGCCTTCCTGGCTGAGGGTCTTGAGCGGGTGCTGCAGGATGATGTGCTACTGGAGCGACGTTTTTGGCTATCCACGCACAGAGACGTCCATGACACGGCCCGGCTCAGGGCAGTCCGAAGCTGGGTTCAGGACCTTTGCGAGGCCCGACGGGCCCGGCTTTCCCCCTATTGATCCCAAAAGGCCGATTGCCAGGCCAGGGCTTTGCACACACCATGACACAATGATCTCCAAACCCCGCCTCAGCCGCAGCCAGCTTTCGGTTCCGGCCACATCGCTGCGCTTCATCGAAAAGGCTGCCGCCAGCCAAGCCGATGTCGTTTTTCTGGACCTGGAAGATTCCGTGGCACCCGATGACAAGGCGCTGGCTCGGGCCAATGCCGCCCGCGCAGGGGGTGAGTTTGATTGGGGGCGCAAGACACTGTCCATCAGGGTCAATGCCTGGGACACGATCTGGACCTATCGCGACGTGATCGAGGGTCTCGGCGGTGCCTCCGATCGGCTGGACCTCCTTATGCTTCCCAAGGTCCATCGTCCTGCAGATGTCCACGCCCTTGATGCCCTGGTCACCCAGGTCGAGGCCGACCTTGGCCGGCCCCGGCGGGTCGGTCTGGAGCTGATCATCGAGAGCGCAGAGGGCCTGATGAAGGTCGAGGCGATCGCAGCGGCCAGCCCCCGGATCGAGGCGCTCCATTATGGCCCTGGAGACTATGCTGCCTCTACGGGAGCCAGAACCACAGCCATTGGTGAAGGCATGGCAGCCTATCCCGGTGACCCCTGGCATTATCCCCTGTCGCGCCTTCTGGTCGCGGGTCGCGCCCATGGACTGCGTGTTCTCGACGGCCCCTGGGCCGCCCATTCTGATCTGGACGGACTTGCAGCCGCTGCCGCCCGGACCGCGGCCCTGGGCTTTGATGGCAAATGGGCCATACATCCAGGCCAGATTGACACCATCAATGCTGCCTTCAGCCCGCCACAGGCCGAGATTGTCCAGGCAAGACGGGTCATCGCGGCCATGAAGGACGCAGCCCAGTCTGGCCGCGGTGCTGCCACCCTCGACGGACGCATGATCGATGTAGCCTCGATCCGCCAGGCCGAGGCTCTTCTGGCCAGGCTAGACCCGGACCCTGTGCCGGATGAAACGGTCTGCTCAGCAGACGAACCAGGTCGCGGCTGAGGATCATAGCATCCCTGACCTTTTGTCGTTTGCGGATGCATCCGGCAGCCGTATGAACGGCCCGTGACCAGAGAAATGCTGACCCACCCCGATGTATTGCCCCCTGCCGGTCTACGGACACAGGCCTGGGTCTGCGCGCCCGGAGTGCGCAAGGTTGCCTTCCTGGCTCAGTTCCTTGGCGAATACGATCTCAGGGTCTCCCCTGGCCCCTCGACCACTGTGGTCCTGGGCTGGGGTATGAAGCGTACCGCGGCTGCGGGCCGGCGCTGGGCAAGGACAAGGGGTGCGACCTATGTCGCGCTGGAAGATGGTTTCCTGAGATCGGTCGGAATTGGGGAGGCTGGAGCGACCAGTTTGAGCCTCATCGTCGACGACCTGGGCATCTACTATGATGCGACCCGGCCCAGTCGCCTTGAGCAGCTGATCCTGGATTCAGGGTCCTGGTGTAACGCAGCCATGAAAATGAGGGCGCGGGCGCTCATTGACCGGATTGTCGAAAGCGGGATTTCCAAAACCAATATGGGCGGCGCACTCGATCGGAGCCAACTCCAGCCGCGCCGACGTATTCTAATCGTTGACCAGACCCTGGGTGATGCCTCGATTGGATATGGGCTGGCGTCCACGGCCTCGTTTGGTGAGATGATCCGCACCGCACGTCTTGAGGAACCGGACGCACAGCTCATCGTCAAACGACACCCGGCCGTCGCAGCAGGGCGCAAGCAGGGCTGTATCGCGCAGGCCGATCTAGAAGGCGTAACGCTGATCGATACCGACGTGCGCCCGTCCGATCTTCTCTGTGCCGTTGATGCCGTCTGGTGCGTAACGTCAGCCTTGGGATTCGAGGCCCTGCTCCGGGGCATACCGGTGAGATGTTTCGGAGCCCCGTTCTTTTCAGGCTGGGGGCTGACGAAAGATGAGGTTGTCACCGGACGCAGGCAACAGACGCGTGACCTCGAGACGCTCGCTGCAGCCGCCCTGATTGCCTACACCCGCTATGTGGATCCCGTAACCGGCAGGGCCTGCCAGGCAGAGCAGGCTCTCGAGCGACTGATTGCCCTGCGAGACCGGGCCAGACGCCTGGAGGGACACTGGTCCGCAGTAGGCTTTGCACCGGCCAAGCGGCCACCGGTTCGGCGTCTCCTCAACTCACCGCGTGGAACGGTCCACTACCACTGGCTGGCCTCTGGTGCAGCCCGGGCGGCTGAGACGCGCAAGGGCAGGATGATTTGGTGGGCCGGCAAGGAAAGCGAACCGATCCGGCGCGCAGCGGCCATAACGACGGCGCCAACGGTCAGGATGGAAGACGGTTTTATCCGTTCGCGCGGCCTGGGTTCCGATTTCTTTGGTGCGCTGTCAGTCGCTCTGGATGACCTGGGTGTCTATTACGATGCGACCCGACCCAGTCGGCTCGAGGCCCTCATCGAAGCCGGCCTGCGTCCCTCGCCTGTCGATGCCGATCGGGCATCGGGCCCTGGCGAGGACCGGTCGCGGGATCTGGAAAGACAGGCCCTCACCCGCGCCCGGGCTCTTCGCACCCGGATCATCGAGGCCGGCCTTTCAAAATATAACCTCAAAGGCGAGCCTCCAAGAGGCTGGCCAACAGACCGTGAGGTCCTTCTGGTTGTTGGCCAGGTGGAGAACGACAGGTCCATCCAGTTTGGCTGCACCGAAATTCGAACCAACTCAGGCCTTGTCGAGGCCGCTCGACGTGATTTTCCTGGTGCCTACCTTGTCTACCGCAACCATCCCGATGTGACCGCCGGCAACCGGCCAGGCCTGCTTGATGCCCAGGCTCTGCAATCGGTTGATGCTGTTGCAGACGATCTGGACATCATCGACTGCCTGAACCGGTGCGATCGGCTGGCCACCCTGACGTCACTGTCGGGGTTCGAGGCCCTCATGCGCCACAAGCCCGTGACGGTCTATGGTCGACCCTTCTATGCCGGCTGGGGTCTGACGGACGATCGCCCGGGGTCTATGGAGACCCCCTTTCCAAGACGCAGCCGCCGAGCCAGCCTTGA
>JBFZCB010000097.1:0-2534 GCA_041308165.1 Caulobacterales bacterium
TGGACACTGACCGCAGCCTTCGACATGGCCGATATTGCACGCTGCGTCGGTGTTGATCTTTGGAACTTCAGGACGGCGGATGGTCGCTCATTGCAAACGGCGACCCGTTTTGTAGGTCAATGGGCCGGACGAGAGGCCCATTGGCCCTACCCAGAACTGGACAAGACAAAAACCGATAGCCTTTTCCAGATTTTGCGCCGCGGTGCCTGGGCCTGGTCCGATCCAGAACTGGAGGCGGGAGCCGCACTTTATGCTGACCGACACGGTGATGCTGCGCTTAACCTGAGACTTCCCCCCTATGCGCCCTAGCCGTTCAGATCTCGGTGCGGCGGGCAAACGCCTGGCGACGGGCTTCAACGTCGGAACGGGTTCGGGCCAGGGCATCCATCTCCGTCGCTGTCAGAAGCCCGTCTATGACCCGGCCGAGGTGATCCCGCATGGCCTTGCGCGCCTCAATAGGCGAGCGCCGCTTCAACGCATCGACAATGACCTGGTGATCCTCGATCAAGGGTCGGACCCCGACCTGGCGAGCGCGTTCCAGCATGGTCGCACACAGGGGCGAACGGTAGCGCAGGTCCCACAGGGTCTCGACCGTCATCTGGATAGCCGAGTTCCGGGTCGCTTTTGCGATCAGAAGATGAAACCTGCGATCAGCCTGTTCACCGATCGGGGTGGCGAGAGTATTTTCTCCAACCATATCGCCGAGGATGACTTCGAGCTCAGCCAGTTCCTCGTCAGTTATGACGGTAGCCGCCAGTGCGCAGGCCTCGCCCTCAAAAAGACGACGCGCCTCAGTCAGCTCGAAGGCTCCGATGTCGAGGTCCGGACCCGGCCCAGTAGACTGGGATTCAGTCACATAGACACCCGAGCCCGGCCTTGCCTCAACCAGCCCCCTGATCTCAAGGGCGATCATGGCCTCGCGAACGGTCGGCCGACTTACACCAAGACTTTCGGCAAGGTCTCGTTCAGACGGCAGACGAGCGCCTACCGCATGCCGCCCTGTGGCAATGTCGTTCGCAATAGCCGCAGCGACCTGCTGATAAAGTTTCTTTGTATCGGCTGTGGATGTGGTCATACCACCCTTACCTTACGTCCTGCCGGACCATCAGACCAGTCCCTCCCAATCTTCTGAATCCACCCTTCCTTTCGATGAACCAGCACCTCATGCCCTCCCCCCATTCTATTGCGACCGTCGCACCTGCGACGGCGGTTATTCGCGACGCACGCGTTATCGTCACCAGTCCTGGTCGCAACTTCGTTACCTTGAAGATCACCACAGATGATGGGACCTATGGGCTCGGAGACGCCACACTCAACGGTCGTGAGCTCGCGGTTACCGCCTATCTGAACGACCATATTCTCCCCTTGTTAATCGGCAAGGACGCGCACCGTATCGAAGATATGTGGCAGTATCTCTATAGGGGAGCCTATTGGCGTGGGGGTCCGGTTGGAATGACTGCGATCGCAGCCGTGGACGTGGCGCTATGGGACATAAAGGCCAAGATAACAGGCTTGCCTCTCTATCAACTGCTAGGGGGTGCCTGTCGAAACGCTGTTACCGTCTATGGACATGCTAACGGTGCCACAATCGCAGAAACCATCGCTGAGGCCAAACGCTACCGCGACCTGGGCTATAAGGCCATCAGGCTCCAGTCGGGCGTTCCTGGCCTCGATGCCACCTACGGCGTATCACAAGACAAGATGTTCTATGAACCGGCAGATGCCGATCTGCCTGTCGAGACCCTCTGGTCCACCCCAGACTATCTGCGGATGGTCCCAGATCTGTTTGGCGCTGCCCGAGACGCACTTGGCTGGGACGTCGAACTTCTTCATGACGTGCATCATCGGCTAACGCCGATCGAGGCAGGTCGTCTCGGACGAGACCTGGAGCCCTACAGACCCCTCTGGCTAGAGGATGCGGTTCCGGCAGAGAACCAGGCGGCCTTCAGACTGATCCGGCAGCACACGACCACGCCCCTGGCTATCGGAGAGATCTTTTCGTCAATCTGGGACTGCAAGACACTGATCGAGGAGGGCCTCATCGACTTCATACGCGCCTCCGTGGTCCATGCCGGAGGCATCACTCATCTACGCAGGATCGCAGCGCTTGCCGATCTGCATCACGTCCGCACCGGATGTCATGGAGCGACCGACCTGTCGCCAGTCTCGATGGCCGCAGCCCTGCATTTCGGGCTGTCAGTGCCCAACTTTGGTATTCAGGAGTATATGCGCCACTCGCCTGAAACCGATGCGGTCTTTCCACACCACTACCGATTTGAAAACGGCACACTTCACCCAGGCGAGGCTCCTGGCCTGGGCGTCGATCTGGATGAGGCCCTGGCGGCCCACTACCCTTACAGGCGCGCCTATCTTCCCGTGAACCGGCTCAAAGATGGGTCAATGTTTCATTGGTAACCAGATACTTATAGCCCGAACTGCAGAGCGTTCATCACAGGCTAGGGCAAGGGGCCCGAAAAGGCTCAGAGCAGAACCCGAGCGCTTTCGGCCTAGGCAGAATACACTCTGAGCTGAGA
>JBFZCB010000098.1:0-20764 GCA_041308165.1 Caulobacterales bacterium
TAGCCGGACCCGCCCGGGCCAGTGACCTTCAGGTCTTTCTGAGCGGCCGTTCCGGCAGTGGCCGTGTCAGCCACTCGGCCTTCACCGCCCTTGTTGCCCGGCGCGCCAGGAACTCTCGTGACGGGATTGTGCGCGTCGACTATGCGGGCTGGCGCGCATCGGCGGCTGACCGTGCGGCCCTCAAGGCCTATATCGCCAGCCTCACAGGCCTTGATCCCATGAGCCTGACCCGGCCCGAACAGTTCGCCTTCTGGGCCAACCTCTACAATGCGGTGACTATAGACGTTGTCCTGGACGCCTGGCCCGTGCGCTCGATCCGGGATATCCGCTCAGGCCTTACGCCCGGTCCGTGGAAGCGCGACCTTGTCACCATCTCGGGTGTCCGCCTGTCGCTTGACGACATGGAGCACAACATTCTCAGGCGGGCCTGGCGTGACCCCAGGGTCCACTATGCCGTCAACTGTGCCTCATATAGCTGTCCGAACCTGCCCCTCAGGGCCTTGAGCGGGGCCACACTCGAGGCGGATCTTGAGGCGGGGGCCCGGGCCTATGTCAACACGCCCAGGGCGGCCCGGTTTGAGGGCAACGTCCTGGTCGTGTCCTCGATCTACCGCTGGTACGCGGCTGACTTCGGCGGCTCTGATGCGGCGATCATCGCCCACCTTTCACGCTATGCTAATGAACCCCTGCGATCGCGACTTCAGGCTACGACGCGGATTGGACGCCACACCTATGACTGGTCCCTCAACTCAACCCCCCAAGGCTAGTCCCATGGACCGGATCAAGCGCTTTGCGCCCCTCGTCGTTCTCATCCTCGTCGTCATTGCGGCCTTTGCCAGTGGCGTGACCCGCTATCTGAACCTGGAAGCCTTGCAGGCCAATGAGGCCGCCCTTCGCGGCTATATCGACAGCAATCTCATTTTGGCCCTGGCGACCTTCGTCGCCATCTATGCCATCGCCACGGCCGTGAGCCTTCCCGGTGCCACCATACTGACACTGGCTGGAGGCTACCTCTTTGGAACCTGGATTGGTGGATCGGCCACTGTGGTTGGGGCCACCCTGGGTGCGGTCTTGGTCTTCTATGCGGTGAGGACGTCCCTGGGGGAGGCTCTGCGCGCTCGTGCCGAGGCCTCCGGGGGCATGCTCAAGACGGTTATCGACGGTGTGGGGCAGGGTGCGTTTGGCTATATCCTTACGCTTCGCCTCATTCCGCTGGCTCCGTTCTGGCTGGTGAATGTGGCTGCAGCCCTGGCCCACGCCCCCCTCAGAGCCTATGCCCTGGCCACGCTGATCGGGATCATACCGGCCACCTTCATTTACAGCGGCATAGGGGCCGGCATCGGCAGTCTGGTGGCTCGGGGCGAAACCCCGGATCTTGGCGTCATCTTCGAACCTAAGGTCCTCCTGCCCCTGGTCGCCCTGGGCCTGCTTTCGCTGGGCACGACCCTCTATCAACGCCGCAAGGGAAAGAGCCTTGAGAAGACACCTCTCAAGGTCGACCTGGTCGTCATCGGTGCCGGCTCGGGTGGTCTTTCCGTCGCCGCCGGCGCCGCCCAGCTGGGCTTGAAAGTCGTCCTGTTCGAAAAAGGGGAGATGGGCGGCGACTGCCTCAACTACGGCTGCGTTCCCTCCAAGGCCCTGATCGCGGCAGCCGCCAAGGCTCACCATGCAAGGTCTGCGGGACTGGGTATCGGGGCTACGGACCCGGTCGTGAACTTTGCCGAGGTCATGGGCCACGTCCACAAGACCATTGCCACCATCGCCCCCGTCGACAGCCAGGAGCGGTTCGAGGGCCTGGGTGTACAGGTGGTGCGCAGTCCGGCCCGGTTCCTCGACGCCAGGACCGTCACGGGTGGCGATATCACCGTCCAGGGACGAAAGGTCGTCATTGCGACAGGCTCGCGGGCGGCCGTCCCTCCAATACCCGGACTAGAGGAGGTCGGCTTCCTTACCAATGAGACCGTATTCGAGTTGACCGAGTTGCCCCGGAAACTGATTGTTCTGGGTGGAGGTCCGATCGGAGTGGAACTGGGTCAGGCCTTCCGCCGGCTGGGCTCCGAGGTCGTCTTGGTCGAAGCGGCAGATATTCTTGGCCGCGAAGATCCTGAAGCTTCCCACATCGTGCTCGATCAGCTCATCGCTGACGGTGTCGAGCTCCATGCCCGCACCCGGGCTGTGCGTGCCGAGACCGGAAAGTCAGGGCCGGCCCTGATTGTGGAAGGACCAGACGGCGAACGCCGTATCGAGGGTTCCCACCTGCTCGTCGCTGTCGGACGAAAAGCCTCGACTGCAGGCCTGGATCTCGAAAAGGCGGGCATCGTCACAAACGCCCAGGGCATTGTCGTCGACCAGTCACTGCGGACTTCGAACCGACGTGTCCATGCGGTTGGCGATGTGGCCGGGCGCGGACAGTTCACCCATCTGGCCGGTGCCCACGCCTCCCTGTTTGTACGAAGAGCCATCTTCGCCATGCCCGTCAACGCCGACAGCCTGGCTGTGCCGCGCGTGACCTATTGTGATCCCGAACTGGCAGCCATCGGACTGTCAGAAGCCGATGCCCGCAGCGCCCACGGCAGCGATGTTCGTGTTGAGACCTTCCACTTTGACGACAATGACCGGGCCCAGGCCGAGGGCGATGTAAGAGGGCTGGGCAAGCTGATCACCACCCGCAAGGGAAAGGTGCTGGGCGTCACCCTCGTCGGCTCCCATGCCGGTGATCATATCCATGTCTGGGCCCTGGCTCTTTCCGCAGGTCTGAAGCTCAGCGCCCTGACCGGAATGATTGCCCCCTATCCGACGCGCGGTGAGATCAACAAGCGTCTGGCCGGCATGTGGTACACGCCCGCCCTGTTCAGCGACCGGACCCGCAAGCTTGTGTCTGTCCTCAAACATCTGGCCTGAAGAGTCCGCCCTTTGGGTCTGGACAGTGGATGAAGGCCAGCGCCCCGGACAGGGCTGAGTTTGGCTCTATTGACGAGATCATTGCGGCAGAGAGCCGAGCTGTACGCAAGATCGGTTGGCGGTCATGATCGCAGAGCCTATCCGGGCTATCCAGGTCCGTATCGATTTTGCTCAGCGCCCTCGTTCAGTGGGCCGGCTGGCCAGCCGCGAACGCCTGACGACCCCCAGAACCAGCCACCGTTTCAATGCCGATCTCCGGCCTGACGGCCGGGAGAGATAGCCTCGTATCCCAGTCTTTCCATCGCCGAGGTCGAGGATCGAAAGCCCGCCTCGCTGAGAACAATAGAGAGCCGGGTTCTGATGTCTGGCACCGACGAGAATAAACCTCATGACCGTAACCGCCACATATCCAGGCCGTGTTCACCAGATCATGCTTCAGGCACCATGGTCCCTGCCCATATTCCGGCCCCTCCCGTCTTATGAAGGGCCCGGTGAGGCGCTGTGTGCCCCGGATATAACCGGGACCAGGATCACAACCGTGCGGCCAGGCCCGACAGATAGGCCTCAATACGTGCAGCATTGGCCCCCATGTCACTGAGGCCAACGCGCGAGGTAGAGCGCACATCAACCACCGAGCCCTGGCCCTCGCTGCGTACCCTGATGGCTACGTCATCCTTGAACCCGAACCAGAAGGTCGTGGCCGTGGCCTCCACAAGGCCCGAGGCTGCGTCCTCGCTGACGATCGTCCAGCCCTGCGCGCGGGCTTCGGCAACGGCTGCCGTGAAGGTCGCCTCAACCCCCTGGGTCGAGACCAGCGGACGCACTTCAGGATAGGCTTCCGCTGCGACCTCACCCAGGCTGCGGTCGGCGATGGCGGAGAAACGGGGGCCCTGGTATTTCTCGAAGGTCGAGATGGGTACGGTCAGGCTGCCCACGGGATTGCTGCCCGGTGTCGTCGCCCTGGCCGCCATAAGTGCGGGTGAGAAGACCGGGGGATCAGAGGCGCGGGTGGAGATATCGTGGATGGGCGGAATGCCCTGTGACTGCGAGCGGACCCATCCGAGATAGGACAGCGCCAGGGCCGGTAAGACAAGGGCCACAAGGGCCCAACGCCAGCCCTTGCGCGGTGCCTTGACCAGGGTCGCCACCAAGATCACACCTGCCAGGACGAGGGTGGCGATAATCAGCCTGGGGCCCCACTCAATGATCAGCGTCCCAAGACTGAACTGCCAGGTGAACAGCCCGAACCGCGCACCCAGAGCCGCAACGGCAAAATAGACGGGTATGAGCAATGAGAGGATCGCAATGAACCGGGCCAGCTTCGCACGCATAATGTCAACTCCGCCAAACGAACCCCGGTATCAAACACGGCCGGGCCAGAGACGCCAGCCCGTTGTCATGGCCAGGAAACCTAAGGGACGCTTTCATCGTATTCAGGGCCGCTTGCTCTTGTCAGGCGAGTCCCCCAGAAAGCGAGACCATGACCTCTGCCAGCGCCTCCCCCTTTACAACCGCACGTCCCCGCACCCTCTCACCTGAGAAGTTCACGGATCCAGTATGGACACTGGACGGTTCACCGCGTGCCAAGGTGGCCCTGACAGAGCTGCAGACCCTTTGGTTCAACACCGGCACCCTCTGCAACATTGCCTGTGCCAACTGCTATATTGACAGCTCACCCACCAATGATGCCCTCGCCTACCTGACCCGTGCCGAGGCCAAGGCCTATCTCGACGAGATCTCCTCGCTTGAACTGGGTACGAACGAAATCGGTTTTACGGGCGGCGAGCCCTTCATGAACCCCGACATCATTGTCATGATCGAGGATGCCTTGGCCGCCGGCCACAGGGTTCTGGTCCTGACCAATGCCATGCGACCAATGATGCGATGGGATCAACGACTGGCGCTTTTGATCCAGAACGGCGCTGACCGTTTGACGCTGCGGGTCAGCCTTGATCACCACACACAGACTGTCCATGACGCAGAGCGTGGGGAAGGATCCTGGGAGAAGGCCTGGCAGGGCCTGCGTTGGCTCAGTGGACTGGGGGCTCGCATAGCCATAGCCGGTCGCAGGCTGGCCCATGAGGACGAAGCATCGGCACGGACGGCCTTTGCAGACCTGTTTGACCGTGAAGGCGTATCTGTCGATGCCCGTGATCCGGGGGCCCTGGTCCTGTTTCCGGAAATGGAACCCATGGCCGATGTACCCGAGATCACCGAGGCCTGCTGGGGCATCCTCAAGCGCTCACCGCAAGAGATGATGTGCGCCACCAGTCGCATGGTTGTACGCCGGCGAGGGGCCAAGACGCCGGTTGTGGTGGCCTGTACCCTCACCCCCTATGATCCAGGGTTCGAGATGGGCAGAACCCTCACCGAGGCTTCAGCTGAGGTTTCGCTGAATCACCCCTTCTGTGCGCAGTTCTGCGTACTCGGCGGAGCCAGCTGCAGCGCGTGATTGAACTTGAACGTCTTGATGTCATCATCCCTGCGCTCAATGCCGCCCACACCCTGCCTGCCACACTCGGCTCTATTCCCAAGGGCGTGACAGTGATTGTCAGCGATGGTGGTTCAACGGATGGCACGCTTGAGGTCGCCAGAGCCGCAGGCTGCCAGATTGTGCAGGGCAGGCGAGGTCGCGGGTGCCAGCTCGCGGCCGGAGCCGAAGTGGCCAGTCGGCCATGGCGGCTTTTTCTTCATGCCGATACAGTGATCTGCCCGCAGGGCTGGAAGGCGATTGCCCGGCACATGTCTCTGGACAGCAGCGCAACTGCCCCTGCACCTGCGGCCACACTCAGGCTGCGCATTGAAGACCCGGCCTGGCAGGCCCGGGTGGTGGAACGGGGTGTAGATCTGCGTGTCAGGCTTCTGGGGCTGGCCTATGGGGATCAGGGCCTGCTGATCCATCGCAATCTCTACACCGCCATCGGCGGCTATGCCGACATGCCCCTTATGGAGGATGTCGACATCATGAAAAGGCTTGGGAGGTCCAGGCGTGTGACACTCGACGGGCAGGCCATCACCTCGGCTGTCCGCTGGCACAGACGCGGCTGGATCCGGCAGACGGCTCTCAACCTGGTCTGTATCAGCCTCTATCACCTGGGGGTTCCAGCCGAGCGGATCGCGAGGCTCTATGGCCGCTAGGCGCCAGCATCTGGTGATCTTCTGCCGCCGTCCCCAGTTGGGGGTCGGCAAGCGACGCCTGGCCGCTGACGTAGGGGATGTGGAAGCTGTCAGGTTTGCCCGCGGCGCGCTTGACCGGCTGGTGCGTACCCTGGGGCCGGATCCCCGCTGGCGGCTCTGGCTGGCCGTTGCCCCCGACCGCCCCCTTGACTGGGTTCGTCACGGCACCGTTTTGCCCCAGGGGCAAGGGGACCTTGGCCAGCGTCTTGAGCGGATCATCCAGGCCTTACCGCCCGGACCTGTCGTCGTCCTGGGCAGTGACACGCCCACGATCAGCCGCAGTGATGTCGCCCAGGCCTTTCGAGCGCTTGGACCCAACCGGGCCGTCTTTGGTCCGGCACCTGATGGGGGATACTGGCTGATCGGCCTGCGTCGCGGCCTGGGCGAGGGCCTGCCGTTTGCGGGCGTTCGCTGGTCAACGTCCGATGCGCTTTCCGACACGATGGCCAATCTCAAGACCTCGCCGATTGCGCTTCTAAGAGAGCGGGAGGACATCGATGATGGTCCGGCTCTCAGGCGCTACAGATCCGGTTTGCCCTAGCCGAACCTGCGCGGGCTGAGGCTGGCGAGCCTGGCCTTCAGGGCCGGATCCCAATGCTCAGGGGGGGTGACTACTGCCATATCAAGGGTCGTATCGATCGGCGAAGACCCTCGCGTGTCAGGCAGGGCCCGCACGAGCCCCTCGATCAGTCCTCTGGCAGCCACGGCATTCTGCTTCAGAATGGCCAGGACGTCGGTGACCTGAACGTCAGCCGTGTGTTCGCGCCAGCAATCATAGTCGGTGACCATGCCAACGCAGGCATAGGGGAGCTCCGCCTCGCGAGCGAGACGGACCTCGGGCATGCCCGTCATGCCGATGACATCACATCCCCAGCCTCGATAGAGGTGGCTCTCGGCCCGGGTCGAGAACTGGGGGCCCTCGATGGCGACATAGGTCCCCCCCTTCACAATAGGAATGCCGCTGGACTGCCCTGCCGCCAGGGCCAGGGCGGACAGGCGCGGACAGACCGGATCGGCAAGGGATACGTGAGCCACGACCCCTTCCCCGAAATAGGAGGCCGGCCGGCTCACGGTTCGGTCGATATACTGGTCCACAACCACAAAAGTACCCGGTGCCAGATCTTCGCGCAGCGACCCGACGGCGGACATGGACACAATATCCGTACAGCCGATCTGTTTGAGCGCTGCGATATTGGCCCGCGTATTGAGCTGGCCCGGCCCAATACTGTGTCCGCGGCCGTGCCGGGGCAAGAAGGCGATCCTGACCGCGCCCAGACGACCGACCAGAATGGCATCAGACGGGGTGCCCCAGGGCGTATCGTAGGTCTGCCAGGTGGCGTCCTCGAGCCCGTCAATACTGCTGAGGCCCGAGCCTCCCATCACGCCAATGAACCAGCTACTCAAGGTCTGTCCTTCATCATGGTCTGCCCAAAAGGCTCAAATGCCGGGGTCATCAAGGCCCGTGATCTCCAGCCTCAGACTGCCGCCCCGCAGCACTAAAGACAATCTCCGTCAACGCCGAAACCCGGGTGATGACACCCTGGAGCAGGCTCTGCAACCGGGTAGGCCGCCTCGTGATCGAGATCAGCCGCCAGGACCTCATCGACCCGCATCGGCTAGCCCTGTGCGATCTCAAAAGAGACCCTTCACCACGCAAGGATTGCGAACAGAAGGCTGGCCATGGCGCAGGTCAGGCCCTATCCCTGTCCAGGTTCACACCCAGATCCTGGGCTGAGACCGCGAGCCCGTCCTGGTAGCCTATGGGCCAGGTCAACAAGACGAACCCTGCCGTCTTTCCCAAAACGGCCCCGTACATTCTGGATTCTTGACCCAAGGAAGACGCTCGTGAAGAGACTGAAAACCGCTCTCGCTGGCCTTGCCAGTGGTGCCTTGCTGCTGGCGGGCTCCGCCCTGGCACAGGGCAACTCCACTGAGGGCCTTCTTGCCATCATCACCAACCCCGACCCCCAGAGCCAGTTCATGGCCTACACCCTGATTGGAACAAGCGGGGTCAATCCTGAGGCGATCCGTATCCTTCTGTGCGGACCCGCTGGCGATGCGGCCTTGCGAGACACGGTTGATGCGGCGTCTCCACGGTTCGGGCCCAATGCCGCGACTGTGCAATCCCAGATTGAATCTTTTGTCGTCCGAGGCGCAAAGGTCGAGGTCTGTGCCATCTACCTTCCATCACGTAGCGCTGATGCCTCTGTCCTGATGGAGGGTGTGGGTGTTGCAAGCCCAAGCGAGATTGGCCCCCTCATGATTGCGTCCGACGTCAGGGTCCTTACGTTCTGAGTTCCTCCTTTTGCGCCCCCCAAACTGAGCTTGTAAAATCATGACGTCATCAACGCCTGCCGACCCTTCCGAAGACTGGGCCGGCGAAATGGGTGCACGCTGGCTTGAACATATCGATACGTTCGAGGCGATGATTGCCCCGGTCGGATCGGCCCTGCTGGAGGCCGCCCAACTCAAGACCGGTGAAACTGTAGTCGATATCGGTTGTGGCGGAGGAGTGACGACACTCGCTGCCGCTCGGCAGGTCGGTCCGACCGGTCGGGCGCTCGGCCTCGATATCGCCTCGGGCCTGATCGAGCGGGCCCGTGAGCGGGCAAGGGCATCGGGTCTTGATAATGTCAGCTTCCAATGCGCCGACGCCTCACGCCTAAACGACGAAGCGGGTGTGTTTGACCGACTGATTTCGCGCTTTGGCACCATGTTCTTCCCTGACCCTTACGAGGCCTTTTCGAACCTGAACCGCCTGATCCGACCTGGCGGACGGATCGATCTGGCCGTCTGGGCTGCGCCACGCGACAATCCCTGGATGTCGGCCATGATCGCAATAGCGCGCCAGCATCTTGACCTGCCGCGTCCAGAGCCCCGGGCTCCGGGCCCTTTTGCCTTTGAGGATACAGCCTACCTCGAGGAGATTCTCGATACGGCCGGCTTTGTCTCGACCCATATCGAGAGCTGGTCCACCGAACTACCCTTTGCCGGACCCGGCGCAAGCTGCGCAGATGCGGTCCGGTTTGCCACTCAAGGCATGGCAATCCGCGACAAGGTTGCCGCCTTGGAGGCACCAGCAAGGGATGCATTGTCCCGGGAGCTTGAAGCCCTTTACCAGACACACCTGCGGCCCGAGGGGATCATGATGGGCGCCAGGATCTGGCTCGTGAAGGCTCGCACCGCCTAGAGTCGTTGCCCGCGAATCCTGCCCGGGTCTAGGGCCCGAGGGCTTCACTCCGGGGTAGCCCCGCATCGCCCTGGCCTTCAATGCTGATGACGCAGCCGCCACCAGTTCAGGATATGGGCTGCGGCCAGAAGGCCGCTGCCCATAACAGTCATGAGCGTTTCAGCTTCATGAGTAGGCCAGCCACCAACCCCGGCGACCAGTCCGGCTAGACCCAAGGCCGCCAGGGCAACACTGGCCCAAGGCACTCCGGATGACGAACCCCGCACCAGGGCCAGGATAGAAACAGGTGCCGCCAGAGCGACAAAGAGCCAGTGCACCCACTCGGCCTCGGACCAGGCTGCAGCCAACGGTAGGCTTGCAGCCACAACGGGGAGAGCCAGACAATGGACCATACAAAGGCTGGAAAGCCCGATCGCCGCTGCATCGTAGGTTACCGCTCGCGTCATTACCGCCTCCTGCGGCCCATCCGCAGACGCTCATATGTTATATAATAACATTCATGGCAAGACCTCAGTGCATCCCCTGGCGCTGATTTCTGGCCGCACCCGCCTTCGGGTCGGCAAACAGATCCTGGCGACAGGAAGACGCCCCGTGCGGGGAGTGATCAAAAAGAACCTGCAGCCCAGTTGGGCAAGGACTCCTACCCCGACGCGATCCGGATCAGCGCAGCGACAGCCTGGCCGATACAGCGCAGTGATCACTTAGCGGCTCGCCCTCGAACGTCTTCTCCTCAAAGGCCTCCAGATCAGCCCCTGCGCGCCGGTCCAGAACAACGAAATCAATGAAGTCGCGATAGCGTGGATTGCAGCGTGCAGATTGATCGCCAGAGGCCAGGGCCAGGTCGGCGTTGACTGGAGATCCATCGTCCCAGTCGGCCCAGACGACATCGTCGGTCATGGTCAGACGTCGATTGAAGTCACCGAGCACCGCAAAGCGCATGTCCTCTCCAGCCCGGGCATCGATCCAGCCTTCCAGGACCGGCACCTGACGGAAAAAGACCTCACAGGCCTCATTGCGGTTCCCCGAGCTGCAACCCGATTTCAGATGGACGGACAGCAACCGGATGGGATTTCCGCCCCTTGGCCTCACGATCACATCAACGCCCGACCGAAGGTCGGGATCATCAAGCTGCAGGGCGGTAAAATCCGGTTGGCGCTCGAAAGGAACGCCCTTTCGGATCGCAAATCCCGTTCTCTGTGCATTGATCCTCTGACCAGCCAGTCCGCGGCACTCACTCTGGCGGTTGGCGCCCACCCGGTCCTCAATGACAACCGTGTAGAGCGCCGGATCAAACAACCGTTCGGCAGCAGCCTTGGACTCGACCTCCTGAAAGGCAATCACATCGGCGTTCAGGCTCGCCAGATAGCGCCGCATGGCAGCGTAATCACTCTCGGTACGCGGCCTGCATCCTGAACCATCAGCTTCGGCCAGGTGCTCAACGTTCCAGGCTGTCAGGGTAAGGCGCGAACCTTGTGTAGGGCTCGTGGTGGGACCGGTCGTACCCGTGCAGGCGGCGGCAAGCAGGGCAAGGGCCGTAATCAGGACTGTAGGCTTCATGGACGCATTAAAGCACAATGAGGTCCCAAGCGGCAGCCCAGACATCCTCCCCACTTCAAGGCGCTGCCGACGACATGTTCAATCCAGATCCCATGCGATGCGGAAGCCCATGTTGACCTCGCGTCCAGTGGTCGCCTGACGGGCTGCTGAACGCGCTTGGGCAACGCTACCCGTAAAAGAACCCCCGCGGAAAACATTGCCTTCGCCACCCCGGGCGCAGTCCGTCACCCAGGGTGAGCCATCCGTTGGGATCCCTTCCAGGGAGAGGTGGTAGCCATCTTTCGTCAATTCGCGCACATTGCCGTGCATGTCATACAGACCGAAGGCGTTGGGCGCTGAAAAGCCAACCGGTTCCGTCTGGCGGCCTCACTTAGGGTCATGCCCGGAGCATGGTCTCTGAACAGAATGGAACTCGACCCTTCCAGAGGCTGGAACGCAATCGCGCAGACATTCATCCAGGCCCGGTCTGCTAACGGCGCAGCGACAGTGCGGCGATGGGCAACCCAGTTGCCCCAGGGAGGATCCCTGGTGGACGTGGGTTGCGGCTCAGGTATCCCAATAACCGCAACGCTTATCGAGGCCGGCTTCGAAGTTTTTGGGATCGATGCGTCTCCAGCTCTTGTGGCGGAGTTCCGTCGCCACTTCCCCTTCTCGCAAGTTGAATGCGAACCTGCCGAGACCAGCAGCCTGTTCAACCGAAAGTTCGATGGAGCCGTCTCTGTCGGTCTCTTGTTCCTGTTACCACCGGATGCCCAGAGACTGGTCGTTCATCGCATATCACGCGCCCTTAAACCTGGAGGAAGGTTCCTGTTCAGTGCGCCACGCGAGGCGTGCGAATGGAAGGATAGCCTGACGGGCCAAACGTCTCTGTCACTTGGCGAAGAAGAGTATCGAAGCGTTCTGGAGCAAGCGGGCATGCGCCTCGCAGCCCACGATATCGACGAGGGCAAGAACAACTATTTCGACGCAGTACGAGCGCGGATCTGACGACCTCTTATGGCTGCAATCCACCTCCTAGCGGCGGCTGTCGGGGTCCGCCCGGCACCGAGCGTCAATGCCCGGTTCTGTGCCCAATCCCTATGTGGTGCTGACCCATAGCCGACATTGTGATGTTTCCATCTGACGGCTAACTTCTGAACCCAACAGGCAACAAGGAGCATCGCGATGACAGTTCAGCGTATAACCGTTGCAGCCTTGGTTCCTGTGACCCCTGGCAGGGCCTGGGACCTGTTCACGGACCCAAACGCGATCACCCGATGGAACTTTGCGAGTGATGATTGGCAGTGTCCATCGGCCCAGATTGATCTGACGGTCGGTGGAACTCACAAGGCCCGGATGGAAGCAAAGGATGGGAGCTTCGGATTCGATTTCGAAGGGACTTACAGCGAGGTTGAGGCTCCCCACGCGCTGACCTTGGTGATGGGAGATGGACGGACGTCGCGCACGACATTTACGCCGTCTTCAGAAGGAACGCTGGTCGAGACTATCTTCGAGGCGGAACAACAAAACCCCGTGGAGATGCAAAGGGCTGGTTGGCAGGCGATCCTCGACAATTATCGAAAACATGTCGAGCAAGAGGCGTCAGCCTAACGGTGGACTGCAATCTGAGCGTCTGCTCACCCCCCCTGGCGGACGCTCTTGAGGTCTGTTCTCGGATTGGAAGCGAAAACGAGCAGGGCAGCGGCGGGGCGCGGTCAGCGATCCGCCATTTCGTTTCCGGGAAGGTGCCGTTGTGTTGTCGAGATGTGTCAGCCTACGCGCATGCCACTCGAGTTCAGATAGAAATACCAAGCGATTAGCAGCACCAGTCGGGGCGCGGTGGCTGTGCGGGTCAGGGCACCGAGGGTGATGGCGGTCAGGGACGTGCCGGCACCGACGGCGGCAGCTTCGAGCAGTATGTGCGTTTCCCCCGCAATCACCCCCCTAACCGCCGACGGCGCGGCCATCACCAACGCTAGAGCCGATCCGGCCAGCACGAAGGCGACCCGTCGCGCGGTGGGCGAATAGGCCGCGGTCGCGGTCAGCGCCAGAAGGCCCTTCTGCTCGCTCCGGCCCGCGTGGGCGGTGGCGGTGAACACAAGAAACAGCATCGCGGCCGGCCCGGCGACGGTGGCGTAAGGGGCGAACAAGCCTAAGATGGCCACGGACGTCATGGCCAGCAGACCCTTGCGGCTCCCGGCGATCAGCCGCGCCTCGGTGATGATCAGTGCCATCGCAGGCAAGGCGCTGGTTCGGGCGGGCTTGGCACCGGGATCACCCGGTCGCGCCCGGCCAGGCTCCAGGAACTTGAGCCAAGCGGCGGTCTTTCGGGTTTTGCCGGCGATATGGGGCGCATAGATCAATCCCGCCAGCAGTGGGACCAGGCCGGCGATGCCGAGCCAGGTCAGGCGAGCTGCCAGGTAGCCATCCGCCATGACGCCACTCATGACGTCCAGGTGGATCGGCGCGCTGTTGGGCGCAATCTCCACACCGCCGATGACGAAGTTGTCGGCTCCGCCTTGGCCAAAGCTGATAGGCGACATGAAGCCAGGGAGGTCGGTCATGTTGGCGGCGTATCCGCCGGCCTGTCCGCCCGCCAGCACCATCACCAGCGATCCCATCCAGAAAACAAAGAACAAAACCTCGCCCAACGGCCCGCGGGTCCAGGGACGGGCGTCGAAGAGCAGACGCAGGGAAGCGACCATGGCCACGGGCGGTGCGGCGATTGCCCACAAGGTCAGGATGATGCTCGCCGGGTCCACCTCGTCGAGTGGAAGCAGTAACAGGGCCAGAAGACACCCCGCCACCGTCGTCGTCGCCAGCACGCTGGCGAGCACGGCAATGTCGGCGAGCCAGCGGCCATAGGCGATCGCGACACGGCCAGCCGGACTGACTTCCTCGACCTGCCATGGCTGGTGACGGGTGACGTTGGATCGCAGATAGATGAAGGCCACGGGCAGTAACAGGGTTGCGATGACCACCCCCAGCGAAACGCCCAGCACCGGCGAGGTCAGCCACGGCACGCGGTTGTCTACCGCGATCAGGGTCGTATCCGACCCCCGCGCCGCGATCATGAACCGCGCCCCAACCGGTGCCACCAGCAGGAGAATCCAGAGGCCCATGCTGCGACCGTACCGGGCAAGCGAGGTGGTCAGAGACGACCTGACGACGGCGAGGTTCACGCCGGAACTCCGGCGGCTGGAACCAGCTTGCCGTCTTCGACGCGCAGCACGGCCATGCCGCCGCTGATGGCATCCGCCAGGTGGGAGGTCATGATGACCACTGCCGTCTGCGCTGCCCGGCTGATCAAGCCCCCGACTCGCTCGCGGGACTCCAAGTCCAGCTCAGCGGTAGGTTCGTCCAGCACCAGCAGACGGGGGGATCCAAGCAGAGCTTGGGCAAACACCAGCCGCCTGCGCATACCGCCTGAGAATGTCGAGATCCGCCCGTTGGCGTCTCCGCTCAAGTTCAGGGCGTCAAGCAGCATGCGGAACTGGGCGTCGGCATCGCCAGTGTTGAGGCCCTTCAACGCCGCCATATGCAAACCGAACTCTCGAGCAGTCAGGTCCTCGGGCAGATCCACCGCCTGCGGGGCGTAGCCCAATGACCGCCGCAACCGGCTCCGGGCTCCGGGAAGGGCTTTGCCTTCCCAAAACAGTGCACCGCCACTTGGTTTTTCGGCCGTGGCGCACAAGCGCAGAAGCGTTGACTTGCCCGCGCCGCTGGGGCCGGTCAGCAAGGTCAGGCCGCGATCAAAGGTGTGGTTTACGTCCTCTAGCACCTGCTTGCGGCCATACCGCCGTGCAATGTTCTCGAGTCGCAGGGACGAGGACGGGTCGTTCATGGTCGATCAGACATCGGCGAGGTCCAGCTGACCCCCGAGTGACCCTGTAGGAGCGGAAGGGCTGGCGGGACCAGTTAATCCTCTGTCATGACATCCGGGTAAGACAATGAGGCCCGGTCAGCGTCGGGCCTCTGAGCCAGTTCACGGAGCCTAAGTTCTGAACGGCGGCTTCTGAGAAAGGGGCTCAAGCGTGGCGACGGTCCAACGTCTGCTTTTGGGTTGGAAGCTCTTGGCCGGCTCCGACCCATTGCAGACGTTAAAGTTGTTGCCAGACGGGATGGAACGCTTACCGTGGCGTTCACAGGGGGGCAAAATATGCAGAACATTCTCACCTTCTCGGGGCGGTCAGGCAGGGTCTCCTATGGCCTGTTTACGGTCGCTTTCGCTGCTATCGTTTTGGGATTGCTGGTAGGCCATACCGACAGGCCCTTCACCCCGTTGCTCTCAGCGCCTTGGGAAGTCCTAGGCCGCTCCGTCGATAACCTGATCCAAATCCGCTCAGCCAGCTTAGACTTTGTCGTGTCCCTCGTGGTTGGCGGCGCGCTTCTCTGGCTGTTTGCAGCGATGACCGTTTGCAGGCTGCGAGACATCGGACAATCGCCTTGGTGGACGGTGCTGATAATGCTTTCCGGGATCGTCTTGCCCGCGATGATCGCCCTCTGCATCGCTCCTTCGGCGAACCGTGTGGCGGCGAAAGACGCAGCGGCAGGTTTCCCGACCAGTGCAGCCACAGCAGATTAGAGACCGCTATCCCCCTCAACAGACATCCCGCGGGTCTGGTTATGAACATCCTGACGCCGTCGCGAACCCGATAATCGTTAGACATAGTGTCTTAGCTTGCCCAGCGCTGGACGACTTCACTCAAGGGTAGAATGAAGGCCTGGTCAGACACGGATATCGAACGTATGCCGACTGGGCTGGCGCAGGCCTGAATTTTCAACCACAGCATCGGGTGCTGAAACCGGTCGATCCGTCGGGCCGCTCTGGTGAGCGGCCACCCTCTGGGCGGGCTGTGCCATCTGGGTCGCCCACATCTGGGTGAGCATGGCACTGGATGAAGCTCCAACTCTCATAGCGAACTCCTCTCAAGGTTGGCCAAAAGGGAAGAAGACAGACGGGACGATCCCTGATCGAGCCACCTGCGGGACGGACCGACACCGGCGCGGCCGCCGGTCTGGCCAAGCGTTTCATGGTCGTCGTCCCCGCAACCCTGCCAGGCCAGCAAGTCCAGGGCTTCAAACAGAAGGGACGCCTCTTCCACGCCCAGGAAGGCCAGGGTGGGCGACCCGGCAAGTCGCTCGAGCCTGTGGCTGCGATCACGGTCAAGGCCATCGCCTGCTGATGTCTCGCTAGACACCAACCGGTTGAAATTTTTCGCTAAAAGTCCGTCATCAAAGACGGTCTCTACCTTTTCTTGCTCGGGGCAGGCTGAAGACTGCATGGACCGGACTTGGTTGAGCTGGCCTTGGCTGACCGGGCCCTTAGTCCGTCTGGTGATCCGTCTATTGGATGGTGACATCGGCGCTCCCTTCATCTGCAGGCACGGTTCATGCGGGCAGTCTTGTCTGGAAAGGATCGGGGTCGAAGGCGGGGGGTATGCCCTCGACCCCTCTGAGGGCTCAGTGGGCCATTTGCTGGAAGGGGCCTCCATCAAACATGGCCAGCCGGTCTTTGATGACCAGCTTCTTCTTCTTGATACCCGCAATGGTGCGATCATCAGGACGCGGACGGGAGCGTTCATCCCTCAGCGCCATCTCCAGCAGGGCGTGACGCCCCCTGAGCCGACGTTCCAACACGATAGACATGGAGCCTCTCCTTCTCTCTGTAAGGGGAGCGCCCGGCGTCGAGACCATCGGTGTGAGGGGGAACAGGACCGGACCCCGTCATCGAGCGCACCCGATGCGGTCCGACATCACGATCACAATGATCGTCAGAGGGGCCCGGGCCGCATCAGGATAATGCCCGACATGCCCGACCAGGACCAATGAGAAATCGTCATGGGTCCTATGATGGAGACATATGGTCCAGGTCCAGAGATCGCAGGACCTGTTCAGACAGGAGGTCTGCCGCACCTGAACGCATGCCGCGCGCCCTCATCAGGGCAATCTCGGTCTCGTGAAGGTCTGGCAAACCGCTGTCCGTAGACAGGGTCAACAGATCCTTGGGTGTCATAGTCGCCGATAATACCCCGACCCCAAGGCCCGCCCTGAGCGCAGCATGCTGCCCGGCAAGACTGGGCGAAGTATAGGCAATCCGAAACGGAATACCGCGTTCGGTCAAGGCGGCCAGGGCGCGCTTTCGGTAGATGTCCGGCGCGGGTGCCGCAATCAGAGGCAATACCGGTGACCGGGCGATCTCCAGATTGGCCGCGACCCAGACCAGAGGCTCTCGCCATACCCGTACGCCCAGATCAGGGCCCATGGGCTCGCGTTTTATGAGAGCCAGGTCCAGGGCCCCCTTGGAAAGCTGGTCAAGCAGATTGGCGGTATAGTCACAGGTAACGGCCAGACTGACCTTGGGATGACTGCGTGCAAAATCACCGAGGATGCGAGGCAGGAAGGTCGTGGCAATATCTTCGGGAGCCCCGAACCGCACCTCGCCCTCGACATCGCCCTCGCTCAGCCCGGCTACGATCTCATCATTGAGGCGCAAAAGCGTATGCGCCGAGGTCAGAAGGGACTGACCTTCCGTCGTCAGGCTCACATCGCGGGCGTTGCGAATGAAAAGCTCGACACCAACCTGGTCCTCCAGCCGGCGGATCTGAAGACTGATGGCGGGCTGGCTTCGGCCCAGTCGGACACCCGCACGGGTAAAACTGCCCGTCTCGGCCACAGTGACAAAAGCCCTGAGCAGGTCGAGATCGAGGTTCACGAGACGGTGCATGACGTCCGATCATAAATAAAGCTTATGGGATTCATGAGGCCATTAAACTGGTGCTCGTCAATGTCGAACGGCATGGGACGCAACCTCTCCCCTCCTGATGCTGTCTGCCTTGACCCTTCCGGCCCGCTCCAGAACCCTGACCCTAGGTGATAACCGTGGCCGTGGTGCGGCACGCCACGATCGCCAGTTTCCTCCATGCCGGCCCTGGCACCTCCCCCAGACCTAGGGCCTGAGCCTCCCGCCTGATCTGGCACACCTCCACTGGAACTGCCGCGGACCTGACCTGCCACCTCAGGATCGCGGCACACGCCCAGCTCTCCAAAGACCTGCTGAAAACTGACCATGACAGACCTAGCCCTCGCCGACAGCCTAGCCACACTCGCCTCCCCGGCCATCCTGTTCTTCTTCCTGGGGGCGCTTGCCGCCTTTGCCAAATCCGACCTGACGATACCCGAACAGGCAACAAAAACCCTGTCCCTTTATCTGATGCTCTGCATCGGCTTCAAAGGGGGTGTGGAGGCCAGGGATGCTGGCCTCACATCAGATTTTCTGACCACCGCAGGCCTGGGTATTGCGCTGAGCGCCCTGATGCCTCTCCTGGCCTTTGTCACGCTGAGATCTCTGAGCGTCCTTGACCGTGCGACCATATGTGCGGTGGCCGCAGCCTTCGGCTCGGTCTCGGTTGTCACCTTTGCGGCCGGCTCGGACTACCTTGCCAGTCTTGGCCTAGCCCCTAGCGGCTATATGGCGGCCGTCCTTGCGCTGATGGAAACGCCGGCCATCCTTACAGCCCTTCTGCTGCTCAACATGGGGGCCTCGGACAAGCCCAGCCGAACGGGTGTTCTTCGCGAAGTGTTCTTCAATGCCGCAACCGTCATGCTGATCGGCAGCTTCGTCGTTGGCCTGATCACGGGCGAACCCGGCATGCAGAAGCTGGATGTCTTCGTCGGTCCCCTGTTCCAGGGGGCACTCTGCCTGTTCCTGCTCGACATCGGCCTGGTCGCGGCCCGCAGGCTGATGGCCGACCGTGCCAAGATGTCTCTTCCCATCATCCTGTTCGCCATCGGCTTCCCCCTGGTCTCGGCCGCAGTTGCCGTCGTTCTGTCGCGCCTTGCCGGATTGAGTGTGCCCGATGCAGCCATGCTTACCATCCTGTCGGCCTCCGCCTCCTACATCGCCGTGCCTGCGGCCATGCGCATGGCGGCACCCAAGGCCGATGCCGGGATCTATGTGACCATTTCCCTGGCCGTCACCTTCCCATTCAACCTGGTGGTCGGCATCCCCCTCTATACCCAAGCCGTACGCTGGTGGTTCTGAAGCCAGGTCGTTCATCCTCAAGACCCGTGCTGGCCTGATCTAAAGGCGCTCGGTTTCATTTCCGTCCCCCCGCCAGCCGCTCCAGTGCGGCTGGCGAAAGGCCGCCGGGACCGCCAGATCTCCGAAGGCAAAGGTCAGAGGCTCAAATCCTCTTGGGTGGGCCATCTCAAATCTGCCCGAGGCCTCATCACCTCAACATGGCAGGACCGAACGCAGCTTCGAACACAGGTCTTTGTATGTCGTGATGGCTTGCGCCGTAGATCACGATGATCTTGCTATGTTTGTCCAGCGCAGCTTCGATCGTTTGGATGATTGCGCGTTCCCGAATATCCGAGATCGTGTCGGCAACTACATTGCTAGGTCGCTCATGTTCTGACGTGGATGGATACGCGTCTTCGAACGCGAACGAGATGTCAAAAGGTTGACCATTCAATTTAAAGTACCAGTCCTTGAAGCCTTCAATCGTCGAGACTTGGGTGAACTCCGCCTCGGGTCGTCTCGTACGCCGAGATAGCTGCGCAAGTTCTCGCTCGATCAATTGACTAAGTGCAGGATCAGTATGCGAAACCAGCTCGCCTGCGCGAACCGACTGTTCGATTTGACGCAAGACGTAAAAGCCCAAAACGTCCGATGCCTGAATGCCAGCACGTTCCGCCTGTACTACGATGTCATGATCGTTTGGTTCTGCGCCCTGAAAGGGTAACCCTGACAGAGCCGCCGTCCGAATGGCGACGAGCGCCTCACTGTCACCTAGCGTTCCTTCTGCCGCCGCAGCAATGGCGAGCACTTGCGGATTGGACATGCCGTAATCGCTTGGCAGTCCTTCCACAATGACCAAGCCGACTCCTGCCGCAGAGGCTGCCTGCTTGACCAGATCAAAGGTCAAACTGTGCGGATCATTCGTATGTTCGACAGCGACGAAGTCGAGTGCCTGACCGCACCCCCGATAGCTGGCGACGTAAGGAGCAGGAGCCAACGAACCCACCTCGTGAAATGTGCTCCAAGAAAGAAGGCGCGTTCGATCCATCTGGCATGTCGGTTCAATTGACATCGCGCCCCCTGGCACGATGTCGACGCTCCGCGCACAGCCTTCAAGCAGAAGCGCTGCGCACACAACGAGGGCTCTTCTAATGATCAAGCTGAAACTCCGCATTGGCCCGGCAAGCGAATAGACTTAACGCTCACTTGGCGGTCAACCCGGTTGAACTTTACCAATCTGTAACAAGGCCGGCAGAACTGCCCCAAGAGTTTCTGGCCCGCGATAGGTTGCCGACTGGCTTTCTGGCAATGGCGACTTTCGCAGATCGGCGAGAAGCCGCCATTCGTCGCAAGTTGGTCTCTGACCGAATAGGGCCAGGTCGGCTCCGATGATCGATTTCGGCGTATGGCAGGGTCACGTCGAGCCTGCCATTCGGCCGCCTTACCGAAGGCAGGCTGGAGTTCGCCGAATTCTGACGCCCGCCGCCATCAGGACTCCGGCACTGAGCGCGAGGTTGAGCCCCACCAAAAGACGTGTTCTGATGTTCAATCCGAAAGCTCCACCGTGACGCCTTCCGCCTCAAGTATGCGTCGGGTCCGCCCGAAATCTGTGGCATTCTCCGGCAAGTGAACGCTCGCCCGGCGCGGCGCGCGGCCTTCAAGACCCATCACCTCGCAAAGCTGTATATAGGTGACCACAACCGTCAGGTGCGTCTGGCCGGCCGGGTCCAGCAGGCCTGCGCGGCGTGACACATCACGGCCCGAGACCTCGATGACGATCTCATGGGCAGCGTCCTCCCCCGGTCGGGCGAACACGCACGCCGAAGCCCTTGGTTGTTTCGTCTCAAAGGAGGTATTCGGCCTCGCCGACCTTGGCGTTTTCCACAATGATGGCAGTCAATCTGACGGTGATCGATTACACGACGGACCCTTGGATC
>JBFZCB010000099.1:0-10225 GCA_041308165.1 Caulobacterales bacterium
GCTCGACCCTGCTCGAAGGGTTCGAGGCGGCCCTGAAGGCGGGAGGCGGCGGCACGTCCGAATGGCGCCGCTCAGGGCAGGTGTTGAAGATCATCCTGTTTGGCAGCTATGCGCGCAATGACTGGGTCGATGAGCCCGAGAACGGCTATTTGTCGGACTTTGATTTGCTGGTCATCGTCAGTCACGAGAAGCTGACCGACATTGCCGACTACTGGTGGGAGGCAGAAGACAGGATCCTGCGGGACCCCTCCATAGGACGCACGGTCAATCTGATCGTCCACACAATGGCCGAGGTGAACGAAGGCCTGGGGCGCGGTGAATATTTCTGGTCCGACATCGCCCGCGACGGGGTGATCCTCTACGAGCGCCCCGGGCACCCCCTGGCTGCGCCAAGGCCGATGACACCCGCCCAGGCCCACGAAATGGCCCTAGGCTATCTGGAACAGTGGCTTCCAAAGGTCGATAGTGCGCTTGATCTGTCCAGCTACGCAGTCAGCAAGGACGAACGGAAAGACGCAGCTTTTTTGCTGCATCAGGCTGTCGAGCGCGCCTACATCTGTTTTCTTCTCGTCCACACCCTCTATTTTCCGCGCTCCCACAACATCAAGTTTCTTCGTTCGCTCGCGGAGGATGTCGACACAGCGCTGGTTACGGCCTGGCCTCGCGAGCTGAAGGCCGATCGTCGACGGTTCGAGCTTCTGAAGCGGGCCTATGTTGAGGCGCGCTACTCGGAGCAGTTCGAGATTTCAGATGAGGATCTGGCCGCCCTTGGCCAGTCAGCCGGAGCGTTGCGTCACCGCGTTGAAGCGCTGTGCAGGGCCCGGTTGTCCACCACAGTCTAGTCAGCCTAATGACCTGGATTCTGTAAGGGGCCTATGCAGGGCTTCGTTCCCGCTCCGAAGCAGGAGGGATACGACGGCTGTAGAACTTGCTAGGAACCTGCCGCTTCCGCTGCTGGAGGCTCACAGGCGAACGTCATAAAGTCCGTGTACTGATCCCTGTCTTGCATATTTAGTCTATGCTTCAGGGCAGTTGCCGCGTCTTGGTCGACTGAAACAGGCTTCATGGAAACGTACATCCTCAGAACCAATCAGATCGAACCGGTCCCAGAATCCCTGTATGGCCAGTGTTAATGGCTGCGCGTTTTTCAATTCTCTACATTGCCGAGGCCGAAGCCGACGCTGCGGTCTTGTCATCAGGCGTGCTTCATTACCTTGTTCAGCAGATGCCCAGTGCCCGGGTGACGATCGTTGGCTCGCCCGTTACAGCTCCGCTCCTGGCTGACACAGTGAACCTTGAGCGTCTCATCGTTCTGGACAGGGATGGCTTGTTTGACTGGCTCTCGCTCTGGAACCAGGTTCGCAAGACCCGCTGGGATCTCGTTGTGGATATGCGGGGATCTTCGATTTCTGGAAAGCTCAGGCGCAAAAGACGAGCGGTGCGGGGCTCTGACCGTCCGGGCTATCATGCCACTGAAGATGCTGCCGAGGTCCTGCGCCTAGAAGAGGTACCGCCGCCAAGTCTGTTTGTTTCGGAAAAGACAAAGGCCGTTGCTGACCAGCTCATAAAGCCGGATGGACGCCCGATTTTGGCTGTTGGACCGGGAGCAGACTGGATGGGCAAGCGCTGGCCGGCCGATCGATACTCGCGGGTTGTCTCTGCCCTGCTCAACGAGACAGAGGGACCTCTGGCAAACGGGCGCCTGCTAATCGTCGGCGAAGAGGCCGATCGTGACCTCGCCCACACTATCAGGCTGGCCGTTGCCAGAGACCGCGTTATCGAAGCTCAGGGCCGGTTGACGCGTCTGGAAACGGTCGCGGCTCTTCGCCATGCAAAACTCTATATCGGCGGAGATGTGATCTGGACGCATCTGGCGGTGGCAGCGGGTGCACCTTCGGTGGGTGTCTTTGGCCCTTCCGACGAGAAGAGGGTTGGGCCCTGGAAGGGGGTTTCAGTGCGAGGGCCACGCTCGCTCGCGGAGTTCACAGCGCTGGATCCGCGCCTGAATCAGGCGATCCAGCACATGCTGGATCTGCCAGCCGAGCGTGTTCTCAAGGCGGCCAGGGTTCTTCTGGCCCAGCGCTCTGGTCAGGGTTGAGCGCCCGAGGTGAACCTTGATCTGATGAAAAACGAATCCTTGAACGTCGTGTCGACTTGACCTTTAGGAGCGTGAAGCCCTGTCTGGCTCGCTTAGATTGTGGCCACTGGGCCTTAGCGCCTTCCAGAACTGACGAGTATTGATGTCAATGCCAAGACCATCATCTCCCTTGATCGATGGGGTGCCCTGGGGGGATGAGGGGTCTGTCAGGCCTGGGGTCACTCTGGGGGAGCCTTCATGACCCCCGGCCAGGGGCTGGCCCTAACGGGCTTTTCGTCGATTTCCACATGGACCTGTCCCGTCTGGCAGTGGGATATCCCCGAACCTGCAGCGCGTGAAATGTGATGGACGGCCTGGTCCAACGGCTGCCGAGACTAGGTCTGGTCGGTTACGGCGCATTCGGTCGTCTTGCCGCACGCCATCTGTCGAATTGGTTCGAAATCCTGGCCTATGACCCAATGGGGCAGGGTGATGCCTATGCTGCCCTGGGAGGGCTTGAGGCGGTCGCAGCCTGTCCCATCGTCATTCTGTCCGTGCCTGTTGGCGTGATTGAGGAGACCATAGCCGATATCGCTCCCTATCTAGTACCTGGGGCGCTGGTGATTGACGTCGGCTCTGTGAAGGTGCGTCCTGCTCAGGCGATGGCGCTTGGGTTGCCATCTGGTGTCCGCAGTGTTGGTACTCATCCTCTCTTTGGCCCCCAGAGTGCCGTTGGCGGGCTGCAGGGCCTGAAGATTGCCGTCTGTCCGGTCAGTGAACGGCGTGCGGCTCGACGGGTAGCGGCGTTCTGCCGGCTTCGACTCGGGCTCAAGGTCTTTATGACGACGCCTGAGGCGCATGACAGGGAGGCCGCAACCGTCCAGGGGCTTACACACCTGATTGCCCGGGTTCTGATTGCCATGGAGCCCCTGCCGACCCGGATGACGACGGCCAGTTTCGAAAAGCTGATGCAGGCCGTGGAAATGGTCAGGTACGATAGTCCCGCCGTCTATGACGCCATCGAGCGCGACAACCCCTTTTCTGCCGAAGTGCGCGAGCGGTTCTTCGCACTGGCCCAGGAGGCCCGTACAGGTCTCAGCGCGGACGAAGGATGAAGGCGCTCACGGTCTCGGTGATGGTCGGGTCCAAAGGTAGGCTAGCATCAGAATAGGTCGCCACGTTTGCGGCACGGTCGACTGGGGCTTGTCGCAGGATGTGGTTTGCGCCCTGAACAATCAGGCTTTCAGCCGCCGGTTGCGCTGCCTGAAGGTATTCAGTGTTATACGGTGGCACCTGGATGTCATGGGACCCGTGAACAAGAAGCATCGGGCCGCTCCAGGCTGTGGCCAGGGCCAGGGGATCCCTGTTGATGTAGCTGATCAGGTAGGGCTGCACTGATGGTCTGAAAAGGGCTGCAAGCGCTGGCGGGGCCGAATCGGTTGTCCGGCCCGCTTCCAGTTCCGAGAGCGCAGTCAGGGCCTGGGCCTTCAGGGGTTCTGGTAAACCGGCCTCAAGCTGTTCTCGGATCTGCACGGCCGCCCTTTGACCGACAGGCGAAATAAGGACAAGACCGCAGACTGTGGGATTATCGACCGCCGCGAGCTGGGCGATCAGGGCTCCCTCAGAATGGCCGATGAGCCAGACACAAGGCTGGCTGGTCCGCATCCGGGTCTCCTCGGCCCAATTGCGGGCATCGCTGACCAGATCATCAAATCTGAGCGAGGCTTCTTCGAGACCGGCGGCGCGGCTGGCGGCAATGCCGCGCTTGTCATAGCGGGCGCTGGCTATACCGTCCCTGGCCAGTCCTTCAGCAAGCTGGCGAAGAACGCCGCCGCGCACGCCCAGCGGGCTGTCGCCATCCCGGTCGGTCGGACCCGAGCCGGCAATGATGACGGCAGAGGCGCGTACGGAGGTGTCCGGCGTGAGCAATGTTCCGTAGAGAGCCGAGGGCTCCGAGGCCAAGACAAGCTCTGAAGAGACCGGCTCACCCAACAGGGCTGCGACAAGCGTGATAATCAGCATGAAGGTCTCCTCTTATCCTTCGGATTGTGGCTGGCCAGGTCCAGGATTGTCTTGATGGCCGTCGAACTCAGAAGGGCTGGCGTTCCGGGTCGCTGCGCCAGACGCGCCAGCTTTCGAACACGGACCAGACCGCAGCAATCAGGATCAGGGCTGGCGTCAGCATCATGGCGATGGGTTGTGGTGCCACAGGTGCGGATGCGATCAGTCCCAGGCCAAGCCAGAAGAAGAGACGGCCGGCAAGGCGATTGGAGCGGTCCCAGGCGAGTCGGCTCTTGAAGCTCCAGGGAGTCCGGACGCCGAGAAGGGGGTTGGGTCCGACCTTTCCGAGGCCCGCGCCGGTTAGGGTCAGGATCACACCCGTCAGGGCCATGATCCAGCTCACCGAAGGGGGACTGGCTCCAAAAGTTGATCCGAGACAGGCCCAGACCATGACGGCTGATACGCCGCCGATGGAGATCAACGATACGAGCTGCCCCATCCTGAGATTGCGCTTTCGCGCAGGATCATCCGACTGGCCCGCATACCAGCCCATCATGCCGGCCGTGATCGCCACCATGACGGACATGAAACCGAAGACCAGGGCCAGCTCGCTGCGTTGTCCCCAGCGGTTGACCTTGCCGTCTGCACCAAACTGCATCGGATAGAGCACATCCGGAGCCTGGGTAAGGGTCCAGAGCGCGAGAGATCCGATCAGGACGCAGAGAATTAAAGTACAGATATCGAGAAGGGTCAGACGGCGGTCCATCATCTTGGTGTGTCTCCAGGCGATGTGACGATGGGCACCGGCGTGGTCTCGAGCCCGGTGCCGGTCAGCTCCATCAAAAAGGCCAGGGCTTCTTCGACCGCGGATATCTCCAGCCGGTAACGGATGGTCTGTCCGCTCCGCTCCGGACTGATCAGATTGGCATCCTTCAAGGCGTTCAGATGGCCCGTGATCGTTGGCCAGCTTATGTCGAAGGATGCGGCTATGTCTCCAGAGGCCATAGGTCCCGCGCGCAGCATTTCAATAATGCGACGTCGAACCGGGTGGGAAAGAGCCTTGAACAGTGTGTTCATAGCCTAATTCCTAATTAGGAAGATTCCTAATTGCAAGCATCCATGGGGTTAGGGGCGTCGATCCCCTGGCTCAGATTGAAAAGCTGACGCCACAGCCGCAGCTGCTGGCTGCGTTCGGGTTCCGGATAACGAACTGGGCCCCGGCCAGCTCGTCAACAAAGGCAATCTCGGAACCCTTGAGAAAAGGCACCGATACGGGATCGATCAGGGCTGTCTGACCTTCAGTGTCTATGCGCACATCATCGGGCTCGGCCGCCTCGACCAGATCTAGCTGGTATTGAAACCCCGAGCAGCCGCCCCCTTCAACGGCGACGCGCAGCATCAACCCCTTACCTTCTGCCTGCGACAGGACCGCTAATCGTCTGGCGGCGCTCACATGCAGTGTTATGGCCTCCGGCGATCGGCTTGCCGGGGCACCACTTGGCGCGAGCTCAAAGGCGGGTGCGGATTGGACGATGCTCATGGGCCCCTATATGAGGCCGGACCAGCGGTTCGCAAAGGCCGCGATCAATGAAAGCGCATCTTGGACCTCTCCCCGTCGCCTCAACATGTCCGTCGGGCACCATTTGCCGAGCAGCCGGGGCCGTCGCTCGGCCGGTTCTACCCGGAGCCGCCCAGCCGAACACGTGGGGCCTTTGTGCGGGATCGGGACCGGATCATTCATTCAACCGCTTTTCGTCGGCTGAAGGGCAAGACCCAGGTCTTTGTCGCTCATGAAGGCGATCACTACCGGACCCGGCTGACACACACGCTTGAGGTCGCCCAGATTGCCCGCTCTCTGGCCAATGCCCTGGGGCTTGATCAGGATCTCGCAGAGGCTATTGCCCTGGCTCATGATCTTGGACATCCGCCTTTCGGTCATGCGGGTGAAGACGAGTTGCAGGCGCGCATGGCGGCCTGGGGCGGCTTCGATCACAACGTACAGACCTTCCGTGTCGTCACCAGGCTAGAGGCCCGCTATCCGGCCTTCAGGGGGCTTAACCTGTCTTGGGAGACGATCGAGGGTGTGCTCAAGCACAATGGCCCTGTTGATCATAGGATGGAGGAGCCGGCCTGGCAGGCCATTGCAGCCTATGCCGCTTCACGCGAGGGCTGGGATCTCCGACCCGGCGCATATGCCTCCCTCGAGGCCCAGGTCGCCGCCATTGCAGATGACATAGCCTACAACAACCATGATGTTGATGACGGGGTACAGTCTGGCCTGCTGGATCTGGCTGACCTGTTCGAGGCCCCCCTCATCGGACGGGTACTGGCCGGTGTAAAACAGGACTGGCCCCGGATTGATCCGCGCATGACCAGGCTGGAGGCGGTTCGACGAATGATCGGTGTCATGGTCGAGGATGTACTTGCCGAGACCCACGGCCGGCTCAGGGCCGATGGGATCACAACGCCCGAGGCCGCTCGTCTAGCCGGGCGACCCATTGTCGCCTTTTCAGAACCGCTTCTGGTCGAGCTTGGTGGGCTTCGTCGGTTCCTGTTTGAGCGGATGTACCGCCACTATCGGGTCAATCGAACGCGAAGTCAGGCCCGGCGGATACTGGCCGAAATGTTCGATCTGTTCTGTGCTGAACCCGGAGTTCTCCCTCCGGAGTGGTCAGATCAGGCGAAAACCCATGATCTCGCTCGTCGAGGGAGGATCGTCTGCGATTATATCGCGGGAATGACGGATCGATTCGCCATCGAAGAGCATCGTCGACTGTTCAACCTCGATCTCGCCCACGATCTGTGATTCGTCAGCGGCACTTCACGCGCTAGTGTGTCGATGTGTGATTTGATTCGCGCGTCGCTAAAGCTCCAGAGGCCGACCTAGATGTCCCACGACGATAACAACCGCGGAAAAGATGCTCGGGACCGGGGGGCTTATACGCCCCCGACCGATGATGATCTTCCCTTCACGAGTGGCGGGTTTGATGCCAGGCACAGTCCGGCATCCAAGGCCCCTCCCGTGACGCTGATCATCAGTGCAGGGGTGTTGCTGGTTCTGATCATTGCAGTGGTGCTGTTTTACAGGTCCGGTCTTCGGGCATCACAGGATGTGCCGCCGGCTGTCGGTACCCCGATTGCTCAGCTGAAGGTTGAGGCTCCCGTTGAAGCTCAGCCTGTTGATCTGAATGCTGATGTACAGGTCTATCGCGGCAGCGCTGAACCTGGAATGAATGCGCCACAGTTCACACCTCCGCCCGAGGCCGTCCAGCCACGGCCTGCCGCCAAGGCCCTGCCGCCTGAGCCGACCGAATTGCCTGTTGCACCGCGTCCTGTGCCTGCTGAACGTCAGGATACGGCGGGTCCGGCACTGGTTCCGCGCCCTGTGGCGCCTCCAGCGGCCGAGCCGGCCGCGACCCAATCAGGGCCTAGCGGCACTTCAGCCGTGCAGATCGGTGCCTATTCCTCGACAGCCATTGCCGACCGTGAGTATGCGGCGGTCGCGGCAAGATTCCCGCAGTTTTCACGGGGGCTTCAAAAGCGGGTCCAGGAGGTCACGGCCGCCAATGGGGCGACGGTCTATCGTACGACCTTTTACGGACTGAGCCGTGAACGGGCTCAGGCTTTCTGCTCGGCGATACGGGCAGCAGGCGATGACTGTCTGGTTCGATAGACGGTGACGTCTGCTGTCGTCTTCGGCTGTTCGGGTCCTGTACTCACGGAACAGGAGCGGGCCTTCTTTGCGGCGGTGAAACCTTGGGGTTTCATCCTGTTCAGACGTAACGTCCAGACGCCTGAACAGGTAAAGACCCTTACGTCAGCCCTGCGCAGCAGCATCGATGATCCTTCCGCTCCGATCCTGATCGATCAGGAAGGGGGCAGGGTGCAAAGGCTGGGGCCACCCTTGTGGCCCCGGTATCCGGCGGGATCGGCTTATCTGGCATCGTCTTCGGACCTGATCCAGGCCCGAGAGCGGGTCCGGCTCGGTGCGCGCTTGATGGCACACGACCTCAAGGCCTTGGGTATCAATGTGGACTGTGCCCCCGTAGCCGATGTCCCGGTTGCGGGTGCGCACGACGTGATTGGCGACCGTGCCTATGCAAGCGATCCCCAGACTGTTGCCCTGCTGGCCCGGGCCGCCTGTGAAGGCCTTTTGGCGGGGGGCGTGCTGCCGGTAATCAAGCACATGCCCGGCCATGGACGGGCGTTCAGCGATAGCCACCTGGAACTTCCCGTCGTCCATGCCGATCTGGCGACGCTTGATGCCTGGGATTTCGTTCCGTTCAGGGCGATGTCTGATTTCCCGATCGCCATGACGGCGCATGTGGTTTTTGAGGCTATTGACCCGAAGCGACCGGCCACGACTTCCAAGAAGGCCATAAGGCTGATGCGCGAGAAGCTTGGTTTTGGTGGCCTGATCCTTTCGGATGACCTATCCATGAAAGCCCTGAGCGGCGACATGACCGAGCGCGCCTTGCAGGCTCTTCGAGCCGGTTGTGATGTCGTTCTGCATTGCAATGGTGACCTCAAAGAGATGGCGGCTGTTGCAAAGGGTGTCGGCAAGCTCAAAGGCAGTTCCCGGCAACGGGCCAGTGCCGCTCTGGCCAGGATTGTTCTGGATCCGGAGCCTCTGCTGGAGGCTGAGGCGAGGGCTCAGTTCGCGGTTTCAATGTCGGGCTGGCTGACTGTCGGCAAGGGTCCCGACGTCGGAGAAGCTGTGGTGTGACCCAGGTCTTCCAGCCCAATCTCGACTTCACCGCTCAGGAGGTCGTTGACGACCGCGAGGCCTTTGTCGTGGATCTGGAGGGCTATGAAGGACCTCTGCACGTACTTTTGGCACTTGCACGCACTCAGAAAGTGGATCTTCTGAAGCTGTCGATTACGCGATTGGCTGAACAGTATCTGGCGTTTGTCCATGAGGCGCGCCGCAGGAACTTTTCTCTCGCCGCCGACTACCTTGTGATGGCCTCCTGGCTGGCCTACCTCAAGTCTCGTCTTCTTTTGCCGCGAAACGAGAAGACCCGGACTGACGATCCCCCTGCAGAACAGATGGCCGCTGCGCTGGCTTTCAGGCTTCGCAAGCTGGAGGCCATGAGGCTGGCCGCCACTGCGCTTCTGGAGCGTCCACAACTCAGCCGCGATGTCTTTGTCCGCGGTGATCCCCAGGCCACGGTGATCGTGCCCTCGGATCGTATTGAAGCGAGTCTTTATGACCTGATGTCGGCCTATGTGACCCAGAGACGTCGAGAGCAGTCTCGCAACTATAATCCGGGTCAGCGCGTAGAGGCCTTTGCTCTAGAAGCGGCCAGAGACTGGTTGCGTGATTACCTGCCCCAGCTGGAACAATGGACGCCTCTCAACGATGTGGCTCCGGGACCCTTGTTCGGGACTGAGGGGCCCAGTAAGGCGAGCTACCTTGCCTCAACGCTTTCGGCAGGTCTGGAGTTGGTCAAGGAAGGCGCGCTAGACCTTAAACAGGTGAGGGCCTTTGAAGACATCTATCTAAAACGCAGGGACGACATCGGGTCTTCAGCTCCGGAGCGTGCACTATGAGCCAGCAGGAGGATTCTGATCTTTTCGAAACCGAGCGGCGTATCGAAGCGCTGCTCTTTGCGGCTGCAGGCCCGCTTTCTATGGCGGAGATCACCCGACGGCTTGCAGAAGGTGCCGATGTAGAGGGGGCAATGGCAGCCCTCGCCGAGCGTTACAAGCCGCGGGGTGTAGTGTTGGAATGTGTCGGGGAGCGTTGGCGTTTCCGAACAGCCGATGACCTGGGTTATCTGATGACCGTCGAGCGCGAAGAGCCTCGCCGCCTTTCGAAAGCTGCTCTGGAAACCCTGGCCATTATCGCCTACCACCAACCTGTCACGCGCGCCGAGATCGAGAGCGTAAGAGGGGTGTCCATCTCCCGCGGGACGCTCGACCTTCTTCTGGAAATGGGTTTCGTCAGGTTGCGGGGCAGGCGGCGAACGCCCGGCCGGCCGGTCACCTATGCAACCGCCGACCGGTTCCTTGAGCATTTCGGTCTGGCCCGGCTGGATGACCTGCCGGGAGTGTCCGAAATGAAGGCCGCAGGCCTACTTGATCTTTCATTACCGGCCGGTTTCGAGGCTCCCGACCCGGCCAGGGCGCTTGATCTGGACGATG
>JBFZCB010000100.1:0-8428 GCA_041308165.1 Caulobacterales bacterium
GGGCGAACGGCACCTGCTGAAGGAAGTATTCCATGCCGAGGTTGCCGGGCTCAGCGCGGTAGATCGACGAATCAATCCAGGCGTCGGCCTCCTTCATAATGTTCGGGATCACGGAGCCGGCCAGGCGCGCCAAGTATTTCGGCGTGGCCTTCTCAATGGTCTGGCTCACGTCGTACTTATAGGCGTTGGCGAATCCTAGGAACTCGGTCAGGGCCGCGATGGCAGAAGAGTCCTTTACGATCAGCGCACCGGAGACAAACCCGTCCATGAGCTTTTCGGGAAAGCTCTGCTTGTTGTACTTCTCGGGGCTGTAAAGTTGCTGGTCGCGCAACTCGCCGATGGCGCCAAGAACTCCGCCGAATCCCAGCTGCCGATAGGAAATGTAGGTGTCGCCAACGCGGATCGAGTACGGCTGCCGACCTTCTGCCAGCAGCTGGTTGCGCTTCTCCGGGCTCAGGCTCTTGAATGACCCGGTGATATCAATGGCACGCTTCTTCTCATCATCATCATCGCCGAGGAACAAGGCAGCTGCGAATCCAGTCAGCGCAGTGCCGAGTGCCAGCTTTGAAAGCAGCAGATCACGGCGAGCCTCGCTGTACTTCAGGCCGAGTGCGGTGTCCTGGCGGCCGGGCGCCGATTGATACCAGCGCCACAGGGCCACTGGAGCGAAGTAGTTCAGTAGTTCGTTCGCGTAGTTCGATGCAAACCGCACGAAGCTGGTGCCGCTCAGGAACTTTAACCCCGGCAGCTGACGTTCAGCGGCATTCACGCCCTGATAGATCGCACCGGCCAACCCCTGGGGCGTCTCGGTGAACGTGGACATCTGCCGAATATCGCGTGCTGTCAGTAGCACTTCGACGGGCAGCGCCTCTTCGATGATCTCCCGGGTCCGGCGATTGACCAGTTCGGGCCGTGTGCCTTCGGCGATGGCGCGAGCGCGGGCATTGGCGACCGTTGTAGCCGATGGAAGCATATAAGCCTCCAGCAGTTTCGGATCCGTCTTGGCCAGAGTGTATGCCTTGGAGGCGGAGTCCGACATGAGGGCCGTCATGTGATCCAGCGCCTGCATCAGGCGGCTGACGTACTTCAGCTGAGAGATGCCACGCAGGAACAGGTTGCGAGACTCCTGCAAACCCTCGAGGGAATTTCCGGGGACATCCGGATTGAAGCTCACGCTGCGGTAAAGCTCACCCTTCCAGAGGATCGGCCAGAAGTCTTTGATCGCCTCGGAGAGACCTTTGCCAGCCGCCTTCAGAACCTTTCCGCCTTGAGTGCCAGCCATGCCGGCAAACATGGCGGTGTTTAGGGCGCCGTTCGCGATGTTCAGCGCGTTGTCCACCTGGGTTCTCGTTCCAGACAGTACGGCCGCGTACCAGTAATCCCGGAGGATGTCCTTCCAGTTGATGCCACCCTCCTTCTGCATCAGGCGGAACATTTGCTGGACGATCTCGTCGCGATTGATGCCAGCAGCGGATTGAGCTTTCTGAGCCAGCGCGGTGAGTTTGCGTGCGGTCGTGCCGTCAATCGCGGCCACACCAAACTGGGGAGCGACAGCGTTGCGGAACGCCTGATCCCACAGCAACCGAGTCTCGGCGCCATCCTTCATCATGGCGATGTTGGAGTAGCGGAGGATGCGCGGGATCGACCGGAAGATTTTCTCGCGGTCGTCCTTCTTCACCGTCGGCAACGGCACCTGCTTGCGGAACTCGTTGCGGAAGATCCGTTCCTGTTCTCGACCCCATGCCTCGGAAAACAGCTTCACGATCTCCGAGATGCCCCGAGGCGGCAGATTGCGGAGGCCGGGTTGCGAGAGAATCTCTTCCAGCAGTCGATACTGCATGGAGCCTTGGCGTTGGTCGCTGGCGGTCAGGATGTCCGCCCAGTTGATATCCTCGCGGCGCAACACGTCTTTGGTGATGCGACGGAACTCGCGGCCGAACGCGTTGTTAGCGTTCTGCATCTGGATGCGAAGCTCTTCGATGGCCTGGCGTCCGGATGCCTGAAGCCACTGACGCACCTGGTCAGAGGTAAATTGCGGGAACGGCAACTGCGCCTGGCGCTCACGAACCAGATCGCGGAATGCTAGCAGCGGATGCAGATACCAGATGCTGTCGATGGCGGCGGCACGGGCGGCGAATGCCTGACCCAGATGGGTGCCGGAACTCTTCCAAGTCGATTGAACCCGGCGAAGCAGGTCTTCGGCGCGAGCCAGTTCGATCGGGTTGTTGGCGCGAGCGATCTGGGTGAAGACCCGCTCCATGATCTGTTTGAAGACGAACTCCCGGGCATCGGCGCCCATGTCGGTCGTCGCGGCCCATCGGAACGCCGCTTCCATGTCGGTGCCAAACGAATCAATCACGCGCTTCGATTCGGCCTGCCAGTTGTCTACGGTCTCCGGATTGATCTGGCCAGTGAAGTAGCCACGGGAATCAACGCGCTCCTGGCCGGCGGCGGGTTGCGGCGGGTTGGCCGGAACGCTGCCCGGGACGTTCACGCCCTGGATGAACTCCGAGAAGCCAGCGCGGGTGTCTTCGAGATCGGCGACCTTGACTCGGCTGAAAATCTCTTCGATGCCAGCTTGAGTGGCCTTGGCCCAGTCGCGGGTCTCGCGGTACACACGCTGGGCAATCAGCGCGGCGCTCTGGAGGACGGCAGGCGGGATCTCGCGCAGCAGGCGCTTCAATGAATCGCTGGCGCTCGGACCGCCCGTGAACCCAGCCTTGGGAGTGATGGACTCGATCAGCTGACCAATCGCGTCTCGGACCTCGGCCGTGGCTTCTTCGAGCGTCTGAGGCTTGCCGGTGGGTTCGGGGCCAAGCTCGCGACCCTGGGCTTCAGCGGCGGCGACTGTGCCAGCAGCCTGTTGAGCGGGTGTGCCCTGAGAAACGGTCGGAAGCGGGGCGGCTTCCAGCTGCATGGTCGTCTGAGCCTTGCGCTGGGCGGCGCGGGCCTGGGCGGCCTGGCGGGCAGCTTCTCGGGCACGGGCCTGGCGGGCTTCGATGTCGATGCCTTCCTCGCCGACCAGGCGCAGGTCTTCACGTTGCGTGCTGGCAATCAGGTCGCCCTGAGTCTGACCGGCGCCAAGACGCGGTGTACGGACCGGGGCCGGAGCTGGAGCCGGAGCCGGGGCGGGTGTCTCCTCGACCATCGGCGTGTATTGATCCACGGCCAAAGCTATGCCAGCAGGGATGTTGATCTCGCCGTACCGCGCACCGCCGTCGGCTGTCGCAGCCATGGTGTCGGGATCGACTGCCGTGATCGTAAGCGGTGAGCCGCCGACAACGATCGTGTCGCCCACAGCAAGACGGTCGCTGCTCAGCTGGACAGGACCACCGGCCTCGATGGCGGCGTCAAACGCCTGCATCTTGCGGTTGGTCTCGGTGCTGGCTGCTAATTCACGCAGCTTCGGCAGGAGCGCAGCACGGTCGGACTCCGAGGTTTTCTGAGGGTCACCACCAAGCATCTGCACCAGCCGGCGAACGACCAGCGCAATGCCTTGGCGCCGGGCGATGTCGGCCTGGATCATACCCTTGTCTTTCAGGCCACCCTGAAACACGGGGCTGAGAACCGCCGGGTCATCGATCAGGTTGAGGTCGGGCGCCAGATCGATCGCGATTCGATTGAACTCACGGGCATCGAGACGCTGCTGGGATTCCTGGCGGGGCTTGCGCGGGGCCTTGGGTTGGGCAGGCGCCGGTTTCTGAACTATCTTCTGCAACCGATTGACCGCCTCCTGGTAGGATGCACGAAGTTCGCGTCCGGTGATGTTTTCGAGGTCGGCAACGATCATCGCAGCGGCTTTGACCGGGTCATTGCCAGCCGCCTGCAACGCGTCTCGGACCACGTTGTCGGGATCCAGTTTCGCCTGAATGACCGGGGAAGGAGTGACGGCAGCTGGAGCCGGAGCGGCCGCCGGAGCCGGAGCCGTGACCGCAGGAGCGGGCGTCGGCACCGGAGCCTGAATGGCCTCCGGAGCCTGTCCAGGCGCCGTCCATCCAGTCGTTTCATCAAACTCAAACCCAGCCTGCTGAAGCTGCCGGACGCGGACGGCGAGTTCCTCGAAGCGAATTAGTTCCTCATCGGACATGGAGTCCGTACCGAGATCGACGCCCGCGTTGTACTCCTGCGTCTCCTGAATGGTCAGCGGCTGGGTTTCGGCAGGTTGCCCTCCTTGATCTTGGGCAGCTGTGGTTGGTGCAATGCCAACAGTCATGGCCTCACGGAGCGCGAGGCGTTGCCGGTAAGATTCGAGAGTCTGAGCCTGATCCTCCGACAGCATCCCGCTGTCCTCGACAGCAATCAGCTGGTCGAGTTCATCCTGCTCATCGGTGGTCAGGCCGGTCTCGGGGGAGACAGCGGCGGGGGCAGCAGCGGGAGTGGGTTGGGCGGCAGCGACCGGCGCAGGCGCAGGCGCAGGCGCAGGCGCAGGTGCGGGCGTAGGCGCCGGCGCAGCCGGTGCTGGCAGCGGCACACCCTCGGGCAACGGAATTCCGAGTTCGGACTGGCGGCGTAGAACATCCTCCTCGGTGATCTCAGGCTCGATGGCATAACCCTCGGTCGGAGTCGTGTCTTCGATGCCGGTGACGGTCGCATTCGACAGCGGCAGCGGGTTCTTCGGATCGGCGCCGTTGGCAGCCACGACAGAGTTCGCCAGGTTTACGTTGCGCCTTGATCCAATCACACCGCCGACCAGACCACCCGAGGCACCACCGATGAATCCAGCTTCGGCGACGCCGTCCATAATCCCGCGTTCGGGATCGTAGATCGACTTGGCAGCCATGTTTCCAAGCGTCTGCTCAAGCGACTCCTGGAGTCCTTCGCTTACTGTGCCCTCGATGCCGCCGCGAACCATCTCCTGAGCGCGTTTCGATGCAGTCTGAGGAATCAGGCGCTCAACGAGATTGGCGCTGTACTTGCCCAGCGTGCTGCGACCAGCGGCGCCGGATCGCATCCCCGGGATCTTGCCAGCAACACCCAGCGCACCTTCGGTGACAGCACCGATCGGGGCCGTGGCAAGGAACGCACGGTTCTTCAGTGTCTCGGCGCGGCTGCGAAGATCCGAGGCGGTGTCGTAATCGCCAGCTGCCAATGCCTCGGCGATTCGTTGGTTGATCACACGGTCGGCGTCTTCAGCCCCGGCCTCACCGGCTTGGAGGCCGTACAGCGCGCCGGCGCCGATGGGGCCACCAACCAAGGCACCTGGAAGCACCGAGAGCGTGCTTCCGACTCCGCCCATGATTTGAGCGGGAATCGTTTGCTCGACACCGGGAAGCGTGGGCATTACCTCTCCGGCTGCGATCATGCCCCGACCAGCCTGCGTGATCGGGCTGCGAGCAATCATCTGCTGCTGCTCTTCGGGGGTCACCTCAATCTCTGGAGCGCCAGCCTCAAAGATGCGAGCAAACCCCTTGGCAGCTTGGCCAAGTCCTTGAAGAGCCGCTTTCGGCAGTTGCGCCGCCTGGGCGCCGACAGTCTCCAGTGTGCCGACTTCCCCCGCCCGAAACTTCGCAGCCTCCTCGGACTCCGTCTCTGCTGTTAGCTCCTGGCTACGGCGATCGAGCAAACCCTGACGAATCGCCTGGTAATTCTCACGGACGTAGGCCTGCGCTTGATCATCCGTAATACCTTCAGGGAACGCGAGCCGGCCAAGCTCGCGTCCGAAATCAATCTCGATCGCCATGGTCTTGAGTGTTATCGGCCCGGAAGCGGAGGCAAACCTTGAATTGACCGGAAGTCGATCACTCGGTTGGTGCCTTGAGGAATCGCAGGTGCCGCAGCGCCAGTGCGAACACCACGGCGTTCAGCGCGGCGTTTGCGCTCCAATGCGAGATCGGCTTGAATCTGTTCAGGGGTTCGGCCGATCGCAAAAGCAGTGTCCTCAACGACCTCCAGATCACCCTGATCGTTGCGGCGAAGATTGAAGTCTTCGATACCTTTGTCCTGAAGGCTTTGCAGTTGCTTCTGGGCAGCATCGAGATCGTCAAAAATTCCAGGTTCCTTGGGGCCAGCGCCTCCGGTTCTCGCGACCTCCGCCTGATACTGTTCATCCGTCAGCTGGCGCTTGACCTTCTCTCCAGTCGGAAGCTCGCTCGTAATCGTAACCGTGGGTTTTGTGGTGGTAGCCTTCGGCATCGCCCGCATCCGCGCCAACGGACCCGGCTGGAAGCGCGCTCCATCGACCATTACATCTTGCGACGTGTCACGGGGTTCGCGCAGGAGATCCGGAGCCAGACCAAACGCGGGCGGAGCCTCTTCACCGGTGGGAACGTATCCGGCAGACATCAAAGCCCGCTGGGTAGCGCGCTGCTCGGCCATGCGTTTGCCTAGTGTGGTAGCGCGACCTCGAAGGTATTCCGGAGATGCCAGAATGTCCGGCGACAGCGGCCCTGGTGCCTCGCCTTCTCCTGCCAGCATTCCAGCGGCTTCGGCGAATCGACCAGTTTGTTGGCGGCCCTGAGCGGCCTTGGCAGACGCAGCGAAGTCGATCTCACCATCGGGACCTAGGACAATGTCCTGCCCAAACTGAACAGCAGCACGCTCCAGCCGTGCTTTCCGCGCATCACCTCGCGCCGCTTCGCGTTCAGCGATAATGTCTTGATAATACTGCTGCCGAACACGCGCCTCTTCTTGGCGCGCTACGATCTCGTCGGCGCGACGTTGACGCTCCTGTGCAAGGCGGGCACCCGCCATGTACGAAGCTCCGATGTTTTCGAGTCCTGAGAAGGGGTTTGCCATAAATTAGCCTCCCATGAGTTTGCGTTGAGTCGAGACCAGATCGCTTTCGCCGCCTGTTGGGGTTTTGTACTGCGCACCCAGCTGTGCGAATCCAAGGTTGGTCAGGCCAGATCCGAGTGAGCCGAGCCCTTGTCCAACAACACCACCAGCACTTGGCATGGATGCCACGCCGGCCAACGCGTTCATGCGCGAGATGCGTTCTGACTCACGGAGGCGAGTGATGTCCTGCGGGGTGAACTCGTAATTCGCCACTGGTGCCAACGGCGTAGTGCCAAGGATGTTGGCAAACTGCTGACCCCCCGCCTGCTGCAACGCCAAGGATGTGCGGCCAAGATCGCGTGCCGTCAGATTTCTGGCGGCCTGACTGCCGGCAAACCCTCCAGAGAGCGCACGTCCGGCAGCCTGCCGTTGAACCTGAGCCGCGACATCGGCCGGCAGTTCTCCGCGAAGTAGTGCTAGCGCGTTCTCGGATCGTTTGGCTTGCGCCTCCTGGTAGCCTGGCACCTGAATCCCCAGCGACTCCAGCAGTTGAGCGCGAGCAAACTGATTGCGCTGCGCTTCAAGTTCACGGGTGCGTGGTGCAAGCTGTTCAGATTCTCCGACCAAAGAAGCAAGATCGAGTCCCGGCGTCTCGGCTGCCTGTCTAGCCTGTTTTCGGGCTGAGCTAGCAGACGATGCTTGAAGGCCCATTCCGACGCCGGATGTGATGACACCAGCGGCTCCAATTCCAATGGCTGTTCCTACGAATGACATGGTAAGTATTGGTTCTGCCTCACGTAAGTGAGGTCGTTTAAAAGCTCTTCGTGATCCGTCTTGTTATCGAGGTTCAGGTGAACCGTGGTCCAGATCGTGTCTTCATGGATCAGCAACACCCGGCGAGTTCCGGGCTTCGTGATTCCTGAGTACGGCGCCGTGTACGTCACGTGCCCCTCGTTCTCGCTGACCACTGTGACCTTGCCTTGGGTGATAAAGAACGGGTTGTCGAACTTATGGATGCGGCTGGTGATTACCGATCCCGCCGGCATGAAGATTTCGCGCACGTACATCCCCTCGGGGAACGTGTGCTTCAGTGGGCACTCCTGCGGTGGTAGGTTGGCTACGAATGCCTCCCAGCGGTCGAGGCGGTCGTCAAACGACACGGACTCGTCCGCAAGGAACTCCAACCATGTCATCGGTTTTTCCAGAGCCATCTCCATCAGATGAACCCTCCGAAACGGTATTGGATCTTGGCGGAACCCCAGACCTGCACGTTGACCACTGTGCGCTCGTTCGGGCTGTAGGCTTCGAGTTCGTTGCGCAAGCTCCGCAGGGCCAGCTGAATCTCGCGCTCGGCCTCGGTGTACTGATTCCGGTCCTCCTTCTGGATGGCCTTCATCATGTGCTTGATCGCCTGGAGATTGCCGATGAACAGCCAATCCGAATCCACGACTGCGGGAATGAAATCCAGGCGCACGATGGCTTCGACCACCGTGTTGGTGCAGGTCTCGTCCGGGGGCACGCACCCGTCGCCATGGTCGATGCAGTCGTTCTGCGCTTCCGCGTTGCACCCGGAGGTTCCACCGCAGACCTCGGGCATACCGATCAGGTAGGTGCGGCGATACTCCGGGTTCTGCTCACTCGGACCCCAGACGGCGATCTGGGTTTGCAAAAGGGTCGTCGGGTTGTACGCCAAGATCGTCAGGCTGCCTTGAGT
>JBFZCB010000101.1:0-5851 GCA_041308165.1 Caulobacterales bacterium
GAGTTTTGCAAGCTGGTGGGCTGTTGTCTTCATCTCGGCGATGAGAGACTTGGCAGCCTCTCCTCCGTTCATCGACAGTTTGCGGCCGACGAGATCGATGGCCTGTATGCCGTTCGTGCCCTCATAGATCGGGGCAATCCGTGCATCGCGATAGTACTGTGCGGCACCTGTTTCCTCAATGAAGCCCATGCCGCCGTGGATCTGCACACCCAGCGAAGACACCTCGCATCCGACGTCTGTAGACCAGGCTTTTGCGATCGGGGTGAACAGATCCTCACGACCTTTCCAGTGCGCACGAGCCTCATCGCTGGAGGCGTGCCGGGCCATGTCGGCTGCAACACCCGTCGACAGGCAAAGGCCACGAGCAGCCTCGATCTTGGCCTTCATGACCGAAAGTGTGCGGCGAACATCGGGGTGGTCAAAGATTGAGGCGTTGGCCTCGCCTGTCCAGATCGACCGTCCCTGCCTGCGATCAAGGGCATAGGCCAGGGCATGCTGATAGGCCATTTCGGCAATGCCGACCCCTTCAACGCCAACAGCAATCCGTGCCGCATTCATCATGACGAACATGTGCGATAGGCCTTCGTTGGGTCGGCCAACCAGCGTAGCCCGCGCCCCGTCATAGCTCATCACACAGGTGGGAGAGGCGTGGATCCCCAGTTTGTGCTCGACGCCAACTGGCCTGAATGCGTTGCGTGCACCGAGGCTTCCATCTGGCTTGACCTCGAACTTGGAAGCCAGAAACAGACTTATGCCCTTTGGTCCGGGCGGAGCGTCGGGCAGGCGGGCCAAAACCAGATGCACGATGTTGTCCGTCGCATCGTGATCGCCCCAGGTAATGTAGATCTTCTGTCCGTTGAGAGCATAGGTCCCATCGCCGTTCGGAGTGGCGGTCGTTATCAGCGATCCCAGGTCCGAGCCGGCACCCGGCTCGGTGAGCACCATTGCGCCGGTCCATTCTCCCGATACCAGCTTGGGCAGGAAGATGGCCTTATGTTCCTCGGTGCCGTGGGCCTCAAGTGCCTCGATCGCTGCCAGGGAAAGCATCGGACAGAGCCCAAAGGCCATATTGGCACTGTGGACCGTTTCAAAGGCCGCGAGCTCGAGTGCCTTGGGCAGGCCCTGTCCTCCGGCTTCCTGAGAGGCGCTCAACCCGGTCCAGCCCGCCTGTGCGAACTGCCTGTAGGCATCAGCAAAGCCTGGAGCGGCTGTAACTGAACCATTTTCGAGGCGTGAGCCGGCCTTGTCGCCCGTCCGGTTCAGCGGGGCTAGGACGTCCTCGGAGAACTGGCCAGCGGCATCCAGAATCGCCAGCATTATATCTGTATCAAAATCCGGAAAGGCTCCCGTGGCCGCAACAGCCTCGATGCCAGCAACCGACTGGAGGCTGAAGGCGATATCATTGACAGGGGCGCGGTAGGCCATGTTCGAGATCCTTGTCTTGGCAGACGCGTAGGTAAGAGGTGCCTTCATGACGCCTTGCCGTATCGGCAAGCAAGCGACTTGGCGTAGAAGGCCAGCTTTGCCAATGTAGTCCGAGATTGAAAGGCGAAACTGTCATGGCTGGTCCCCGTAAGCGATACTCAACAGTGTCAATCTTCCTGCACTGGACGATTGCCCTGCTTGTCGTTGTACAGATCCTCCTGGTCAGTGACGCCAATACCGATGGCGACAATGCCCGCTATTGGGTAGGCCTTCACAAGGCGCTTGGGCTCAGCATTTTGGTTATCACGCTGTTGAGGCTGGGCTGGAGGATCGCCAACCCGGTTCTGCCCCTGCCGCCAGGAACACCCCGGTGGCAGAAGATCATGTCACGCTCAACGCACCTCCTGTTCTATGCGGTACTGATCGCACTGCCTATGACCGGCTGGCTGGCATCCTCTGCTGTCGGGCGTGACATCGACTGGTTTGGTCTTTTCGAATGGCCACTTCTACCGGTAGGCGGTGGGCGCGAGACAGCGGGTACAATGATGAGCCTGCACAGTTCTATGCCCAAGCTGCTCTACGCCCTGATCGGATTGCATGTGCTGGCGGCCTTGAAGCACCAGTTCATCAATCGTGACGATGTACTGAGCCGTATGCTCCCCTTCATTTCGCGCCGGCCCTGAAATGGCCGAGACAAGCTCGATCGAGACGGCTGGGTCCATCCTCCGCTCTGGTGGCCTCGTCATCATCCCGACCGAGACGGTCTATGGACTAGCTGCAGATGCTTCGAACCCGCAGGCTGTGGCCAGCCTCTTTGAAGCCAAGGGCAGACCTCGGTTCAATCCACTCATCGCCCACATGGCTGACGCTGCAGGGGCCGAGACGATTGCCATATTTGACGATCGAGCCAGGGCCTTGGCTGAAGCCTTCTGGCCAGGCCCCCTGACCATCGTCGCTCCGGTGCGGAACAGGAATCTGGTTTGTGATCTGGCAAGGGCAGGGCTGGACAGCGTTGCTGTGCGTGTCCCTGGTCATGCTTTGGCAAGGCAGGTCATCGATGCATTCGGGGGAGCCGTTGTGGCGCCTTCGGCAAATCGCTCTGGGCGGCCAAGCCCTACAACCCTGGCCGACGCTCTTGAAGAGACAGGCGTGTCGGCTCAGGCAGCCGTCGATGGCGGTCCATGTGCAGTGGGGATCGAGAGTACCGTTGTATCCATCCTGTCCGGTCGGATCAGTCTGCTAAGGCCGGGGGCGGTGACGGCCCGGGATTTGGAAGCGGTCGTTGGACAACTGGACCGAGGCTCGGATGACGGACACCGTTCCCCCGGAAGGCTAGCGCTCCATTATGCGCCCGACGCACCCGTCCGTATCGAGGCCGTGAGTGCAAACAGGGGTGAGATTTTTCTCGGCTTTGGCCCTGATATTGGAGACAGACGCTGGAGCCTAAGTCCCGAGGGTGATTTGCGTGAAGCGGCGGCACGGCTTTTCCGGCTGCTGCGAGAAGCGGACCGAGAAAAACCTGCCGGGATAGCGGTGGCTTCCATACCCGCCACAGGGCTCGGAGAGGCCATAAATGATCGGCTGCGCAGGGCGGCTGGACATATTGGCTAGATCATGTCCCTCAACGGGTCGTCCTCGCGGAGGGCCGGAGAGGTGATCAGGAGTTGCCGTTTTCTACTGAGACGGTGCCATTCCGGTTGTCCGGCTGTAATGATGCGGTCAGGGGAGGGCCGATCGTAAGCCTGCAATAGGGCATTCAGGGCTCGCGGGCCATTTGGTGCAAAGCCTTTCGCCTTCCGGGCCGTCGATCCGGCCCGAGGTCACAGATCACTTAGACCTGGATCAACCTGGATCAACGCCCATGGTGTGTCTGAAGATGACGCCTGGCTAACGGAGCAATCCCCTGGGAAGATATCTGTTTGCCGCCAATCAAACCTGCCACTCCAGTTGGGTTGGAGCCCGCCTCTGACCTGGGGAGGCAAGCGAGACAGCGCGTCGGAAGGTCCCAGCGAACGTCGAAAACGCTACTGGGCGGTCCAGCCGCCATCGATTGAGAATGTGGTCCCGCTGGCACCAGCACCGGCATCGGACACGATATAGAGAAAGCAACCCACCAGTTGTTCGACAGTAATGAAGGTTTTGGAGGGCTGCTTGGCGAGAATGATGTCCTGCATCACCTGTTCCACTGCCATATTATGCACCCTGGCCTGATCTTCGATCTGTTTTTCGACAATCGGGGTGTAAACAAAGCCAGGGCAGATTGCATTACAGGTGATGTTGTCACGTGCAAGTTCCAAGGCCACAGTCTTGGTCAGTCCGACCACACCATGCTTGGCTGCCACATAGGCGGCCTTGAAGGGGCTGGCGACAAGTCCATGAGCTGAGGCCATATTGACGATTCGACCGCGGCCCTGAGCCTTCATTATCGGGATAACGGCCTTGGTGGCATAGAATGCCGACGACAGGTTGATGGCCAGGATCGATTCCCACTTTTCTGCGGGAAAGTTCTCTACGGCTTCAACATGCTGGATCCCAGCGTTGTTTACCAGAATGTCGACGCGACCGAGTTCATCGTGAGCGAACTGAACGAGCGAAGTGACCTGCTCACCCTCAGTCATGTCGGCCCCGTGATAAAGTACACGAACGCCATTCTCGCCAGCAAGCCTTGAGCGCGTGGCCTCGATGGCTTCGGGATCGCCCAATCCGTTCAGTAGAACATCGCCCCCACGACGGGCTACAGCTTCGGCTAGCGCCAGGCCGATGCCGGAGGTGGAACCTGTGATTATGGCGACCTGGCCTTTCAGGTCTTCAGGGCTTCGGTATGGAGTGGAAGACACGCTATCTAGGTTCCGCTTGGCCATGGCTGGGAGCTTCCGGGGGAAGCAAGGGTAAAACAGCTTAGGCGAGTGAGGTTACGAAGGCGACAGGGCGGGATCAAGAATTTCCCGATCGGGTGAATATCCAGTCACGCTCAGTCGAGCTTTCAGCCTTGAACCTATAGCCCGCCACCTCGAAAGTCTTCAGATCCTGGGGGTCCTCGATTCCCTGCTCGATGACCCATCGCGCCATCAAACCTCGAGCCTTCTTGGCAAAGAATGAGACGATGCGACTTTCGCCATCCTTTTCCTCACGGAAATGTGGGGTGATGACTGGCAGTTCCAGTGCCTTTGCATTGACGGCACCAAAATACTCTTGGCTGGCCAGGTTGATCAGCACCGGATGGACATGACCCTGAGCATCTTCGTTCAACTGTTTTGCGATCCGATCGTCCCAGAAATCATAAAGGCTCTCCCCTCGTCGGGTTTTCAGTCGGACACCCATTTCAAGCCGATAGGGCTGGATCCGGTCCAAAGGTCGTAGCAATCCATAGAGGCCTGAAAGTATCCGCAGCCGATCCTGAGACCATTCGAGTTGAGCCCGCTCCATCTGACGGGCGTCAAGACCCTGATAGACATCACCTGCGAATGCCAGAATGGCCTGAACACCCAAGGCGGTGTTTTCGGGATCGAAGGCCTTGAAACGAGCCTGGTTTAGCTTGGCAAGATCAGCCGATATACCCATCAGACGGCGAAGGTCTTCCTGTGTCTGGCGTTTGGCTGTCTTGGACAGATCCGCGATATCGTCTGCAAAGCGCGGCACCGTAGCGCTCAGGCCCGGGTCGGCATCGGTGAAATCCAGCCGCTTGGCAGGAGACAAAACAATCAGCAACTCGACGCTCCGCTCGTATTGACATTGGCTCTGGGTGGAAGGCCTCCAGAGCCCCGTTCTGACCCGGAGAAAATGCCCCGGCCAGTTGTTATTCCGGTTCGTCCAAAAAAAGAACCTGACCCATGTCTCATGGCTTTTCAGGGACGCTCCAACGGCCGGGCCGAGACGTGATTCAGCGTAATGACCCAGCGTCCGTCACGCTTGCGAAACAGACGCGTATTGATGCCTTCCATGGCGGTCTGCGGGCGCATGAGGCGATAGCGGCCAATAAGCTGTGCAGCATCTGGCGCCAGGAACTCTATGGTCATGTCAGAGAATACGAGTTGTCCTCGAGTCTCCGGTGTCGGACCGTAGTTTGCTATGTACTCGTCAAGCGTACCTTGCCATCCGTCCTTGATCCGTCCTCCGGATACAAAGACGACGTCGGGATTGCTGAAGCCCAGCATGTAGCCGCGGTAGTCTCCCCTGTTCCAGGCCGCTTCCATGTCAGCGATAACAGTTTGAATGGCCTGGCGCTCAGCATCCTCATCAAACCGAGGCCCCTGTTGTGCGGCCGTAGGCGAGGAAAGTACAAGCGTTAGGACGGCCACTAGACAGATCCAGGTCAAGTTCCGCATCAGAACAGAACCTTGGGGTTCATAATCCGTTTTGGATCGATCGCCGTTCTTATGGCTCGCATTAGCTGGATCTCGAGTTCAGATTTGTAGCCGCGGGCTTC
>JBFZCB010000102.1:0-4549 GCA_041308165.1 Caulobacterales bacterium
GTGTTATTGGGTGTGTACCAACGACGATAAAAGGTCCGCACATCTTCCAGTGTGGCCGCGTCGAGGTCAGCAAGGGAGCCGATGACTGGCCAGCTGTAGGGGTGATCATCCGGGTAAAGGTTTTCCAGGATCACGCCCCAGGTATGGCCATAGGGGGCATTGTCAACCGACTGGCGTTTCTCATTCTTGACGACCTGCTTTTCCTTGGCGAGTACGGCCTCGGTCACGGTGTTGATGAAAAAGCCCAGTTTGTCGGCTTCAGCCCAGATCATCTTTTCAAGGGCATCATTCGGCACGGTCTGAAGATAGTCGGTGAGATCAAAACTGGTGGAACCATTGGCTCCTGAGCCGCCGATGCGCGCGCTCATGGCGTCGAGACCGCCTGGCCCCAGGTTTTCGGAATCGAGGAAGAACAGATGTTCGAAAAGATGGGCAAAGCCGGTCCGACCTGGCTCCTCACGGGCAGAACCGACGCGAGCAGCCAGTACAACGGCCGTTACCGGATCGGACCGGTCGATGTGGAAGATGACACGCAGGCCGTTATCAAGTTCAAAGGTCTGTGCTGGGATCAGTGACCCGGTCGGGGCTGGCTCTGGGGCTGAGATCTGGACCAAGGCCGCTGTAGACCCTGCCACCTCTGTCTGGAGGGCCTTTGCTTGGGCCGAAGGCACGGAACCGATCCCGCCAAACGCCACAACAGCGCCTGCAGCGCCAGCTAACAAAAATCCCTTAAACGTCACGCTGCGTCTCCACTGGATATCCGCACAGACGCTAGCAGGTGCATCAGAGTGCGCCATCTTAAAAAGCGCTAACTTCCGGCAAGGAAGCGCTTTTCAGGCTTCCTGGCTCCTACTGTTCTGTCGCCTCAGGGGGCGCAGGCGCGTTAAGCCGGTTTCGATCATGCCTCAATCGTATCGGGGGTTTTTGTCTATCCCAGATCTTCCCCCTCACGGGCTTGAACTCGGCGACCGGGTCATGTCGGCGAGAGGCGGTAGGGCCGATCTGCCTTAGACCGCCCAGAGTGGATGACCCTGGTTGTCACGGCTTTCTGCCGGACACCGTGTCACCAACGCTCAAGAGAAACCCATCAACAGGCCCAACCCGCGGGCATGACGTCAGTTCAGCTTAAGTTTTTTGGCGACTTGAATTGGAACGCACTGGATGGTCGGCACCATAGATTCGGGCTGAATGTTTGTGCTCGAGGGCGGTCGAGTAAGCCACCGAACTCAAACGGCTTGCTGTAGGCTTTGTCGTTAGGATCGCAGCCTTGATCTGTGATCAGCACCTTGCTTCTTGGTCCTTGGCCGCCTGCGCCGACGTGTCTTGGGCCTTCCGACCAGCGGCCTTGATGATCAGTCAGTTGGTCTTGAACACATAGACCGGTCCAATCTCTATGGTCTGCCTGGCTCCAGCGAAATGGAGTGCCACATTGGCATCTCCAGCCTCATAGTCGCGTGTCGCAGTAAAGGGCAGGTTGACCATTTGCCATCGATCGCCGACCTTGAATGCCTTGTCGCCGAACCCTTCGTAGGGTGGCAGTCTGCCTTGAACCCGAGCATAGATCAGACCCCTTCCATCGTCCGTTTCGGCACTGATAGTGCGTGCGATGACCGCAACCCTAAGCTGGTCACCTTCTCGGATGGCGGTGGTGATGGGGACGGCGGTGCTGAGGTCCCAGCGATTTTCGCCAACCTGTAAGGCCGTGAAGCGCGTCGCCTTTTGAAGCCAGATTTCCGGGATGTCGAGTTCCTGCCAGGACCCGGCCGTGCCGCCATGGGCCCAGGCGCGACTTGTCGGATCGTTGATTAATTGTCCGACATTACGAAGGTTATCCGGCATTTCGATTGTTGCCGGATCTGCGAGGGAAGGTCGCCGGGCAGGGGTTGCCGCTCTTGCCGTGCCGGCGATCGTGGCCGATCCCTTGACGACGATCGCCTGTCCGACTTCGATCTGTTGTCTGGCCCCAGCGAGTTGGAGCGAGACGATCGCATCTGCACGCCGGATCTGCCTGTCAGCCCTGGCGCTGACCTCGTACCAATCCCATTCCGCTCCGATCAGGACAGGGGTTTCACCAAATCCACCATAGGGAGGGGCGTTTTCCTGAAACCGGACGTTGATGATCCCCTTGCCATCGCTTCTTTCGGTGCTGACCCGACGGGCGTAAAATCCAACCGTGATCTGCTCACCGGCTTCGATCTGGGCCAATAGCGGTATGTTGGCAGCGACCGCATAGGGGTTTTCACCTCTGGCCCTGATGTCGAATATTCGAGCCGCGCCACCGCCAGGAATGTCAGCGGATGCCCGGCCTCGGGTTTCATATTGCTCACCATAACTGTCCCAATCGATCCGTGTCGGATCGTTGATGAGGGTGCCAGGTATCTGCTCATTGAATGCGGCCAGTTCCGGCGATAGCTGAGCGGCCAAAGGGCTGGTGCTGCATAGAAGCGCCGCGCCGATGAGCAAGGCCATGCAATAGTGGATCATCGTCCTGTCCTCTTCCTTTTTGTCTTAAGGTCAGTTCTGTTCCCTGAGTCCAACTGCGCTGAGCATTCCGGGCAGCCACTGACCATTCTGATGGTCATAGAAGGGAAAGGTGTTGGCATAGGCCCATACGCACACGCCGATGCCGGTTGGGGCAAAGGCATCGGTGATCATGCGATGATACTTCACTCGGTCCGCTAGCGGGATGTGGCGGTCAAAGGCACCGACTTCGCCCATGAAAGGGGTCTTGCCGGTGCGCGCGATATAGGCCTGTACGGTCAGCACATCCCTGGCAAGCTGGGCGATATCGTCTGAAGTCGGGAAGGTGCGGCCTGGCGGCGGAATGTTAGGCTGGGCCCACTCAGCGCCCTGGTGGGTGAAGGTGAACGGATCATAGTAGTGGAAGGTTGGATGAATATTGGGGTCTTCAGGCAGCGGCAGGGTTGCGAGCGAGGGTAGCCCGCTCCAGTTCTCACCGCCGATTATGACCGCTCGGGTCGGATGTAGTGCACGTACGGCCTTCAGTGCGGGATCAAGGACCGCGAGTAGGTTGGAATGATTGAAGTTCTTGTGGGGTTCATTTTCCAGCTCAAACCACAGTGAATCTTCGGGGTAACCGGCAAAGCGCTGTGCAATTTGTTGCCAGATCTCGCCATGCCAAGCGGCTACGGTTAGCGGATTCTCATGGATCGGATCGAAATGGTGGCTGTTGAGTATGACATTGAGATCTTCGGCCAAAGCCCAGTCGACAATCTGTTGGACACGGTCCATCCACTCGGGGTCGATGGTATGGGGTGGCGTGTCGGCTGACTTGTTGTGCCAACGGACCGGGATGCGAACTGTCTTGAAGCCGGCGGCGGCGATTCGCTCGAAATCCGCCTGGCGAGCAGGAGCTCCGCCCCATGCGCCTTCGGTCATCGGTTCAAGCGTATTGCCCAGGTTGATGCAGGAGCCGACCGGCAGAGGGGGAGTGGCCGGCGAAGCGTACGGGGCCTGAACCTGTGCCGGAACCTGTGCCTGTGCCTGTAAAAGCGGCGCGAGGCCAATGGTGGCGCAAGCCAATGCAGATGCAATAACCGAGCGTTTCATTCACTTCTCCCAATCGATGCAGATCTGATGGTCTGATAATGGTAACGCTAACATAAATCGGCAGAATGACAATTCGAGGCCTGTGAGATGGGTGCGTTCAGGCAAACGCCAAGACGTCTCCACTTGGCTTGGCTGTAAACGCCTGACGTGGAACGAAATGATGATACCGATCGCCATCAATGGCCATCGTTTCCGGGTCGACGTGATCCAGCAGGTTGTATGGCAGTGTGGCTGTATGGCGGTGTTTTAGGTCCAGCTTCAGCTTTCGCGACGTCGAGGCGCGGATAGCTCAACGCCTCAACGGCATCGAAATAGTGTGGAATATCAAAGCATCCGACGCGGGCGCGTTAATCTTTGATTCCCAGTTCAACGATAAAAGCTTTGCCTTTAAGTGGTCCTGGGGGTTGGCTTGGGTATCAAACTTCAATCGGTACGGTTTGTCAGTCGCCTGGTTCGTGACGAAAAGGCCAACGTCGGAATAATCCTTGCCCTTGCGCTCCCTGTGCTTTTTGCAACGGGAGGGTTCGCCATCGATCTGGCATCCTATGCCCGTTACAAGGCGCAGTTGGGCGATGCGCTCGATGCCGTGGCTTTGTCCGCAACCCAACAGGTCGTTTCGGGTTCTCTGGACATTGATGACAAACAGCGGATCCAGTCCGATGCGATGCGCCTCTTTACCGCCAACATCGAAGCCTCAAGGGCGGAAGCTTCCCGTATAGATATCAAAGACTTGAAAGTCGAAGTGTTTCGTGTGCCCGGCGGCGTGCGAACAACTGGGCGTTACACCGCGGAATACAAAATGTGGTTTGGCGGGTTGGTTGGGTTTGAAGTCATGCCTCTTCACAAGGAAGTCGAGGCAAGATCATCCACCCCCACCTACATCGATTTCCATCTAGCGATTGATGTGTCGCCGTCCATGGGCCTGGCCGCAAATGCTGCTGAAACGAGCCGCATGAAGTCACTCATGGGATGCGCCTTC
>JBFZCB010000103.1:0-5388 GCA_041308165.1 Caulobacterales bacterium
AGGTCTTCGTTGACGATCGCCACTCCGACACCCCGGGCAGCAAGGGCACAGGCCGAGGCCACGGTATGGGTCTCGATCTGGACCCTTGGCATGATACCGCACTGGGCAAAGGCCGCCTCGACCTGGGCCCGGAACTGCTGGCCCCTTCCGAGCATAACCAGCGGCAGGCCCTTCAGGTGGCGCGGTGTGATCTCCGTTTCCGACGTGAGCGGATGATCGAGCGGCAGGATACAGGCCGTGCCGCTGATCAGGACTGTCCGTGTCGACAGGTCATCACGGTTGACCGGAAGCTTCACGAAGCCGGCATCGACAGCGCGCGCCGCGATCATGCCCTTGGCGGTCTCCACCCCATGGGAATCGATCGACAGATGGACCCTGGGATGGGCTTCGAGGAAACGGGCGATCACATCAGGCAGGATGGCTTCCAGAAAGCTGGGAGGGGCGACCAGTCGCAGCCGCCCGACCCGGAAGTCGGCGATGTCGCGGGCCAGTTCCTGGACACGATCCACATTGCCCAGCGCACGCTCGACCTCATCAAAGAGGATCAGCCCATCAGTGGTGGGGACAAGACGTCCCCGATCCCGATGGAAAAGCTCAAACCCGAGCTCCTGTTCGAGCTGGGCCAGGATTCGGCTGGCTGCAGGTTGGGTGAGACCAAGCGAGCGGGCTGCAGCTGTGACCGATCCCTGCTGCAGAACCGCATGAAAGGTCCGCATGGACCTGAGACGGATGGACTTGTGCGCATCGGTCATGCGGGCCGTCCTGCCTTAGCCGGATGCCGAAGGCGCAATCGGCAGGACCAGGCAGGATGGCTTTGACCTGCCGGTATGGACACGGTTGATGGCAATGACGGGCTCGCTGGGTTCGCCTGCAGGTGCCCCCGTACCCGGATTGACGTCAAAGTGCGGGAAGTTGCTGCTGGCAATGTCCAGCCGAATGCGGTGGCCCCGGGCAAACAGGTTGCTGGTTGGGAAGGCCTGGATCTCAACGTCATAGATTTCATCCGGGACCATGAGACGAGGTGTCTCGAAGCCATCGCGGAACCGTAGGCGCAGCACGCCATGCGTCAAGTTCAGGGCATAGCCTTCTGGATAATCCTCGTTTGGAGGATAGACATCGATCAGCTTGATCATGACGTCCGTATCCAGCGCACTGGAGGATACCGAGAGCCTGACACGGATCGGGCCGGTCACTTCCACGGGATCGGCCAGAACCCCCGTCTGGAAGACCAGGACATCTTCCCGATCACTGAACAGCCGGCCCGGGCAGCTTGCCCCAAACATGTCCGCAGTTTCTCTCTGGTCGTAGGCCCCGGCCTCCATGAGGGGCGCACCAGACGCTGTAGCCCCTCCTGTGGTGGGCACGGGATGTGCAGGATCGTGTCGCCAGGCGAGTGAGCCTTCAAGAGCCGGCTCGACGGCAAGGCTTCCGTCCGCCTGCAGTTGATAGTCAACGAACACGGTTCCGGGGGCTGGCCAGGCGGGCAGTCTGCGCCACTGGCCGCCATGATCGAGCCGCCCCTCGGCATTGCGACGTCCCGAGCCACCGCCCATCACGAAAAGGGTCACCGGGGATGACAGATAGTCAGGGGCGTCCAGTCCCCTGAGATGACGGTCAAACCAGGCCTGTCGAAGGGACAGGTGATCGGGCGCAATCTCACCATCGAGGATGGAGCCGATCCCGAAATCAACATCGCCGGCCCAGGTGGTGGAGCGACGCCCATGTGTCCAGGGGCCCATCACCAGACGGACGGGTCCGGTCTTGGTCTGGCTGAAGCGGCTGTAGTTTTCGGTAGCCGACAGGGCATAGGGGTCATACCAGCTGCTCATGAAGACCATGGGCGCGTCGGTGAAACGCGTCTCATGACAGGCCGAGCAGAAGTCGGGAGATCGCCAGTCGTCCGTCAGGGTCTCGCGACCCCACATATCGGCGATGAAGGCCTCGTACTCCGGAGCGGCTGCCAGGGGCGAACATCCCGCCCTCCAGGGGTTGATATGCATCCAGTCGCGGATGTCCTGGGCTTCGAGAGCCGCCATCCGTGCAGGATCGGCAAAACTCTCGGGAGCCTGTTTTGCATGCCGGATGGCCCAGGTAAGTTGCTTCAGCTCAAAGGCCCCGCCCTGTCTCACACCACTGTGGAAGGCACTGGAAAACCCTCCGGAATCCATAAAGAGGGCTGAAAGGCCCGGTGGATCAAGGCAGGCCGCCGCCGCCTGTACATGGGCCCCGTAGGACAGGCCGAGGGTACCGATACGTCCATTGCACCAGCTCTGGGCCATGAGCCAGGCCAGGGTGTCATAACCGTCCTTGGCCTCTCCCGTATATTTGTTGAACCGACCCTCAGAACCCCAGCGTCCCCGGCAATCCTGCAGGACATAGACATAGCCCTGGCGCACGAACTCCATGGCCATCTCGGGCTTTGAGCGCGCTACGGGATCGGCCGCGCTGCAGTCGGCATGATTGGTCCCGCGCCGGTCATAAGGGGTTCGTTCGACAAGGACGGCAAAGGGGCCAGGTCCCGTGGACGGCAGATAGATGTCGCTAGCCAGGCACACGCCATCGCGCATGGGGATCATCACGTCACGCAGGAGGCGCACACCATTGGGGATATGCAGATCCGTCATGGCAGGCTGGCCAGGGGCGACAGGGGTGGCTGTGTCGAGGCATGCGATAGTGCCGGCAGCGCATAGGCAGCGGGAGCGCCGGGTCCGACCGGAAGTTGGAACCCGACCCAGACCAGAACGAGCAGTAGGCCTGTGACCCCGAAGGCGGCGCTGTAGGGCAGCATGAGGGCTACCATGGAGCCGATGCCCCACTTGGGTATCCACTGCTGGCACATGATCAGAACAAGGGGGAAGTTGCTGGCCAGGGGGGTGACAATGTTGAATATGGAATCGCCCATCCGGTAGGCCGCTGTCGTCATCTCGGGAGACACGCCCAACAGCATCAGCATGGGTACGACCACTGGGGCCATGGCGCTCCATTTGGCCGAGGCCGAGCCGATCACCAGATCAAGGATGGAGGAGACCAACAGCAGGCCGACCAGCAGGAGGGGCAGGGGAAGATCCAGCCCCTTGAGGCCCTGGGCCCCTTCCACAGCCATGACCGGGCCAAGATTGGACCAGGAGAACATGGCCACGAAATGGGCAGCAAAGAAGGCCAGCACGATATAGGGGGCCATCCCCTTCATGCCTTCTCCCATCATGCGCACAATGTCGCGATGGGACTTTACCGTTCCGGCTGCGGCCCCATAGGCCCAGCCCGTGGCCATAAAGAGGATCGTGAAGGCTGCAATCAGGGCGGCGTAGAAGGGAGCCAGTCGGCGCGGACCTTCGGCGGTCTGGTCGATCAGGGGGGTGTAGCCCGGCCACAGGCACAGGGCCGCAAACAGGCCCACGACCAGTAGTGCGGCCACTCCGGCACGCCTTAGCCCGCGTTTCTGAGCCGGCCCAAGGAGGCCAAGCCCGGACGCCTCGATGTCGGCAGCGGCCGTGCCTGAGCCTTCCCATTTGCCCAGGCGGGGTTCGACCACGCGGTCAGTGATGAACCAGGCCACAGGCGTAAAGACAACGCCGATGGCCAGGGTGAACCACCAGTTCCCCAGGGGGTTCATGGTAAAACCCGGATCGAGGAGCTGGGCCGCCGGGGTCGTGATCCCCAGCATCAGGACATCGAACTGGCCCGGTACAATATTGCCTGCAAAGGCGCCGGATATGCCGGCATAGGCGATGGCGATACCGGCCAGGGGGTGGCGACCCAGATTGGCATAGACCAGGGCCGAGAGCGGGATGAGCACCACATAGGCGGCATCGGAGGCATGGTGCGACATCAGGCCGATCAGAAAAACGGCCGGGGTGAGGAACCGCACGGGCAGGCGTCGGATACCGCCGCCAAGCAGCGCAGCAAACAGGCCAGAACGCTCGGCCACGGCGGCACCGATCATGACGACGAGAACAAGGCCAAGCGGAGGAAAACGCGTCAGGGTCTGGGGCATGTCGCCCAGGAAACGGCCCACGTTCTGACTTGAGAGAAGGCTTTCGACGACCAGTCGTTCACCCGTAACCGGATTGACCGCACTCCAGTTCGCAGCGGCTGCCCAGGCCGAGATGGCGATCAGGACCAGGATACAGGCCAGGAGGATGAAGACCGGATCCGGCAGGGCATTGCCCACCGTTTCAATCCGATCGAGCCAACCCCGCCTGCGCCGCCCGCCCTTTGCGGACGGCGCCTCGGTGTTCGTCATGGGAGGGCCTGTATCTAGAACTGGAAGCCGAGGCGAATGTAGGCGCTACGCCCTCGAACGTCATAGGTATAGATGTCGAAGTTGATCGGCGCATTGGCGTATGAGGCCGGCGGCGAGACGTCGAAGAGGTTGTTGATGCCGACAGTCACGGTCGCATCATAGCGCTGGAAGGCATAACCCATTTCCAGATCCTGGTAGAAGACGGCATCGGTGTTGCTGTCCTTGACCGCATTGACGACATCTGTGGTCTCGCCAATGTAGCGCCCACGCCAGAGGGCGTTCCAGTCCCCGTTGGACCAGCGCAGGGAGGTCTGCCCCTTCCAGTGGGGATAGGTGGAGCGTGCACGATCACCCTTGCCGGCGCGCTCATCGACGATGGGGGCACCGCCGGCCGGGCTTGGAGCGGTTGTGGTGAACTTGTCCAGATACGAGGCATCAAGCACAGCCGAGAAACGGCCCATGGTGGTGTCGAGATCATAACGGAGGGTGGCATCCACGCCCGAGGTGCGGATCTCGTTCAGGTTCTGTGCGCCCTGGCCCAAATTGGTAACGGCACCTGTCCCAGCATCACGACTGACAAGATCGCAGAAGACACCGCCGCGTGTGGCACACAGGTTCAGGATCTGGGCCGGAGCCAGTGAGGCGATCGCATCGGTGATGCGGATGTCATAGCCGTCAAGGGTAAGGCTCAGGCCCGGAATGAGGCTCGGACGGATGGCAACACCAAAGCTGTAGGTGTCTGCAGTTTCGGGCTTGAGATCCCGGTTGCCGGAGGTGGTGCCCGGGATCAGGCCGTTCAGATTGAAGTTGATCTGGTTGTAACCGGTGGGCACGCCCGCGCAGCCGACACGGGTCGGATTGGCTGAAGCTCCGCCGTTACAGGGGTCTATGGCCTGCAGATTGACCTCGCGCCCGCCCTGGAAGAGCTCCAGGATCGAGGGGGCGCGGAAGCCCTGGGAATAGGTACCCCTTATGAGCACGTCCGATATGGGCCGCCAGCCCACGCCTGCCTTGAAGGTCGTGGCATCACCGACGGTATCATAGTTGGAATAGCGGGCAGCGAGGCTGAGATCGAGGCTTTCGGCCAGTGGCAGGTCCTTCAGGACCGGCACGGCCAGTTCCAGATAGGCCTCATGCAGGCTGTA
>JBFZCB010000104.1:0-4083 GCA_041308165.1 Caulobacterales bacterium
ATCGGTTCGATTGGCCGATAGCCCTGAGCGGAAGGGTTGCCTGGGCGAGGGATCAACGCCCCGACCACAGCTCTTGGCGCCACCTTGGTGCGGGTCGAGTGGCCCTCACCTCAAAGGCGATACGCTCGATGCTCGCCACACCCTGTCGGTCCGTTGTGGTGACCGTCAGTGTATGGGCACCCTCAGGCAGGTCCGAAGGCATGCGAACGCGCCAGAGATGGCTGTTGCGATCGGCAACGACCGTCATGGGGCGGGGGGAGTAGGGGCCAAGGCGCGATCCCCGAAAGACTTCGACACCCTGGTTGCGGATATCACCGTCTTCACTCTGCATGGCTACGCGGGCCACGGAGAGTTGGCGGACGGCCGAAAAGGGGTCGGCCCATTCCGCGCCGATCCGGACCGTTTCACCCTGTCCGCTCTGGGTCCGTTCAAGTGACAGGGGCTCTGCGTCATTGATGATCGCAGTGACCCGGGTCTGAGCATCTCCAATCCACACATTGGCGCTCAGCCAGACGCCCTGCGCCAGGTCCTCTGGGGTGAACAGACGAGTATCTGCAAGATCGTGGGCCGAGTAGGGGGGAAGGTCAGGGCGTGTAGACTGGGGCAGGGCCGCCCAGGCCCGTATCGCGTCAAACCAGCTGCGGAAGGCGGGGGTATTGAAGCTCAGCCATTGGCGGGTTTGCGGATCAACTCGGGCACCCCGATAGGTTTCGACATAGTCAGTGCCCTTGAAGGCCAAGGCAAGATAGCCCTTGGGCTCCCCCATTCTCTGAAGGGCCATGGGGACGCCGTAGATGTCCAGATCGCCCTGGAACCATCCGCCCGAAGCCGCACCGGCGATGATATGACGAAACGGCAGGGGGCCGATATTCACAGCCTCGGACCAGCCGGCATAGATCTGACCCGGGGCGTGGTTTTCTGTCGTGTGGGTATGTCCGGACAGGGAGAGGGCCGGGCGCCCCTCCAGCAGTGAGTGAATGCGGGAGAGGTTATCGGTCTGGTGCTTGGTCGAGCCGGCATCGACGAAAGACACAAAGGGAATGTGGTGGGACAGGACGATCAGCCGGTCGCTGGGCGTTACGGCCAGAAGATTCTCCAGCCATTGCATCTGGGTCTCGGTGACCCGTCCATTGTAGGTCGTGGCCTGCCCCTCGGCGCAGAATTCCCGGCCCGGCATGGCCAGGTCCTGAGGACCACAGGGGTAGACGACGTTGTCGAGAATAATGAAGAGGGCCTTGCCCATCTGGAACGCAAAGTACTCAGGCCCGTAGATCCGACGCCAGCTGTCGGCGGAATCGGCATCTGATGTCGCATCGAAGTCAAAGTCGTGGTTGCCGTGGGTCAGGTATTGGGGCGTCCCGGCCGTGGCTCCGACCTCGAGTAGCCGGTCCAGAAGGCCAAGGTCGTCACCGACCACATCCCCGACATACAGAAGGCAATCATAGGCTCCCGGACCGTCGCGCAGGACATCGGCAATCGTGCTGTCCCTGAAATAGCTGACCTCGGTATTGGAATAGGTCTGGCTGTCGCCGATCACGGCACAGCTGAAGTCGTCACCGACGCCGGACCGGATCATTGGGAAGTTCACGCGGGCCGGAGCGGGCCCTGATGCGGGCAGGCCCCCAAAACGGAAGGCCGCGGGGGAGCCCGCTTCCTTGTGAACATGAAAGAACTGGGGGACCTGGCGGTCATCGACAGGGGCGGCCCAACCTGCTGGCTGAACAACCGTCAGGTTCATGTCGGGCCGGACGGCCAGGGCATAGGCACCGTTCTCATCCGTCAGCACCACATCCAGCCCGTTGGAGACCGCAACTCCAGCAAGGCCAGGCTCTCCCGGCTGTCGGGTGCCGTTCCTGTTGGTGTCTTCGAATACAACACCGCGCACCCGGCCGTCGGTGGTGCGGTCCAGCGAGACTTCGGGACTGGCAATCCAGGGCTCTGCGACGGTCGTGGCCGGCAACAGGGCGAGCAGGAGGATGGAGACGACGAAGGTTCTCATGGGCGTGTCTCCGAAGTGCTGCATGACCGCTCGGCTTCAGAGGCCCCACCGGCCATACAGCTCTGGCTCTGACGTGAAGGGGGGGTGAGGACCCGGTTCATGACGTGAAAGACGACCGTATTGTCCACGATTGATCCGTCCCAGCCGTAGGGCTCACCCCAGAGCCGTGCAGCGCCCTGATCGATACGGGTATGCTGGAGAAAGAGCTCGCTACCCACCCCGAGGGCCCAGAGCGGAACCAGTTCATTGGTGTGGTTACCTGAGGCGAACTGATGACCCGGGACGATGCCTGGGCCACGATCCTGAACGGGCAGGAAGCCATTGAAGGTGTCTGCGGCTGGATTGAAGTTGGCCGCCCGGGTTGCCTCGGCTGACAGGTCTGCGGCGACGGGGCCCCCCTGGCTATTGGTCCAGGTACCTTCGCCCCAGATTCCTCCGGTCTCATGATCGGCCGTGATGATCAGAAGGGTCTCATCCCAGCTGGAGTTGGCTTCAACCCAGGCGATCACGGCTGCGATGGCCCGGTTGAAATCCCCCTGCTCCTCCAGGAAGCGCGGCATGATGTTGGCGTGAGCCATCCAGTCGACGGCTCCACCCTCGGACATGAGGAAAAAGCCATTGGGGTTCTGGTTCAGCACATTGAGGGCGCCGACAGTGATCGTGGCCAGGTCTGGAACACCGGGATTGAAGGCCATGCCTGAGGGCGTATCCCCTGGCTCCAGTCCTGTCCGCTCGGCCTGGGCCGTTCTTGCCGTGCGAAGGATCCCGACCACTTTTGAGGGCAGGTTTTCTGAGCGCGCCAGGGCCTCGAAGGCCTCTCGAGTCTCGATATAGGCAAAGCCGTTGAGGCCTTGCGGGCTTGTCAGCTGGGACCAGGTGTCTCGTCCACCGACAAATCGAAAGGCCGAGGCATCATTCTCGGCAGGTTCAATGCGGTTGCCGCTCGGATCATAGAAGGGATGGCCGCCGCCCATAATGACGCTCAGATCACTGGCAACCATCTCACGGAATATCTCCGCATAGGCATTCCTGGAGGGGTTGTGGGCGATCACAGCCGCAGGGGTCGCATGCGAGGCCTGGACGGACGAAACGGTCCCGGCCGAAAGGCCGTTTTCCATCACGATCTCTGCGAGGGTCCGAAGCCGGATCTTGCCGGTCCAGTCCATGTTGATGCCAGCATTGGTGGTTTTGACGCCAGTGTTGAGGGCCGTACCTGCCGCCGCGGAGTCCGTATAGGACGTATAGGGCAGGTTGAGGGGCGCAAAGTCGTTGATGAAGGCCTGCTCCAGGCTCGACCAGCGCGTGATTGGATCATAGCCCTGTTCTACCGCCCCGACGGCATTGGCGAGGTTTGCTGTGCCTGTAATGATGGCTCCCTGGGCATCAATAGGGTTGAGTGCCCAGTGGGTTGACCCCAGGAGAATGGGAGTTGTGCCGTCAGGCCTTGCGACCTGATAGGCCTGTCGGCCGGCCCGTCCCTCATAATAGTCTGCAGCAAGCCAGCCATTGAAGCCGATCCCGTCTGAGATCATCAGGATGACATTCTTTGCCCGAGGGTCTTTGGTGCGAGGGTCTGAGGCCTGGCTCGGTGCCGCCAGGAAGAGGATCAGAACCAGCGCGATGGTGCCTCGGTGGAGGGCATTGAACATGCAACGTCTCGTGACTGGCTATGAGCGGATCATTGCCCCTTAGCGGCCGGGTTTGATGATCGCGTGACACAACGAACAAACTCTCTTGTTCGGAGGGCGTCTTGGGGCCTTCAGATCACGACCCAACCCGCGGGTGGGTGTCTGCGGACAAGAGAGGGCGGGACTGGCAGTCCCATCCCGGGAAACTAGGCCTGACCAAAAGGCGGCTCTAGGTCTGCGGCTCTGGGTCTGCGGCTCAGGGATGGGGATCAGGCATCATTTGTAGGTTTCCCGGCGGTCGCTGAACTGGCGCACGCGCTTTCGCCAGGCCCGGTAGCTGCCTGGCTTCAGCTGCGTCCGCATCAGGGCCTTGACCTCATCGGGACCGAGACCGTGAAGGGCGCGGATATCGGCGAAGCTGACATGATCACTGAGCGCCATCTCGATTATCTCGCC
>JBFZCB010000105.1:0-7913 GCA_041308165.1 Caulobacterales bacterium
GGCGGCAGCTCAGGAAGCCAGCGCAGCGCCTGCTGCTGCCAACGGTGACCCGGCCGCAGAGCTCGCGGCAGCCATAAGTCTGGTCGCTGCCGACCGAAGGGCCGGCTCGGAGGCTCTCGAGGCGGTTGCCGAGACCTGGCCGGATACACCCCAGGGGCGTGAGGCCAGCTATCGGCTGGGCGATGCTCGGCGAGCGGCAAACAACCATGCCGGAGCGGTCCAGGCCTATGCGGCCTCGCTCCGCGACTGGCCGACCGCGCCCTGGGCCGGGGAGGTGACGTTGAGGCTTGCCCGTTCTCTTGTGGCGACCAACAGAAACGCCCAGGCCTGTGCGGCGCTTGCTGAATTCAACCGGCGCTATGCGGCCTCGGCCTCGGCAGCCCTCAAGGGTGTAGCCTCACAGGTGTCTGCACAGGCGCGCTGCTCCTGACACTCCAGGGTGTCTGTGAACGTGTACACGGGCGATTGGCAGGGCGGCTTGCCAGTCATGTGGCATCACCGGTCGTCTTGGCCCTGTCGGGCGGCGGCGATTCCATGGCTCTGCTTCACATGGCTGCCTACTGGGCCCGCGAGCACGGAAGGCAGTTGGTTGCCGTAACGGTCGATCATGGGCTGAACCCACACAGTTCAGACTGGAGCCGGGTCTGCGAAACGGCCGCGCGATCTGTCGGAGCCGTCTGGATCGGGCGGCTCTGGGAAGGCGAGCGACCCACCGGAGGTCTGACTGCGGCAGCAAGGGCAGCGCGTCATGCGCTTCTTGCCCAGACCGCCCATCAGGTCGGCGCGCGTGTGATTCTGACCGGACATACCCTCGACGACGTGGCTGAAGCCGACTGGATGCGCGCGCAGGGCACGACGCTGGGACAGCTGCGGGAGTGGTCACCTTCACCGGTCTGGCCTGATGGGCGCGACCTCATGCTTTTTCGCCCACTCCTTGGCGAAAGACGCGAAGTCCTGCGCCACTACCTGAGACAGAAGGCCTGCGACTGGATCGATGATCCCGCCAATGATGATCCCCGTTATGGACGGGCCAGAGCCCGCAAGGCGCTCGGTGGGACCGTAGGTGCCACGGCCGCAACGCAAGCGGTTGATCAGCCGCTTGCGGTCATTTCACCTCTTGGATTGGGTGCAGGATTTCGGACAGGCCGGAATCTGCCCAAGCGCGCACTGGCCGCTGTCCTGGTTTCGGCATCCGGGCGGGAGGCGCTTCCGCGCGGAGACAGGCTTGTTGCGCTGTCGGCCAGGCTTGCCTCGGGTGAAGACTTCACGGCGACCCTCTCGGGCTGCAGGATCGAGGTTCAGGGAGAGACGGTTGTTATTGGTCGTGAACCGGGTGAGATCCGCAGGCGTTCCAGGATGTCCGGCGAGCTGGAACCCGTGCGCCTTGTCCCGGGCGAGCCGACCGTCTGGGATGGGCGGATCGAAGTGACACAGGATGGACCGGGCTGGAGCATATGTTGGGCCTTGGGCCATCTTCATCGTCTTGGGGATGCAGACCGGACAAGGCTGGCCGTCCTTCCGGCCTGGGCGAGAGCGGCCGTGCCCGTGCTGATCCGCGATGTCTCCGAACGGGACGCTGAGACTGCACCGGTTCTTGCAGGCCATCAGGGCAGGGTTCGTTTCCTGCCGTTACCTCGCCTAAACCTGGCCCTGTCAGGTTTCGGCATCGCCTTTTCGGGCGAAACGACGCATGAAACGGATCTGTTGGGTCGCATCCATGGCGAAACCTCGATGACTGACCTATTTTGACTGAACACTGACCAATCGGCACCTGACCGTCAGGTGCCGCAGGACCGGAAACCGAGATGAACCTGCGTACTCTTGCAATCATGGCGGTCATCGCCCTGAGCCTTGCCGGCTTCTATGCCGTTGTAAGCCAGAATGGGACTTCGATGATGCCCCCGATGGCTCAGACAGCCGCCCCTGCTGCGGGCACAGCGGCTGCCGGGGCGCCTGCAGCTGCCGCGACCGGCGGCCCTGCGGGATCCAACCGCCGCGAAAACATGGACTATACCCAACTGGTACAGGCCATTGAGGCCAAGACCATCAAGTCCGTTGTCGCCCACGGAGATCGACTTGAGGGCGTGTTCAAGGACGACCGCCGCTTCACCTCCGTGATGCCGACGCCTTCGGCCCCCATCATCGAACAGATCCGCCTTTCGGGTGCCGCTGTAGATATCAAGACAACGCGTCAATCCATCTTCATGTCCATGCTGGGCCTGCTGTTGCCGATCCTGCTGATTGTCGCCGTCTGGATCTTCTTTATGCGCCAGATGCAGGGCGGTGCCCGCGGCGCCATGGGCTTTGGTAAGTCCAAGGCCAAGCTCCTGACCGAGCACAAGGGTCGCAAGACCTTTGAGGATGTGGCCGGCGTAGATGAGGCCAAGGAAGAGCTGCAGGAAGTCGTCGACTTTCTTAAGGAGCCTTCGAAGTTCCAGCGCCTAGGCGGCAAGATTCCAAAAGGAGCCCTCCTGGTCGGACCTCCGGGGACGGGAAAGACGCTGCTGGCCCGTGCGGTTGCCGGTGAGGCGGGGGTCCCCTTCTTCTCGATCTCGGGCTCTGATTTTGTCGAGATGTTCGTCGGGGTCGGCGCCAGCCGTGTCCGTGACATGTTCGAACAGGCCAAGAAGAATGCCCCTTGCATCATCTTTATCGACGAAATCGACGCCGTTGGCCGTCATCGCGGCGCTGGCCTGGGCGGCGGAAACGATGAGCGCGAGCAGACGCTGAACCAGCTTCTGGTTGAGATGGACGGGTTCGAGGCCTCAGAGAACATCATCCTGATCGCAGCGACCAATCGCCCCGATGTCCTGGATCCTGCCCTTCTGCGCCCGGGCCGTTTTGACCGTCAGGTTGTCGTGCCTAACCCTGATGTGTCTGGCCGCGAACACATCCTTCGCGTTCACATGAAGGAGGTGCCACTGGCACCGGACGTCAATGTCAAGACCATAGCTCGCGGTACGCCCGGCTTCTCAGGTGCTGACCTGGCAAATCTCGTCAATGAGGCGGCCCTGACTGCGGCACGCAAGGATCGTCGCATGGTCACCCACCGTGACTTCGAAGACGCCAAGGACAAGGTCATGATGGGCTCGGAACGGAAGTCCATGGCCATGAACGAGGAAGAGCGCCGGTTGACCGCCTACCATGAGGGCGGACACGCGATCGTAGCCATGAACGTGAAGATGGCAGATCCCGTCCACAAGGCCACGATCGTGCCGCGTGGTCAGGCCCTGGGCATGGTCATGCAGTTGCCCGAAGGCGACCGCTATTCGATGAAATACCGTCAGATGGTTGATCGTATCGCGATCATGGCCGGTGGCCGCGTTGCCGAGGAGCTCATTTTCGGCAAGGACAATATTACCTCCGGCGCATCGTCCGATATCCAGCAGGCGACCAAGCTGGCCCGTCGGATGGTCACGCAATGGGGTTTCTCGGATGTTCTGGGCACCGTCTCCTATGGCGAAAACGAGCAGGAAGTCTTTCTTGGACACTCCGTGGCTCGCAGCCAGAACGTGTCAGAAGAAACGGCCCGTATCATCGACGCCGAGGTCAAGAAACTCGTGACACACGGCTGGGATGAAGCGCGCAAGATCCTCAAGAAGAAGTCAGCCGATCTTGAGAAACTGGCCCAGGCCCTGCTCGAATATGAAACGCTTTCCGGTCAGGAGATCAAGGATCTGCTGGAGAAGGGCGTGGCTCCAAACCGCGACGAGAGCAACTTCCCCAATGCAGGACCTTCGGTTTCCGTACCCGTCACCCCGGTTCCCGATGCGGTTCCGGTCGAAGCCCCAACGGTACACTGATCCAGATGCCCTCCCCCACGGGGAGGGCATTTTTCTGGTTCGGGGCTCGGGACCCGGCGGCATCGTACAGGACCGCCAGAGCCTTGCGACAGCAGCAGGCGTTGGCCTCAGGAGATCCCTGAATGCTTCCCAGGATTATGGGCATCGTCAATGTGACGCCCGACAGTTTTTCCGATGGCGGCCGGCTCGGCTCGCTGGAGGCGGCTGTCTCTCACGGGCTGAAGCTGGTCGAGGAGGGTGCAGACGTCCTGGATATCGGCGGTGAGAGCACCCGACCCGGGGCTGATCCCGTCAGTGCCGCCGAAGAAATCGAGCGGGTCTTGCCCGTCATCGAGCATCTCAGCCGACAGGTGGCTGTTCCCATCAGCATCGATACAATGAAACCTGAGGTCGCGGCGGCGGCCATCGGGGCGGGGGCTGTCATCTGGAATGATGTGACGGCCCTGACGTTCTCGCAAGACAGCCTGCCCACGGCGGCCCGCCTCGGTTGCGAGGTCATTCTCATGCACATGCAGGGCAAACCCCGGACCATGCAGGCGGATCCCCGTTATGAGGATGTGGTCTCCGAGGTGGGCGACTGGCTGCTCGATCGCGCGAGCCTGGCCCGCCAGGCCGGAGTGGAGCAGGCCAGGATCTGGCTGGATCCCGGTATCGGGTTCGGCAAGACGCAGGCCCATAACCTGGCGCTCACCGCAGGCCTTGGCAGACTGGTCGCACAGGGGTTTCCCGTCCTTTACGGAGCCAGCCGCAAACGGCTCATCCAGGCCATCGACCCGGCGGCGACCGATCCGGGTGACCGTTTGGGAGGCTCGCTTGCCCTGGCCCTTGAAAGTGCACGCCAGGGGGCCGCGATGATCCGCGTTCACGACGTCCGCGAGACCTGCCAGGCCCTGAAGGTCCAGGCCGCGCTTCTGGCAAAGACGACCTGAGCGGCTAAGGGCCGCGAGCGGGTGCTTGTCGTCATCGTCAAGGTGGTTCATCAGACGCCCATGCATACTGACACCGGCGGCCGAGGCCGCGTTCTGATTATTGCGGGTTCGGATTCGGGGGGTGGGGCCGGAATCCAGGCCGATATCAAGTCGGTCACGGCCATGGGCGGGCATGCTGCGACCGCGATTACAGCCATTACGATCCAGAATACCCTTGGCGTATCCGGCGTCTATCCCTTGCCCCTCGATGTCATCGAACGGCAGGCCAGAGCCGTGCTGGACGACATCGGCACGGACGTCTTCAAGACCGGCATGCTGGGCACTGTCGAGGTCGTCGAATGTGTCGCACGGCTGCTTTCAGGCCATGAGGCTCCAGCGGTCGTCGATCCGGTCATGATCGCCAAGGGGGGCGCACCCCTCCTTGAGGACCGTGCGGTCGAAGCGGTCAGAACCTTGATGGTCCCCCATGCGGCCCTTTTGACACCCAATGCACCCGAGGCTGAAGCCCTGACCGGAATACGGGTCACCGATCTGGACGGACAGCGCCGGGCAGGGGAGGCTCTCCTGAACCTTGGTGCCCGGGCTGTCCTGATGAAGGGGGGCCATGTCGCAGGAGGCAAGACCGTGACGGATCTGCTTTTGACGTCCCGCGGTGAGACCCTCCTTGAGGGGGAGCGTTTCGATACAACCAGTACCCATGGAACAGGCTGCACCCTGGCCAGTGCCTGTGCCGCCGGGTTGGCGCAGGGCTGGACACTTGAGGTCGCCGTGGCGCAGGCCTGGGCCTATGTCGCCGAGGCCATCCGCAGGGCGCCGGGCCTTGGCCAGGGACATGGCCCCCTGGATCATGGCTGGAGGCTGCGCTGTTGAGTGCGCGACCAGAGCAAGGGGGGCTTGAAGCGCGACTTGTCCAGATTGTCCGGCGCGACCCGGTTCTGATGCAGGTCCTGACCACGGTGCAAGGTCTCGGTCTGGAGGACTGGCGACTGTTTTCGGGGGCTGTCTATCAGGCTGTCTGGAATGACCGGACCGGGCGGCCCGTCGGCTATGGCATCAAGGATTATGACATCGGCTATTTTGATCCAGACACGTCCTGGGATGCTGAGGATGTCTTGATCAAAAAGGCTGCCGCGGCCTTTGAGGAGCCCCTGCGGTCGAAGGTGGAGATCCGCAACCAGGCGCGCGTCCACCTGTGGTTCCCCGATCATTTCAACGAACCCTATGAAGCTCTGACCTGTACAGACGAGGCGCTTGGCCGGTTTGTGGCCCCGGCCTTTGCTCTTGGGGTCCGCCTTGAGGCCGATGACACCATTAGTGTTGCCGCACCCTTTGGCCTGTCCGATGTGTTTGATATGGTGCTCCGTCCCAATCCGGGTCGGCCGAAGGCCTCGGGCTGGGATAAGGTGGTGGCTTCAGCGCAGTCACGATGGCCTGAGCTCAAGGTCGTGATCCCCTGACCCCAGGCCGATCCGCACAGGCCTAGACAGGCGTCAGGGGCTCTGTCTCGTTTAACTCGGCTTTTCGGTGGATGACCGACACCCCGGTGCCTGGATTGCAGTCGTCTACTTCAATCGTGGCTGAAAGCTGGGCAGCAAGGGCAGAAACCAGGGCGGTGCCAAGCCCGGCTTTTGCCTGGCCCTGGCCGACGGCCATGCCGACACCATCATCGATCACGCGAAGCACCCAGCCCTCACGACTGGAGCGGAAGTCGACGTTCACACGGCCTTCGCGACCATCAGGGAAGGCGTGTTTGAGGGCATTTATCACCAGCTCCGTCACGACCAGGCCCAGGCTTACAGAGATCTCGGAGTTGATAGCACTGCCATCTCCGGTGACTTCGATCGAGACCTGATCATGGTCTTCGATCATGGAGGCCCCGAGGCTGAGGCAGAGCTGGGTGAAATAGGGTTTGAGAATGACGTCACCGAGGCGTGAGGCCGAGAGCTGCTGCTGAACGGCAGCGATGGACATGACACGGCTGTGGGCGTCTCTCAAATGGCCCCGTGTCTCGGCTGACTGCACCTTCCGGGCGCTCTGCATCAGGACGCTGGCGACAATCTGAAGACTGTTGGCGACCCTGTGTTGGAGCTCTCGAAGCAGAATGTCCTTTTCACGGATCAGGTCATCTCTAAGCTTGGCCGCGGCTCTTTTCTGGGTGACATCGACGATGGTGAGAAGCAGTCGGATAGCCCGCCCGTCAGTAAAGTCGAGCCTGTGGGCATTGATCAGCAGGGCCCTGGCCCTTTGTCCTGCCACAGGCAGAGAAAGCTCATAGGCGTCGATTTCGGCATCGCCTGAGACAATGGCCCCCAGAAGTGAGTGCAGCCGTGGAAGGTCCCAGGTTCCCACGCCAAGGCTGAAGACCGATCGGCCGGGGAGAATTTCAGCGGGCGCGGCGAAATCAGCCTGAAACGAAAGACTGGCTGCCAATACGGCAAAGTCCTCGTTCAGCAGAAGGAGGGGGGCCTGGGACGCGCCAATGACGGCCATGGCCAGGGCCGTACCAACATCAGGGGAAGACGCACTGGGAGCCATTTGGGTCCCTTTCCGGGATGCCCTGGCTCGCGAAGCGAAAGCCGATGACACCACAGTAGCCGTGATTGAACCAGCTACCTGTGTTCACTAGCACAATAAGCGCCCATCGGGGTGTTAAACGACGTCCCCAGGCCGGATTGCATAGTCCCTGTGCCGCACAGGGGAAAAGGGGTGCAACTCTCGTAGGTTGCACCCCTCCCATTCGTATGGAACCGCTGATCTAAGGTCCCGTGGCCCTGATCAGTAACGGCGATTGTCACGATCGCGACGTTCGCTGCGGATCTGGGCGGCCAGGCGATCGTAGCGGAAGTCGAGTTCGCTGCGTTCTGCACGGCTCAGACCCCCACGCATGTAAAGGCGTTCCAGGCGGACCAGGCTGTCCAGCTCGGCCAGGAGGCGGCCGGCTTCGCGCCGGGAGAGCGAGCGGTCCTGAAGGCCACGACTGATGCGGCGATCAAGTGTAAACTTGCGTTCACTGATCGATTCCCAGTGGCGTAGGGCCTGGGGAGCGGGGCCACGTGCCGGCCCGAATACCGGGCTGGAGTAGGCTGGACCGTGATAGACCTCGACCTGCAGCGCCGGTCCCGGGTGGGCGGGGCCGCGATAGGACTGGGCGGCGGCTGGGACTGCGACCGAAGCTGCAGCC
>JBFZCB010000106.1:0-7786 GCA_041308165.1 Caulobacterales bacterium
GCGACCCCGTATCCGCTGCGCCTATGAATGATCTAGCGCTGGGTCATCGACGATGCCGGGGCAAGCTGAAGGCCGCGCGCATCGAGGCCGGCGGTCCAGCGGGCTGCAACCTCGACGGTGACAGGATAGCTGAACCCGGTCCCCAGAGCCGCTCCATTGGTTCTGGCCGCGGCCTCAAGGGCATTCAGCCGTGCGACCACGGCCGCAGGGGTCTGTACCTCATCAATGATCGAAGTTGCACTGGCCCGCGACCAGGCCCCACTGGCGCGTCGAGCCGAGCCGTCATCAACGAAGGCAAGACCTCTCTGGCGCAGGACACCCAGGAATGTGTTCATTCCGCCTTCGGATGTCACGAACCGGTCCCCGAGATAGTTGGTCACTCCAAAATAGCCGACAGCACGGCCCAGGAGCCAATTCATCTTGGCGGTAACATCATCACCGGATGAGGAGCTCAAAAGGGTCTGCGGCCCCGGATCATTGTCGGGATAGCCCGTTGGCTCCATCGGAATCTCGATCATCACTTCATGGCCCTGGGCCCGAGCCATGTCGATCCAACCCTGGAGGCCTTCGGCATAGGGGACGAAGGACAGTGTCACTTCAGCCGGCAACCGCTCGATCGCGGCTCGCGTTGTCACTGCATTCAAGCCCAGGCCTCCAACGATCAGCGCAACCCGAGGCTTACCATTAGGGCGGAAGGGACGGGCATAGGCCTCAGCGGGCGAGCGTCCGTCCGGGCCAATGCGAGGCAGGGGACCGTTGGGACCGGGCTGACTGAATCCTGCAAATGGGGCGGCAGCCAAGGGTTGCGGCGCGAGCCTGGGTGCAGACAGCCCCCCACTCGAGCCCGCCAGGGTGGTCCCGTCCGGGAGGGTGATCAGGGCCTCCCCCCCTGCGGCGCCACTGGCACCAAACGGGTCACTGCTAGGGTCAGCACCAAGGTCCTGATAGGGGCCAAATGCATCCAGGCTGAAGACATCAAAACCATTGGGCGCGGCCTGAGCGGCCGGGGCCGGACGGTTCAGTTCGATACGGGCTGAAGGGACCCCCGCTGTGGGGTCACCCAGAACGGTCAGAAAAAGGCCTATGGCCAACAGAAGCAGGAGACCCGCAGCGCCCACGGCGACAGGTGGTCTTTTGAGAGCGGTAAGTACCGGTGCAAGGGTCAACCGACCGCGCGGTGGCGGTGCAGATCCGGCATTGGCCGCAAGGGCGGACTGGCGCTTGGCAAACATGGTGAAAAGGTAGCTCGGACACTTAAGGACCGCTTACGGTCCTCTTCGCCGACTACTTTGCCTGTGCGGGGTTAAGAAAGCCTAACAGCCCGTTAGGCATGTTTTTCAGTCCCGCCTGACCAGGTTGGATCGCGTAGCCAGACCCGGTCCAGCCTCCTTCCAGAGGCCGGTCCTTATCAATCTGCCTTAGCGGCGACGCTGTTGCGGCAGCGATTCCGGCTGGGGCTGAGGAGCGGCCTGCGGGGCACCGTCGTCATTGGCGTGCGGCGTCGCTTCTGGCTCAGTCACAACGATTCCGGCCGGTGGCGCAGGCAGATTTCTCAGATCGCCGGAAGCCCGCAACACATCCAGGGCTCGCAGGAGCTGATAGTCCTTTTCCTTGTCGAAGTCCGGTCCGGGGGCCTCATAGGGGACATGGGCCCCCCGTCTCTCCGTCCCGATTGAAGAGTCCAGCGCTGTCGAATAGGCGGCTTCGGAGTAGATGAAGCTGGAGCGAGACACGATGCGTGCCTCGGCTTCGGTGCGGGCCACCTCAAGGTCCGGCTCGACGCCGATCTTCTGAATGGAAGCCCCTGAGGGGGTGTAGTAGCGCGCGGTCGTGATCGAGAGTGCACCGTCGCGACCCTGATTGAGCGGAATGACCGTCTGGACCGAACCCTTGCCAAAGGTGGTCAGTCCGACCAGGGTCGCGCGCTCCTGATCCTTCAGGGCACCGGCAACGATCTCGGAAGCTGAAGCGGATCCATAGTTGATCAACACGACGATCGGCAGCCCCCCGGCAAGGTCCCCCGGCTTGGCGGAATAGCGCTCGATCTGTTCGGGTTTGCGGCCTCTCTGGCTGACGATTTCCCCGCGTTCCATGAAGGCGTCCGAGACGTCGATAGCCGCTGTCAGGAGCCCCCCGCCGTTGTTGCGCAGGTCCAGAATATAGCCCTTCAGACCCGGCTTTTCGGCCTTCAGCCTGGCAATGACCTCGCCCAGTTCGCGCCCTGTATTCTCGTTGAAGGTCGAGACACGGATATAGCCGAACTCGCCCTCAAGGCGTCCGGTAACGGACTCGACCTTGATCACGTCACGTGTGAGCACCACCTCGCGCGGCTCCTCACCATCGCGCAGGAAGGTCACCCTCACGGAGGTACCCTTGGCCCCGCGCAGCTTCTCGGAGGCTTGCGTGACACTGAGCCCCGAGGCGCTCTGGCCCTCAATGGCGGAGATCACATCACCGGCCTGCACGCCTGCGCGTGCTGCAGGGCCATCGTCCATGGGCGAGATCACCTTGACCAGCCCGCCTTCGGCCGTGATCGTCAGACCCACGCCGGAGTATTCGCCTGTGGTGCGCTCCTGCAGATCCGCAAAGCTGCGGGGGGGCAGGTAGTTGGAATGTGGATCCAGTGCCGTCATCATTCCGGCAAGGGCGGCCTCAATCAGCTTCTTGTTATCGACCGGAACGACATAGGCCTGTTCGACCATTCCAAGGACGTCACCAAACAGCTGAAGCATGCGGAAGGTTTCGTTCCGCGGTGTCTGGGAGGCCATGGCTGTCAGGCCCACGCCACCGGCAAGAAGGGCCATGGCGGCACCGCCGACGAGAAACAGTCTACGCATTCAGTCTCTTTCGCGGAACGCCCGACTCTTTCGAGCGACCGGCTGGGGATCAGGGTGTCATGAGGATCCGGTCGATACCCGACCTGAAAATCTTCTGCGATAAAATCAGCGTCCGTCGAGAAAGCAAAGGCTTTTCGATGGAGACTCGAGGGGATTGCGACAATACTGCCATTCAGTCCAGCCAGGGACGGGGATCAATGGGCCGATCTGCCCGGCGTAGCTCGAAATAGACCTCGCCATCTTCAAGCGAACGCCCCAGGGCCTGGCCGTCGGCGACGCGCGAGCCCGCTTCGACCGATACTGTATCCAGACCGGTGATCACGGCTCTCCATCCCGGCCCCAGATCCAGGATGACGACCTGACCCCAGCCACTGAGGGGTCCGGCATAATCAACCCCGGCTTCAGCCGGTGCGTTTATGACCTGGCCGTTTCCGCGCCAGGTTACCCCATTGGGTGAACGCACCGACTGTCCCTCCACTGGGGGTGTCAGGCGCGATCTGCCCCCAGGCAGCCGCGTGGCCACAGAGGCGAGATCTCCGGTCTCAGCAAGAACCGCCGGGCGACCACCTAGGGCTCGGATACGGGCCTCGAGCGTACGGGCTGCACGTTCGCTGCGTTCGGCGTCGGCGCGCAAGACAGCGCCAAGGGCGGTCTTGCGACGGGTAAGCTGTTCGATCTCGGAGCGGCGATCGGACTGGGCACTGTCGGTCGTCATGAGACGCTCGGAAGACAGAACAGCAAGACGTCTCACACGCGCCACTTCGGACTGCTGGAGCACAAGTGCCTGCGCCTGCCTTTCCAGATCGGGGGCCATGGCCTTGATCAGGATGGAAGCCCGCACCGTGTCGACGGCTCGATCTGCGGGGATGAGCAGAGGCGGCGGAGGGTCGCGGGTCATCATCTGAAGCGCAGACAGGAACCGTCCCTGTTTGGCTCTTGCGCGTGACAGGATGCTGACCAGCTCGGCCTCCCTGCGGTTGAGCTGGTCAAGCCTGGCGCGCTGAACGGCGAGCTGAAGGTCATCTGCGTTCTGGTCACGGCGCAGGCCCGCCAGCTGACGCTCCAGATCAGCAAGTTCCTCTGCAGCTTCCACAGCATCGCTTCGAAGACGCCGGGCACGGACCTGCTCGTCGCGATACTCCGCCTGCAGGCTGGTCATTTCCGTGTCTGGAGCACTGGCCCGCTGGCCCGCAGCCGGGGTGGCTGCGAGCGCCACGGCACCACAAAAGATCAATAAGCGCTTCATTCAGTCGCGATGGTATGGGGAGCCGGACAGGATGGTGACGGACCGGTACAGCTGTTCGGCCAACATTGCGCGTGCCATTGCATGGGGCCATGTCTGAGGCCCGAAGGCCAGTGTAGAGGCCGCGGCTTCGAGGACAGATCGGTCCAGTCCGTCCGCTCCGCCGATGACGAAGTTCAGCCGGCGTTCGCCCCGGTCTCTCAAAAGGGCGATATGGTCTGCAAAAGCCCGGCTTGAATAGGTCCGACCCCGTTCATCACAGGCGATCAGGTGAGCTCCTGAAACGGCCGACAGCAGGAGCTCGGCCTCGCTGGCCTTACCTGATTTTCTGGGCTCCAGATCGACCAGTTCAAAGGGCCCAAGACCCAGGGCGCGTCCGGCCAGGGTCGCGCGTGACATGTAGTCGGCAGCCAGGACGGCTTCTGGTCCACGACCGGCCTTGCCAATGGCTAGGATCGAGATCTTCATGGCGGATCCCTAGTGCACACTTGCCATTTCCGTCGAGGCAGGGCCGCCTGGGTGGATGACCGATCGATTGGGCCGGCGGTCAGGCGGTTGCAGCTCCGCGGTGGGCACTGTCGACGGCCCATATCTTCTCGATATTGTAGAAGACACGGACTTCGGGCCGGAACAGGTGAATGATGACATCACCGGCGTCGATGAGCACCCAGTCGCAGTGAGGCAGACCCTCAACCTTGACCTTGCCCAGACCGTGATCCTTCAGGGTGCGAAGGAGGTGGTCCGCCAAGGCTCCCACGTGACGATGCGAACGACCTGACGCGACGATCATCGTGTCCGCCATAGGGGACTTGCCGCGCAGGTCGATCAGGACGAGATCCTGCGCCTTGTCATCATCGAGCTTGGCGAGAATGGCGTTTTCGAGGTCTGTCAGACCAGTGGGCAGGGGCGCGCGCGGACCGTCGAAACCTGCGTCAGCATCCCCGTCCTCGTTATAGGATGGCGAGTAGCCGTCCAGTTCTTGCGCCGGGTTGGAGACGGCTTCTTCATGCGCGTCGTACGCGGTCGAGGGGGTCAGCGGAGGGCTCCGAGAGTGTTCCTAAAGAGAGAAGCTATCATGGATTGCCTCAAAGGTCACCCGTTGCCGTCATGACCTGAGGTCACAGCCTGTTTTGGGCGGTGTGGCTGGCGGCAATCCCGGCCTATGGCGTCTCAATACCGGTCCGAAGACCGGTGCGAAGTCGGGGTTCCGCCGCCCCAACCTGAGACTTGAACGACCAAAGGCTTCATCAGCCTTGGGGCTTCCCAGATCCTAGGCCTTGGCGTCTTTCGGGAGCTCAACTTCACTAGCCAGGCGAATGGCCGTTGAAGAACTGCGGTTCAGGGGGGCTGTAAGGTAGGCCCAGGCCGGTGCTGTCAGCGTGGGCAGAAGGCGAGCCTCAGGTTCAGAGACACGCCATGGAGCAAAACGACGGGCCGCCGGTGCCGATCGGCTTTCGAGCATGGATCCTGGACGAGCAATCACGGCCACGGGCATCATGCGCATGATATCTGTCCAGCCCCGCCAGCGATGGAATCCAGCGAGATTATCCGAACCCATCAGCCAGACGAACTTGACGCCAGGATGGCGGTCCTTGATGGCGCGAAGCGTATCGACCGTCCAGGCGGTGCCCATGCGTTCCTCGACATCTGAAACGATCATCGAGGGACTGGTGGCCCATTTCCGGGCCGAGGCCATCCTGACCTCCAGCGGAGCCGTATGACGGCTGTCCTTAAGAGGGTTCTGCGGCGAAACCAGCCAGACGACCCGGTCCAGGGCCAGACGGTTGAGTGCGGTCTCTGCCACATGCAGATGGCCGTCGTGGGCCGGGTTGAACGAGCCTCCGAAGAGGCCGACCGACATGCCGGCTGACAGGTCCAGCCCATCCCGCAGGGCCCCGTGACGGGGACCTGAAGCCTGGGGCGCGGGACCGGCGTGGAAGAAGGACAAGACGCGCTCGGTGACTTCGACGGAGGGACGGAAACAGGACTTATGCTCACCTGTGCGCTAACACGGCCCAGCCGCCTTGTCCTGACAATATTCGCAACGCCCGATCACGCCCATGGTGATCAGCGGAGGGTCAGACCTCCCCGACCACGGCCAAATGGCCCTAAGGGGGCCATCCGGTCAGGGTGCCCAGTCGCCCGCACGGTCGACCACGCGGCCATCGCTGTCGATTTCACCACGGGTTTTTCTGACCTCGGCCCAGGCCGCACGCAGCAGTTCGGGCACACCTTCTCCTGAGACGCCCGACACGAGCATGGGCCTGCGACCGGCAACAGCCTCAAGCTCGGCGGCCTTTGCCTCGCGGGTCTCCGGGTCGAGGGCATCGATCTTGTTGAGGGCGAGGATCTCCGCCTTATCGGCTAGGCCTTCGCCATAGGCATCAAGCTCTCCGCGAATGATGCGATAGGCTTCCGCCACATTGTCCTGGGTTCCGTCGACGAGATGGATCAATGAGGCCGAACGTTCGACATGGCCCAGAAACCGTGTTCCAAGGCCTGCCCCCTCAGAGGCACCTTCGATCAACCCAGGGATGTCAGCAATGACGAATCTCTCACTGGGACTGAGGTCGACCATGCCAAGGTTGGGAGCCAGGGTGGTGAAGGGATAGTCAGCAATCTTGGGGCGAGCTGCCGAGGCTGCAGCCAGGAAGGTCGACTTGCCGGCATTGGGAAGACCTGCAAGTCCGATATCAGCGATGAGTTTCAGTCTCAGCCAGATCCAGCGCTCCTGGCCCTCCTGACCCGGATTGGCATGGCGCGGGGCCTGGTTGACCGGGCCCTTGAAGCGCACATTGCCCCAGCCCCCGTTGCCGCCTCGCAAAAGGCACTCGAGCTTTCCGGCCTCATCCATGTCGAGCAGGACGGTTTCCTTGTCCTCGTCGAGGACCTGAGTACCGACCGGAACCTTGAGCACGACGTCCTCGCCCTTGGCTCCGTGCATCTGGCGGCCCTGGCCATGGTTGCCTGTCGGAGCCTTGAAATGCTGCTGGTAGCGATAGTCGATGAGGGTATTCAACCCCTCTACGGCCTCGATCCAGACTGATCCGCCATTGCCACCGTCGCCGCCATCGGGCCCACCGTTGGGAATGAATTTTTCGCGTCTGAATGAGACGGAGCCCGCTCCGCCGTTGCCGGAGCGGATATAGATCTTTGCCTGGTCGAGAAACTTCATTGCGGGCTTATGCCCTGAAAGCGCGGCGATTTACAGGCGCAGCTTTCTGATGGGTGCAGTCTGCCCCTTGGCCGATGTTTACGCGGTCTAAGCTTGTCTGTCCTAGGTTGACGTCATCATGGTCTTAGCCGTCGCTGCGCGCCCCCTAGCCTCGACCAGCTTTTCAGCGGTTGCGGAGGCGCGTGCCCAGGCTTCCGAGACGCGTCGCAAAACCAGACTGGCTGACGCCAAGCAGGCCATCGAAACCCTCAAGTCTGCACGGGTCTCTACAAGGGATGTGCAAAAGGAAATGGCCCGCCGCAAGCTGGATGAGATCAAGGAGCGCATCCGCATGCTCAAGATGACCGCCTCCATGGACCCCGCCGGAGCGGCACGTCAGATCGCAGCCCTCGCCCGGGATCTGGCGGGTGCCATCAAGGCCTATTCGGCCGCAGCGGGGCAGAGGGGCGCGGATGCTGGGGACCCGGTGGCTCGTGCGGACCGTGAGGGCACCGACGCAGCCGGCGCGGAGGCGTCAGGTCAGGCCGTGTC
>JBFZCB010000107.1:0-11041 GCA_041308165.1 Caulobacterales bacterium
CGATCACCAACGAGCATGGGGACCGGTTCGAGTTTCGCATGGTGGACGATGCAGGCACGGTGCGTACCGGCAGTCATCCAACCCTCATCCTCTCTGTACCCGATGGTCATCTCGGGGGGACTTTTGTTGAGACGCCCGGACGCCTCGGCCCCTGGCAGGCTTCAAACGGCGACCTTTATTTCATCATGGAGCCGGCCGAGTCTTCCAATCTTTTCATGATGATGAAATCGACCGATGGTGGGCGGTCCTGGAGCGAGGTCGATGGGGCCAACCGGCCCGCTACGGTAGACCTGGAAGCGGTCGATTCACGCCACCTGGGCAATACGATCCATATCCTTCATCAAGTCACCTCGACAGCCCACCTTCACACCTTCCTGACCTCGGACCATCCGACAAGGCCTGACAGCTGGGCGGTACGCGACGAGCTTGCGGCCACTGTGGAGGCGATGGTGCAGATGGCGTCCATGGACATCCGCTCGGATGGGAGCGCTGTTGCCTTCTATGTAGGCGAGACACTTCACTACAGCATCCGATCCGCTGCTGGGGTTTGGACGACCGAGACACGGGTAGACGAAGCTGTCACCCCGCACGCGCTTGGACCTCAGGTCATTCGCGGATCGGATGACACCCTCCATATCGCCTATTACACAACGGACGGCGCGCTCTGGTACCGGCGACTCTTGCCAGACAACACCCTGACCGAGCGCCAACTCCTGGCCACAGGTGCAGGCACGACGGATTCGGACTACGGAGCCATACTTCCTCTCGTTCACCTGACACAGATGGATACGGTGGTCATCGCCTATCGCCTTGAGGATGGTCGACTTTGGGAGCGGCGGGCCAGCCGTGATGGGAGGCTGACGCCCCCTGTTTTGATCACGGACATGGCAGTCATCGCCAATCCTGTGGATTCTCAGCAGGTGGCTGCCGATATCGTCGCAGATGGCGACAGCCTTCACGTTCTCTTCGTCGATGCTGCAACTCGCAGCCTGTTCACGGCTCGCTACGACGGTGTCTGGCAGCCGGCCAGGCTCGAGGTCGACAACATCCTTGGCTCGTGGGTGAGGGGAAGCGTCTTCACCAAACCCGATGGCCGGCGCGTCTATGGCTATGTCTATGACGCAGGATCAATGGGGGGCGCTGGCATGAACCGTTACAACGAGATCGAGTTCGGTAGACCCTGACTGTCAGGGAGGGCACCCGGTACAGGCCTCAGATATCTGTTGATTGAGCGGGTGATAAGGTCGCGCTTGCTAACTAAAGCGAAGTCCCGAGAGGCCATGGAGGCACCGGCCGAAGCCGGTCTTCCCTCAATACCCTCAATCCTAAAGAGCCGGATACACTCCACGAACCCCTCCGGGCGGAAATGGTCGAGGATGCGGGCGGCGGGCTTTGGTAGCCCAAACGGATTGCAGGGTCCCACTTCGGCTTTTCCGGGCCGGGGCGGCTGCTGCCTGGGCCGCTGTGGGCAACCGAATCCGGAACTCCGAACGGCGGCCTCGTGATTTGAGCCGTCTTCGGGAGCGGCAGCTACGCTGGAAAGGTCTCTGTAGAGAGACCCTTATGACTTTTGACCGCCTGCTTGTTTGAAAACGGTGGCCAGTCCCCGCCTTGCCCGGATTACCGGAAGAAGGGGAGGACTGGTTGGGGGTGCAGGGGGAGGCAAGGTGCTTGTCTTTATGAATGCCTTTGATCAGAGACCTGCACTTGCCTCTTCCTGCGAGGTCGCTCCGTCATTGGCACAGGCGTGGTTATGGGGCGAGCAGCCTTCCCTGAGACAGGCGAAGAACAGGCAATGTTTCTGCCTGGACGCGCGAAGCTCATTTCGGGTTTGACTGTTAGGGCGATGCTGCGGGTTCAATATTCAGCGAACCAGATAGGAATGAGCGTAAGGCTCGTGTCCCACCAAGTGGCTTGGCTGTGGCGATGTTGAAGGATTGTCGTGGCTCAGCCTCTTCGTATCGGCTCGGCACTCTTGTTTGCCTATAGCGCAGCCCATGGTGCCAGAAGCCTGATCTGGCATGCCCGCGGACCTCTTTAACTAGGCCGCTGGAGCTGGGGCTTTCGGTGCGGAGGGGGCAAGCTTTACGTCGAGGGCGCTTAGCGCAGCGATGAGATCCGGCTCGCTCGCAAGGGGAGCCACTAGCGTGGCCGAGAGCGCGGGTACGGACCGGTCGTAGACGCAGACGCAGGCCGCCCCGGTCAGGCGCGATGCGTAGAGAAAGCCGTCGGCGTCAGACTGGTCGAACACCGCCTGGCTGAGTTTGCGGCCCTGGCCCAGAGCCTTGCCTCGGGCCGCGTTGGTCGAGACGCCCAACCGCACCAGACCGGTCGTGCGCAGGTCGATCAACAGCAGGGTGCGGCGGGCGCTGACGCGGGCCGCGCCCCAGAAGACGGTCTCAGCCTCCGGGAGCTGCCGGCGGACACGGTCCTGAAACCGGTCGCGGACAACCGCCTCGGCGATCGATGTCGTCAGAGTCTCTGAGATGTAGAGAACCTTGAAGGCATCCATGGGGCTCGCAAATCGCGTTTCGCCGAAACCCATGCCGAGCGGCGTCGCCGCATGGACCATCGGCGTCACCCGAACAAAGCTCCGGGGCTCGAACGGAACCGCGAGGTCCTGCAGGATTCTGGGATCGAGCCTCACTGTCCGAAGTTTGTCTGTGCCGTCTGAAGGACCTCTTCAATGCGCCCGCGCTTGAGGCGAGCCAGGGGCGCCGCGCCGTTCAGCAGCGGGCTGGGCTCCTTGAGCCACATCCATGCTACCTGCGGGTCGCCGATCACTCTCAGCACATCGCCCATGCCGGCAACCGGCTTGCCGTCGACAAACTGTTCAAGGGGGAAGACGGTCTTGCGCACCCCGTCCAACAGCGCGATTGCCAAGCCCTTTGTCTGCCAGGCGTGCAAGGTTGAGCGGGAGATACCGAGCTTTGACGACGCCTCGACTGGGCCGGCTGTGGGGCCAGCCCAGCTCTCGAAGGCGTCGCCTGTGGCCAGAGCATACTCATGTACTCGACGGCGGCCCTCCTCCAAACTCAGGAGCTCGCCAGGGTCCTCGCCCTGACTGACGATAACGGGCCCCTTCGGCTTGAGGATGATACGGTCGGCTTCCGCCGCCTCATCGGGGGCGTCGGCCACCTCGACCAGCAAGGCGCGCAGGGCGATCCGGCGAGCGGCTAGGCGCCTTTGCTGGTCGGCCGTCAACTTGGCAATCTCTTCGGCGGCCACGCCTGTGGCCCGGCCGAGAATCTCGATCTGGCTGCGGCTGGTCTTAGGGCTATGCTTGGCAATCAAGCCGATCAGCTCGGCCTTGACCGGGGCCGAAGGTCGCGGGTCGGTGGCGCTGCGGACAGTGGACGCGGTCATGGGAGCCTCCTTCAGTCGCCAACATAGGCGCATCGTTCCGAAATGTCTAGAAATGTACGATTATGTCCTGTTCAGTTTTTCGGCGAACAGGCGGAGACGAAGCTCTTCGTCAGGGCCCAGGGTTTCGAGTTCCTCGACCAGCCAAATGGTGAGGCTCCGTCAGGCCAAAATGACTGCAGGGGCCCACTTCGGCCTTTCCGAGTCGAGGCGGCTCCGTGTTGGGCCGTTGAGGTGGCCTGACAACAGGTAAGGTAGGGCGGCTTCGTTTTGTCGAAGAGTCTCTGGTACGCGTGGAAACCGAACCCGGAACTCGGAATGACGGCCTGGAGACTTGGATCTTTGTCAGCGAAGAAAGTCGCGCAGAAAAGGTCTCTGGAGACAGGACCGTGCGGCCCGTAACTGCCGAACTATTCGAAAACAGTGGCCAGTCCCCCCCTTCCCCGGATTACCGGAAGAAGGGGGGGGCTGATTGGTGGAGCTTAGCGGAGTCGAACCGCTGACCTCTTGCATGCCATGCAAGCGCTCTACCAGCTGAGCTAAAGCCCCGAACCCAAGACATTACGCCTCTGGTTGGTATCGCTGGGCCCGTGTTGGAGCCCGGCGAGGCGGCGGAACCTATGTCAGGCCATTTTTCGGATCAAGCCCGACCAGACATTTATTTTGGCTCCGTCCTCTACCCCGCAGTGGCGGGGTAGAACACCAGGTCCCGGACGCGAAATAATTCGCGCCCGGGCACAAGATCCTGGTCAGTCGTCGTCGTTACTTCCCTTGATGAGGTCTTCGTCGAAGGCGTCGTCTTCCTCGTCTTCGATGAAGGGCACGGAATCGTCATCATCATCATCAGCGAGGACGTCATCATCACCGTCGGTCGAGCCCATTCCGGCTTCTTCCGAGGGATCGGCAACGGCATCATCCTCATCATCGGGGGTCAGGATCGGCTCATGGCCTTCCTGGTCGATTTCAGGGGTGATGACCTCTTCTTCCTCGTCTTCGTCAGTATCGACCTTCTTCTCTTCGACCTGATCTTCGGCATCGTCAGCTGGGTAGCCGCCAGGGCGTCCACGACGGCTGCGTAGCTTGATGGCCTCTTCAGGATCGAATTCAGTGTCGCATTTGGGGCAGTGTGCAGGGCGGCGGTTCAGGTCATAGAACTTTGCCTGGCAGTTCGGACAGACCTGCTTGGCGCCAAGTTGGGGATCGGCCACGTTGGGAGAGCCTTTGGAACGTTGGGGGGATTTCGGTCGCGTCCCTTGCCACTGTGGGGGCCCGCTGTCAAAAGCCGTCTTCACGGCGCAACGCGCTGCCTGTTCCCCATTTAGACGAACGGAGCCGCAGCGGATGTCTTCCGCCTCCCATCTGAATGCCCCTTCAGCGGGCGTTTCCGGCCCAAATGGGGCCGAAGGATCGGCCTGTCGGTTAACCGCCAGCCCCGCTGCTGTCGGGATGAATGGACGTGTTCGTGCGCCCGGTGACAAGTCGATGTCCCACCGCTCGCTGATCCTTGGTGCCATGGCAACAGGGGTCACCACTGTTGAAGGTCTTCTGGAGGGCGATGATATTCTGGCAACAGCCCGAGCTGTTGAGGCCTTTGGGGCAATCGTTGAACGTGTGGAGGCTGAGGGCGGAGCGGGTGTGTGGCGCATCACCGGACAGGGCGGGCTCAGGACGCCCCTTTCGGTGATTGACTGCGGTAACGCCGGAACTGGGGTTCGCCTTCTCATGGGGGCAGCTGCAGGATATCCGATACGCGCGACCTTTGATGGCGATCAGTCCCTGCGCAAAAGGCCTATGAAGCGCGTAACTGCGCCTCTGGCCGCCATGGGGGCCCGCCTGGCCTGGCTTGCCAGCGAGGACAGACTGCCCGTGACGCTCTCTGGCGGCGACCTTGCAGCTATTGATCATCTCCAGACCGTGGCTTCGGCCCAGATCAAGTCTGCCATCCTGCTGGCCGGATTGAATGCAAGGGGAGCCACAGTCGTAACCGAACCCGAGAAGAGCCGCGATCATACAGAAAGAATGTTGGGGGCCTTTGGCGCTGTCGTCGATGTCGAGATCCTGGCGCAAGGCTGGCGGATCACTCTGGAGGGGGGCCAGTCTCTCAAGGCTACTCATATCTGTGTGCCGGGAGATCCTTCATCGGCAGCCTTTCCACTGGCTGCAGCTCTTATTGTGCCCGGCTCCGAGGTTACGGTCGAAGGCGTCATGCTCAACCCCCTGCGCACGGGTCTGTTCGACACCTGGTTAGACATGGGAGCGGATCTGGTCATTGCCAATGAACGTGAAAGCGGGGGAGAGCGTATCGGTGACGTGACGGCGCGACACTCAGCACTGCAGGGGATCGTTGTGCCCGAGAGCCGTGCGGCCTCCATGATCGACGAGTATCCCGTGCTTGCAGCCACGGCTGCCTTTGCGCAGGGTGTCACGATCATGCGCGGGATAGGCGAAATGAGGGTCAAGGAGAGCGACCGGATCAGTCTCATGGTCAACGGGCTCAGGGCCTGCGGTGTGCCCGTTGAGGAGGAAGCCGAGGGCTTCAGCGTTACAGGTGGGACTGTAAGAGGGGGTGCAACCGTATCCACGGCGCATGATCACCGTATTGCCATGAGCCATCTGATCCTGGGGCTCGCTGCCCAGCAACCGGTCTCGGTGCTGGATCCGGAAATGATCGCAACCAGTTTTCCCGGTTTTGTGGAAATGATGAACGGATTGGGTGCCAGCATCGGAGCGCCGACGCCGTGAAAGACTTGCGCCCCCCCTCTGCCTGTGCCGGGTACGGTACAGACCGCTGCTCGGGGACAGCTGGGCCTATGATGTCGGGCTGGAACGCACGGAAATGAGCCGTCTTGTCATTGCAGTCGATGGTCCGGCAGCCTCTGGCAAGGGCACCATAGCCGCGCGTTTGGCCAAGGCCTACGGTCTGGCACACCTCGATACAGGCCTTCTTTACCGGGCGGTCGGGGTCGGAGTGCTCGAGGGGGGCGAGAGCCTCGATGATGGAAAGGCCTGTGAGGTTGTCGCCCGAAGGTTGAACCTGACCGGGCTGTCCGAGAACCTGAAGCTGACCACAGGTGAGGCCGGGGAGGCCGCTAGCCGGGTTGCGGGACATCCGGGCGTTCGTGCCGCCCTGCTCGAACTTCAGCAGGCCTTTGCCAGGCAGCCAGGAGGAGCGGTGCTAGACGGACGCGATATTGGAACGGTGATTGCACCCGAAGCCTCGGCAAAACTCTATGTGACCGCAACAGCACCCATTCGGGCGAGGCGCCGCTGGAGACAGCTTGTCGAGCGCGGTGATGAGATCGCCTATGAGGACATGCTCGCCGATATCATGCGCCGCGATGAGCGCGATGCAGGGCGTGGAGCTGCGCCGATGATACAGGCCGAGGATGCGGTCTTGCTGGATACAACCGATCTGGATATAGAGGCGGCCTTCGATGCGGCCCGCCGTATTGTCGAGACGGCGCGTGTCCGGACTGGCTCCTGAGCCGGCAAGGACAAATCCAACGCTCCTTTCCTCGGCTACCGCGGGCATCTGGGTGACTTAGCCCCGTATTTGATGACGACTTCCCGAACTCTGAAACTTCACCTCGCGCGAGGACCGTCCGGTCACGCGCCACAACCCTATCGGATTTAATGACCGACACTTTCAATCCTACCCGCGACGATTTCGCCGCGCTCCTCGACGAACAGCTTGGTGGCCGTGACCTGGGCGAAGGCCAGGTTGTGCATGGCCGCGTTGTTGGCATCGAAAAAGACATCATCATCATTGACGTTGGCCTGAAGACCGAAGGCCGTATTGCTGCCCGTGAATTTGGCATTGGTGAAGGCGCTGTCATCCCCAAGGTCGGCGATGATGTCGAAGTCTTTCTTGAGCGTATCGAGAACGCCCTGGGTGAAGCGGTCATCAGCCGTGACAAGGCGCGCCGTGAAGAAGCCTGGACGCGTCTTGAAGTCGTCTTCGCTGAAGGTGTGCCGGTCAACGGTGCGATCGTCGGCCGCGTCAAGGGCGGCTTCACGGTTGACCTCGGGGGGGCCTCGGCCTTCCTGCCCGGCTCTCAGGTAGACATCCGCCCCGTTCGTGACGTTGGCCCGCTCATGGGCAAGGACCAGCCTTTTGCCATCCTCAAGATGGACCGTCCGCGGGGCAACATTGTCGTCTCGCGCCGCGCCATTCTCGAAGAAGCCCGTGCTGAACAGCGCACCGAACTGGTGGGTCAGCTTCTTGAAGGCGAAGTCCGTGACGGCGTCGTCAAGAACATCACCGACTATGGTGCGTTCGTTGATCTTGGTGGTATCGACGGCCTTCTCCATGTCACGGACATGTCCTGGAAGCGTGTCTCGCACCCTTCGCAGGTCCTCGCCGTTGGCGACACCGTCAAGGTCCAGATCGTCAAGATCAACCCCGATACTCAGCGCATCTCGCTGGGCATGAAGCAGCTCCAGTCCGATCCCTGGGATGGTGTCGAAGCCAAGTACCCTGTGGGTGCCAAGTACACCGGCCGCATCACCAACATCACTGACTACGGCGCATTCGTTGAGCTGGAAGCCGGTGTTGAGGGTCTCGTGCATGTCTCCGAAATGTCCTGGACCAAGAAGAACGTCCATCCGGGCAAGATCGTCTCGACCTCCCAGGAAGTCGATGTGGTCGTGCTGGATGTCGATTCCTCCAAGCGCCGCATTTCGCTGGGCCTGAAGCAGGCTCAGGACAACCCCTGGGATGCCTTTGTGGCCTTGCATCCGATCGGCTCGACCGTCGAGGGTGAAGTCAAGAACGCGACCGAGTTTGGTCTGTTCATCGGTCTCGACAATGACATCGATGGCATGGTGCACCTGTCTGACCTCGACTGGAACGTCTCGGGCGAAGAGGCTATCCAGCGCTACCGCAAGGGTGAAATGGTCAAGGCCAAGGTCCTTGACGTTGATGTCGAGAAGGAGCGCGTCTCCCTTGGCATCAAGCAGCTGGGTGGCGATCCCATTGGCGAGGGCGACACCTACAAGAAGGGTCAGACCGTAACGGTCACCGTGACCTCGATTGAAACGGGCGGTATCGAAGTCAAGTTCGGCGATGAAGATGCCCCTGTGAGCAGCTTTGTTCGCAAGTCCGACCTTAGCCGCGATCGCAACGAGCAGCGCCCTGAGCGTTTCGCCGTCGGCGACCGTATCGATGCTCAGATCACGGCCGTAGACAAGGCTACGCGCCGGATCTCGGTCTCGATCAAGGCTCTGGAAATGGCTGACGAGAAGGAAGCCATCGAACAGTTCGGATCTTCGGATTCCGGCGCCTCGCTGGGCGATATCCTGGGTGCGGCCCTTCGCGAAAAGGCCGGCAAGGAGTAATCCTCGCCAGCCGTTTGGCAAGCACGGGAGGCGGTTGGAGCGATCCAACCGCCTTTCTGCTGCCTGGAATGTCGGAATTCCCCCAGTTTCGGCCTGATTTACCAGTCAAATTCCAATGATTCGGCTTTCAGGGCTTTTTCGCAGGAAGCGACAGCGTTAGGGTATCTTACTGGACAAGGCGTGCAGACCGGATAACGGAAACGCGTCGCAGGAAAATGGGGGAGCTCTGCGTGATCAAGTCAGAACTGATCGAGAGGCTTGCTGCCGAGAACACGCATCTGACTCACATGGAGGTCGAGCGCGTCGTCAATGTCGTGCTGGGCCAGATGACCACAGCGCTCGGTGAAGGTGGCCGGGTCGAGCTCCGCGGTTTCGGGGCTTTTTCCGTGCGGTCGCGCCCAGCTCGCGCAGGGCGTAACCCGCGAACCGGTGAGGCGGTTGATGTTCCCGCCAAGTCGGTTCCCTTTTTCAAGAGCGGCAAGGAACTGCGTGAGCGGTTGAACGCTTCGGGCGACGCCTGAATCCATTCAGTCCCGTCCGGACTTGTAGGCCGCGGAGCGAACCCAACCCGTTTCGGGGTTGTCTCTCGATTGAATTCAGACTGTTATGCCCGGCATCGGACATCGGTGCAGCCTGCCCTGTCCGCATGATAAGGGAGGGTTTTAAGTGGGTATGCTGACAGAGTTCCGCGAGTTCGCGGTCAAGGGAAATGTCGTCGATCTGGCGATCGGTGTGATCATTGGCGGTGCCTTTGGCAAGATTGTCACGAGCCTGGTCGACCAGGTCATCATGCCGCCGATCGGGCTGCTTCTGGGCGGCGTAGATTTTTCCAAGCTCGAAATCGTACTCAAGGCGGAAGACCCCGCCACCGAGGCGATCGAAAAGGTCGCCATTCAGTATGGCACCTTCGCCAATGTGGTGATCCAGTTTGTAATCCTGATGTTCGTGATCTTTATGCTGGTCAAGGCGATCAACAAGCTGCGCCGCCAGCAAGACGAGGCTCCCGAAGCTCCGCCTGCACCAACGCCGACCGAGAGCCTTCTGACTGAAATCAGGGACGCTCTGAAGTCTCGCTCCTGATCTGTACTCGCGCTTGCATCTGAAGGCATGACCCCAGATGCAAGCGCCTTGTCTGTAGGGGTCCTGTGATGATTCAGGGGGGGGCTATGGAGATCATCGCTGAACTGTTCGGGGCTGATGTCGGCACCCGGCGGCCAAACGTCAGGTGGGAAGAGGTGGACCGACATCTGGCAGGCTAGAGATGCGACAGGCTCGGCTTTCCAGGCCTTGCCCTTGCAGGCCACAGGACGGATTGCAGAAATTCAGCATCCGCACCTCGATCCTTATCCTTAACGCTTGTCCACGACTGCCGGTCGTGGTCCTTATGTCGCAGTCGCGCCGGAGGGGCGCTGAAGTGATATGGAGTACGGCATTTGACTTCGATGGACGGGGGGGCGATCGCGCCTAGAAAAACGTTCCTGGGGCACCCGCGTGGGCTGGTGGTCCTGTTTTTGACTGAAATGTGGGAGCGTTTTTCCTACTATGGAATGCGGGCCCTGTTGGTCCTTTACCTGACGCAGCATTTCCTGTTCGGTCCCGCCGATGCACAGGGGATCTATGCCGCCTATGCGGCTCTTGTTTATCTCATGCCGGTCGTTGGCGGCCTTCTGGCTGACAAATACCTTGGCTCCAGGAAGGCCGTCATCATCGGTGCCGTCCTGCTGGTTGCCGGCCACTTCACCATGGCCTTCGAAGGCAAGGGTGGGCGGGAGTTTCTGACCGTCGGCGGATCGGAATATGCCATTGTCGTCGAAGGCCGGGACACCGACCGTCAGCTCTTTGCCCAGGCCGGCGATACACGTGTCCCCATCTCCATTTCGCCCGAGGGGGTCCGTGTCGTTGACCTGGAGGGCCAGCCTGCGGGTTCTGGCGCTCAGCTCGCAGCCAGCGCTGGGTTCCCGGCCAGTGTCGGAGCCGACGGCTATTCGACCCGTATCGAGCGTGATCTTTCGGCCGAGCCGGTTCTCTTCCTGGCTCTTTCGCTGATTATTGTCGGCGTCGGCTTTCTGAAGGCAAATATCTCCACGGTCGTCGGCCACCTCTACGACGAAAACGATCCCCGCCGTGACGGTGGCTTCACCATCTTCTATGTCGGCATCAACCTCGGCGCTGTCCTGGCCACGCTCCTGTGTTCGTGGCTGGGCATTCAGTATGGCTGGGCCTACGGGTTCGGACTGGCCGGCATCGGGATGCTGCTGGGACTGATGACCTTCATTTTCGGGGAAAGCTGGCTGGAGGGTCGGGGTTCCCCGCCCGAGCCAGAGCGTCTTACGCGTCGCTC
>JBFZCB010000108.1:0-24821 GCA_041308165.1 Caulobacterales bacterium
CTTCCACGGTGACTGTGGCCATCAGTCTTCCTCGTCCAGTGTGTAATCGACAGGAGGGTCGCCATCATCTCGAAGCATTGCCGCACGCAACTCGTCAATGGCGCGTCCAAGCGCGTGGGAAGCATCCTTGCCCGCGGCCTCGAGCTCGGCAATGCGGCCCTGAAGGGCCGCTCCGGACCCGGCGTCCGCCGCGGGTGGGGCAAACAGATCATCATCATCGAGGGGTCGCGCTGTCGCCGCGCGCAACTTGAGATCATTTACCTTGCGCTCGAGCGCTGCGAGCGCCCGGTCGATACGCAAACGTGCTGCAGTTGTGGCGTCTGCCATCGGTCGTCCTCCAGATTTCATATAGAACCTGCAAGCGCCTCGGGGTAAAGCGGCGCCGCTCCCAATTCATCGTCTTCCGCCGAAAGGCCGCCCCAATGACCGAAACCAGCACTGTTTCCGCAAAGGCAAACACAAGACAAATGGCCGATGCGATCCGTGTTCTCGCCATGGACGGGGTCGAAAAGGCAAAAAGTGGCCATCCCGGCATGCCCATGGGTATGGCGGATGTAGCAACCGTCCTGTTCTCAAAGTTTCTCAAGTTTGATGCAAGCCGTCCAGACTGGGCGGACCGCGACCGTTTCATCCTGTCGGCCGGTCATGGTTCGATGCTTGTCTATGCGCTGCTGCACCTGACCGGATACAAGGCAGCGACCCGCGAGGAACTCGCCAACTTCCGCCAGTGGGGCTCGCGCACTGCCGGCCATCCGGAATACGGCCATATGCCAGGCGTCGAGGTCACCACAGGGCCTCTGGGCCAGGGGCTGGCAACGTCGGTCGGTTTTGCCATGGCCGAGCGGCATCTTGCGGCAAGGTACGGCAAAGATCTCGTCGACCACCGAACCTGGGTCATTGCCGGAGACGGTTGCCTGATGGAGGGCGTGTCCCAGGAGGCCATAGCCCTTGCCGGGCGCTACCGGCTGAACAAGCTGACCGTGCTTTGGGATGACAACGAAATCACGATCGACGGCAAGGTTTCGCTTTCGGATGCCACGGATCAGAAAGGCCGCTTCAAGGCTGCAGGTTGGGCCGTTAAGGCCATCGATGGTCATGATGTCCATGCCATCAAGGCTGCACTCAAATGGGCCGTCCGACAGGACCGGCCCACGCTCATCGCCTGCAAGACCAAGATCGGCCGAGGGGCCGCTACCATGGAAGGCAGTCACAAGACCCACGGCGCGGCCCTGGGAGCGGCCGAAGTCGCCGCCACCCGTCTTGGCCTGTCCTGGACCCATGATCCCTTCGAGATTCCCGATGCGATTGAAAAGGCTTGGCGCAAGGTCGGACGGCGCGGGGTCAAGGACCGCAAGGCCTGGGAGGCCAGGCTTGCCACTTCTGATCAGGCCCCGGACTTCGAGCGCGCCATGAAGGGCGATCTGCCCGAGGGAGCCTTCGATGCCCTCGACGCCAAGATCGCCGAGCTGGTTCTGTCCCGCCCCGCCCAGGCCACACGCCAGTCTTCTGGGGCAGCACTGGACGAGATCTTCGCCACCATTCCCGAGCTGATCGGGGGCTCCGCCGACCTGACAGGCTCCAACAACACCTTCGTGGCCGGAACGCCCATATTGGATGCGCCTACCTATGAGGGCCGCTACGTGAACTGGGGTGTTCGCGAGTTCGGCATGGCCGCGGCCATGAACGGGCTAGCCCTGCATGGCGGCGTCATCCCCTACGGTGGCACCTTCATGGTCTTCTCCGACTATAGCCGTCCGGCCATCCGTCTTGGGGCCCTCATGGGCGTTCGGGTCGTCCATGTATTGACGCACGATTCCATCGGGCTCGGCGAAGATGGACCGACCCACCAGCCTGTTGAACATCTGGCCGCATTGCGCGCCATCCCCAACCTCCTGGTATTTCGTCCTGCCGATACGGTCGAGGCGATGGAGTGCTGGAAGCTCGCCCTGAACGCCAAGACCTCACCTTCGGCGATGGCCCTTTCACGCCAAAAGACGCCGGCGGTTCGTACGGCTCCAAGCCCTGAAAACCTTTGCGCCAGAGGGGCCTATGAGATCCGGCCAGCCAATGGAGACGCCAAGGTCACTCTTTTTGGAACCGGAACCGAGCTTTCTCTAGCCCTCCAGGCCGCCGAAAGGCTCGAGGCAGAAGGGGTCGCCACCCGAGTGGTCTCGGTCCCCTGCTTTGAGTTGTTTGAACAGCAGGATGCGGCCTGGAAGGCCTCAGTCATCGGGCGCGGTACGGTTCGTGTCGCGGTCGAGGCTGCAATCGGCCAGGGATGGGAGCGGTTCATTGGTGAGGATGGTGCCTTCATCGGTATGACCGGTTACGGGGCGTCGGCTCCTGCGGAGGTCCTGTATGAGAAGTTCGGGATTACCGTGGAGGCGATCGTGGCTGCAGCCAGGTCGAGGCTCTGATCCATGCGCCTGGGTACCCCGCTTTCTGATACAGCCCTACGGGTGATGCTGCTCGGTTCAGGAGAACTGGGCAAGGAGATCGCGATTGAACTGCAAAGACTTGGTGTCGAGGTCATTGCCGTAGACCGCTATCCAAATGCACCCGCCATGCAGGTCGCCCATCGCAGCCATGTCATTCCCATGACGGATCCGCAGGTCTTGAACGGCCTGATCATGGCAGAAGCGCCCCATATCATCGTCCCCGAGATCGAGGCGATTGCAACCGAGGTTCTGGCTGACATCGAAGCGGCTGGCATGGCCGTTGTGATCCCTAATGCCCGGGCCGTTCAGCTGACCATGAACCGGGAAGGCATCCGCAGGCTCGCCGCCGAGGACCTGGGCCTGCCTACCAGCCCCTACGCCTTTGCCGGGTCAGCGGCAGAATTGAGGGCCGGCGCAGACACCGTGGGTTATCCCAACTTCGTCAAACCTGTGATGTCGTCGTCGGGCAAGGGACAGTCCTTCGTGGAAAGCCCGGCCGACATTGATCTGGCCTGGTCTTACGCCCAGTCCGCAGGACGGGTCGATAGCGCGCGCGTCATAGTGGAAGGCCGGATCGAGTTCGACTTCGAAATCACGCTCCTCACGGTTCGCTCGCTGCGGGAGGGTCGGACCATGACGGATTTCTGCGCGCCCATAGGCCATCGCCAGGTCAAGGGTGACTATGTGGAAAGCTGGCAACCTCAGGCCATGAGCCCGGCAGCGCTCAAGTCGGCCCAGGATATTGCCTTGCGGGTTACCGATTCACTTGGAGGTCTTGGTGTGTTCGGCGTCGAGCTTTTCGTGAAGGGGGACCAGGTCTGGTTTTCCGAAGTTTCCCCGCGCCCACATGACACCGGCCTCGTCACCCTCATCAGCCAGTACCAGAGCGAGTTCGCTCTGCACGCGCGAGCCATCCTTGGCCTGCCGGTAAACACGGACCTGCGGGACCCAAGCGCCAGTTCAGTAATCTACGGTGGCATAGAGGCCTGCGGAATCGCCTTCGAGGGCCTTGAAAAGGCTCTGTCCGTTCCGGGCACTGAGCTGCGCCTCTTTGGCAAGCCTGAAAGTTTTGCGCGACGGCGGATGGGCGTAGCCCTGGCTCGCGGAGCCGATACAGAGGAGGCCCGGAACCGGGCGAACGAAGCCTCTGGTCAGGTCAGGCCGACACGGGACTAGAGGCTCAATGCCCCGGACGAGTCTGGGTTCCGCACATTGTAAGAACGCGTGGTCCAGGGCGTTGGTTGATGGTCGAGATGAACGCAAACCGGGGCACACCTTGAACTGCTCATCGTGCGGGTTCTGGAGTGCTGGCAGCGGATAGCAGGGCCGCAATGGCCGCCTCCAAAGCCGGATCCTGGCCTGAACGGCGCTCTTCAGTCTTCACCGTTGCCACCCTATCCGGCGTAACACCTCGACGTTCCAGCCGAACCCCTCCCGATGTCACAAGATCAGCACGGCTCAACCTCAGACGCCCCCCACCTGGCAGGGATGTATCGAGGGAGATCAAGACCGACCCCGGGGTCTTCTCACCCACGACCAGGGCCCGGCCCGCTTCCTGAAGGGCTGCCGGTGTCAATTCTGCAGCGCTCCGGCTTGATGCGTCCACAAGCACGGCAAGGCGATTGCTGACGGGCGCGCGACGTGGGCCACAGCCAGGCCGGATCCGCATGGGGGTGACACGTCCAGAGCGGCTCGTCCTTGCCGCCCAACCCATCCGCTCAGGCAGGAAGCAGGAGAGCACGGCACCCGCTTCAGACAGACGTCCCCCGGGATTGGCCCTTAGGTCAACGACAATGACGGTTTCGGGGTCAACAGAAGCCAGCTGCCTGCCCATCCAGTCTCCCAGACCGGGTTCGAAGGCCTCAACGCGGAGCAAGAGCACTCCGGCCCTTGAAGCATCCGCCCTAAACCTGGGGGCCGGGTCCATAAACCGCGGTATGACCGTGACGGTTCTTACGGCATCATCCTCATCGAGAAAATCCAGCGCCAGGGGGTGGCCCTCCACCAGCTCATCATCAAGGTCCCAGCCTGCGTTTCGCAGATCCAGACGCCAGCCGGCCCTGATCCCAGCGAGCTCGGCAGGCGATCCCTCTCGAATGTTCTCGACGCGATAGATCCCCTCCTGCAGGACCACCAGTGAGACGCCCAGCACCGCGCGCCGCGATCGCTCTGCCTGCTGACGCCTGACCATGACGGGAGAGAGCGCACGTGCATGGCCGTCCTCGAGAAGGGCCAGCATGGCGTTAACGTGCCGGTAAAGCTCCGTATCGTCGCCCGCAGCCAAAGCCAGGGGGCGATAGGTCTCGTAGGCCCTGTTCCAGTCGACCCCGTGAAGCTGCGGGTCATAATAGCTGCGGCGGACTTCTCGCCAAACCCGATCGAAGACGCGGCTGTTGAGCGCTTGCCGGGCTTGAAGATCATCGGCCTGTGACATTGCCACGGCTGCGGTGTCGATCGCCTGAGTCGCTTGTGCGGTACGGGCCTGTACCGGGGCCTGTCCGGCCATGAACAGGACCAGGACCAGGGCGATGCAAGCAAATCCTGCTTTCGGTTTCTGAGCGAAACCGGTGCTGAACAGATTGGGGTCCATGGAGACATCGAATTTCAGCAAAAAGGTCAATCTTACTTAGTCGACTTGGGTGCTCGTGCCATCCCCCACCAAGGTACTGTGGTGGACTCTGGGACGCCTGAAAGCCAGACGTGATCCCCTATCGTTACATAACCGGGGTTGATCCTCGCGCGGCGCCGTTCCATTGAGGCGCGCAACAACATAAAGCCGCTTCAGGAGAACCAGCCCATGACTGTCCGTGTCGCCATAAATGGTTTTGGCCGCATCGGCCGACTTGTCCTTCGTTCCATAGTCGAGCACGGTCGGACGGACATCGAAGTCGTGGCAATCAACGATCTCGGCCCGGTTGAAACGAACGCACACCTGTTCCGCTACGATTCCGTCCATGGCCGGTTTCCAGGCACGGTTACAACGGGCGCAGACTGGATTGACGTCGGTACCGGAAAGATCCGGGTGACGGCTGAACGCGATCCGGCCAACCTGCCGCACAGGGAGCTCAATGTAGACATTGCGTTCGAGTGCACGGGGATCTTCACCTCCAAGGACAAGGCCTCGGCCCACCTGGCAGCCGGTGCCAAGCGCGTCCTGGTTTCGGCTCCCTGCGACAATGCCGACAAGACCATTGTCTACAAGGTCAATCACGAGACACTGACCGCGGACGATATCATCGTCTCAAACGGCTCTTGCACGACCAATGCCCTGGCTCCTGTCGCCAAGGTTCTGCATGAGCTTTTCGGCATCGAGCGTGGGTATATGACCACAATACACTCCTACACCGGTGACCAACCCACCCTGGACACCATGCACAAGGATCTTTACCGCGCCCGGGCTGCAGCCCTGTCGATGATCCCCACCTCAACAGGAGCGGCCAAGGCCCTTGGCCTGGTGCTGCCCGAGCTGAAAGGCAAGCTCGATGGGTCCTCGATCCGGGTCCCGACCCCCAATGTGTCAGTCGTCGACCTCAAGGTCGTGGCGGGTCGCGACGTAACGGCCGAGGAGATCAACGCTGCACTTGAAGCGGCTGCAAGCGGGCCCATGAAGGGGGTCCTGGCAACGACGACCGACGCTCTGGTTTCCACAGACCTGAATCACATCGCCGCCTCTTCGACCGCAGCCCTTCCACAGACACAGGTTGTCGATGGAAAACTGGCCCGCGTACTGACCTGGTATGACAATGAGTGGGGTTTTGCCACACGCATGTCTGACACAGCCCTTGTCATGAGCAAACTGATCTAGATCTGGCTATCTGCACACCCATCCTGACCTTGTGGTGGTGGGTGTGCAGGTCCCTGATACGGGCTTTCCGGTCAGGACAGGACGGCCCCCAGGATTCGCAGACCGGCACCGGCTCGACGATCTGACCTAGCCCATCCCTTTCAAGCCTCCCGGTAAACAGGAGGCAGACAGGACAAAGACATGACCTTCCGCACCCTTGACGATGCCCCTTGCCTGGCCGGGAAGACCGCTCTTGTGCGCGTTGACTTCAATGTACCCATGGAGGATGGCAAGGTAACGGACGCCACCCGTCTTAGGGTGGCCTTGCCGACAATCCAAAGATTGCGCGATGCCGGCGCAAAGGTCGCGCTTTTGGCGCACTTCGACCGTCCCAAGGGTAGGGTCGTTGCCTCAATGAGCTTGCAGCCGGTCGTGGACGACCTTGAGCAGATTCTGGGTGCGCCCGTCCGGTTCGCTCAGGATTGTGTGGGTGAAGCCGCATCCAGCGCCATTGCCGACCTTGATGCAGGCGGGGTGGTTCTGCTTGAGAATGTGCGCTTTCATCCCGGCGAGGAGAGCAATGATCCGAGCTTTGCCAGACAGCTCGCCGAACTTGGCGATATCTATGTCAATGACGCTTTTTCCGCTGCCCATCGTGCCCATGCCTCTACTGAAGGCCTTGCGCGACTGCTACCGTCCTATGCCGGTCAGTCCATGCGACGCGAGCTCGAAGCACTAGATGCGGCGCTTGGCAATCCGAACAAGCCCGTTATCGGCATCGTTGGTGGCGCCAAGGTCTCGACCAAGCTTGACCTTCTGAAGAACCTGGTCGGCAGGCTCGATCGCCTTTCCATTGGCGGTGGAATGGCAAATACTTTTCTCTTTGCTCAGGGCGTGGACATTGGCGGCTCTCTAGCGGAGCGCGATATGGCTGACACAGCCCGCGACATCATGGCCGAAGCCGATGCAAAAGGCTGTCAGCTGCTTCTCCCCGTTGATTTCGTCGTGGCAACAGAGGTCAAGCCTGGGGCCAAGTCTCGTCCCGTCATTGCGGGATCGGCATTGTCCGCCGAAGACAAGATCCTGGATGCAGGCCCCGCCACGGTCGCGCGTCTGCTGGAAGCCCTAACCGCCTCCAAGACCCTGATCTGGAACGGCCCACTGGGCGTGTTTGAAGTGCCGCCCTTTGATGCCGCGACTGTCGCGGTCGCCCATCACGCAGCTGCCCTGGCAAAGGCTGGCGTTCTGGTTGCTGTCGGTGGCGGCGGCGATACCGTCTCAGCGCTGAACCATGCTGGCGTCGTGGACGACATGACATTTGTCTCGACAGCAGGGGGAGCCTTCCTGGAATGGATGGAGGGCAAGGCCCTGCCAGGCGTCGAAGCCCTTCAGGCTTGATCCTGACCGAGGTCTGTCTCGAAAAGCGATTGTAACAAAGCGTGACTTTAGCCGCGCCATTCGGTAAGGCTGCGCGCAAAACAGATACGGTTCAGGGGACTTAATCCAATGGCGCGCATTACGCTGCGACAACTGCTCGATCACGCCGCAGAGAACAACTACGGCCTGCCAGCCTACAATATCAACAATATGGAGCAGGGACTGGCGATCATGGAAGCGGCCCATGAGGTCAACGCTCCGGTCATCATCCAGGCCTCCCGCGGTGCCAGAAACTACGCCAACGACATCATTCTGGCCAAGTTGATTGATGGCCTTGCCGAACTCTATCCTCACATACCGGTGTGCATGCACCAGGACCACGGAAACGGCCCGGCAACCTGCGCTACGGCCATCCAGTACGGGTTCACGTCCGTCATGATGGATGGTTCGCTCGAAGAAGATGCAAAGACGCCCGCAAGCTATGAATACAATGTCGAGGTAACCCGTCGCGTCACCGAAATGGCCCACGCCTGTGGTGTCTCGGTCGAGGGCGAGCTAGGTGTCCTGGGTTCGCTGGAAACCGGCATGGGTGAGGCCGAAGACGGTCATGGCTTTGAAGGCAAGCTGGATCACTCCCAGCTGCTGACAGACCCGGACCAGGCTGTGGACTTTGTTCGCGCGACGAAGGTCGACGCCCTGGCCATCGCCATGGGCACCTCACACGGAGCCTACAAGTTTACACGCAGGCCCGATGGAGACGTCCTGGCCATGAATGTTATCGAGGAAATCCACCGGCGTCTGCCAGATACACATCTGGTCATGCACGGCTCCTCGTCCGTTCCTCAGGACCTGCAGGACATCATCAACCAGTATGGTGGCGAGATGCCCCAGACCTGGGGGGTTCCCGTCGAGGAAATACAGCGCGGCATCAAGCACGGCGTTCGAAAGATCAACATCGACACGGACAACCGTATGGCCATTACGGGCGCAATCCGGAAGGTCCTTGCCGAAAAGCCGGGGGAATTCGATCCTCGCGCCTACCTCAAGCCGGCAAAGGAAGCGATGCGCAAGATTTGTAAGCAGCGTTTCCTGGAGTTTGGTTGCGAGGGCATGGCTTCCAAGATCACGCCCCTCTCCACTGCGACCATGGCCAAGCGCTATGCTTTGGGCGAACTCGATCCACACTTTGGGGCGACTACCTCGCACGCGGCCTGAGCGCATAATCGCATCATTCGGTCTCCATGAGCCGGGCCGGCAAGGCCTGGCTCATGAAGTGTGTCCCGACCCTGGGGATTAGACGACGGTCAGCTCACCGGTACAGCCGGGTGCACCTACACATACCTCAAAGCTGCGCAAGACTGAGGTCGTAAAGGGCTTGGTGGCTATGGTCGAGACACCCACCAGGTCTGCGCGAGCCCTGTCGGGTGACAAGGTGAGAAGGACGAAACCACGCGGTCCGAAGTCGACGTACTCAACCTCCCTATTCTGGGCCGAAATCACCTGTGCCAGCTGGGCTTCGGGAAGTCCCAGATATCCAGCCGGGCTTGGGCTGGTAATGCCGGTCGTACCAAACTCGACACCGATCCGATGACCTGAGGCATCACTGAGCTGGTTAGCCCAGAACGTATGGCTGTCGCCTGCCAGGACCACCGGCCGCGCCCCGGAAGCCCGGAGCGCTGCATAGAGCCTCTCTCGCTCTGCCGGATAGCCATCCCAGGCATCCAGATTGAACGGTACATCCTGACCAAACAGGGCGATGATCTGGCGAATGCGGCTCTGGATAGCGACGGGTAGCCTGGCAATAGCCGGCTCCAGCACCTCGGGTGTCACCACGGCTCCAATATCAGGGCCCTGGACCCTGGCCATGACGACCTGGTTGCCAATCACCTGCCAGGCACATCCGGCCTCAACGGCCGCCTGGGTATCTCGGGCAATCCACCTCAGCTGCTCGTCGCCCAAAAGGCGTCGCTCAGGATCGTTCAACCTGTCGAAAAAGGCTGCTCGATCCGGCACGGGCGTCCCGTCCGGTCCCTCGACATAGAAGTCTTCAGCATAGTCCAGCTGATGCGTCCGGGCCAAAAGCCGCGTCTCGAGCATGTGCAGCGAGGCTGAGCGACCAAAGCGGAAACTACGATAGGTCGCTGCCTCGAGCGAGCGATCAGAACCCTGATCCCGGATCGGCATCCACTCGAAATAGGCCTTGAGGGCAAGCGCCTTGCGCTCCGCCCAGTCCCCCTCATCCGGCTGGTGGTTCTCAGCACCGCCCAGATAGCCATCGTTGGTCACCTCGTGATCGTCATAAACAACGATCCAAGGGGCGCGAGCGTGGGCAGCCTGAAGGTCCGGATCTGACTTATACTGGGCGTGGCGGGCCCGGTAATCGGCAAGGCTGACAATCTCATGGGCAGGCTCGGGGATACGGTTCAGACGGCGCCCGTTGGCCATGCCGTAGTCAGTCTCTGCGGCCCCATACTCATAGATGTAGTCACCGAGATGGATGACGGCATCGAGCGTCTCGATGCCGGCAATGGCCTCATAGGCATTGAAAAGGCCCTGGGGGTGAAGCGAACACGAGGCCACAGCCAGAACGACGGGCGAGCTGGAGGAGGCCTCTGGAAGGGTCCGGGTGCGCCCGACCGGAGAGGCCTGTCCCTGAGCGGTGATGAAGCGGTAGACATAGTCCTGTCCCGGTTTCAGGCCTTCGGCTACGACCTTCACCGTATGGTCACGCCCCCGATCGGTTGTAATGTCGCCTTCAGCCACCAGAGACCCAAAGCTGGCGTCTTGCGCCACCTGCCACCTCAGGGTCACTCGATCCCCGTCAGCTGTAACCCGTGTCCAAAGGAGGACGGAGGTCTGATCAGGATCCCCGGAAGCCACGCCATGGCGATAGGTCTCGAGATCCGGGGCCCGGACACCGAGAGCCCCAGACACAGGCGAGGATCCAGCAGAGGCCTCGGGAGCGGATCCGACGATACCGGCTCCTGCGCCTAGAAGCCCAAGGAGATGACGACGATCCATGGCCATTCTAGTAGCTCACCGAAAAGCCTAGACCGAAGTAGCGAACCTCTCCGCCAATGAAGGTCGCGATGCCAAACGCATCCCCGGTGTTGCCCGCATCCTTGATATACTCCTCATCCAGGAGGTTGGTGCCAAAGGCTGTCACCTTCCAGTTGGCATTGTCTGGCGTATAGCTGAGACGCAGGTTGAGTAGGCCGTAGCTATCTTGGAACTCGTCAACAATGCGATCGACAGCCTGAAGATCGGGCCGGTCATTATTGTTGTCGAAGAACACCTTCGACTGCCAGGTATAGGTTGGTACGGCCGCGACCTGACCTCCAAGGACATTGGCAGATACTCGCGCGCCTACTGAGAGCGTATGGTCTGGTGAAAGACGGAAGCTGTTGCCTTTGAAAGCACCGATATCAAAGCGCGAATGGTTATAGGCGTAGGTAACGAAGGCGGTAAAACTGTCGACCGGACGCCAGGACCCCTGTCCCTCATAACCATAGGATGAGGCTTCCCCGGCATTGATACTGACGAACTGCCCAGCATCATTGCGGATCGTGGTCTGGAAGTTTTCATAGCCGTAATCATAGATCGAGCTCTCCAGGGTCAACGTCCGGTCAAAGAACTCGCCCTTCGCTCCGATCTCGAAACTCTGAACCTCTTCGGACGGCAACTCGCTGAAACGCACATTGCCGCCCGGCGTCGTTGGCCCCGACACCGAAAGGACAACGGGACGACGACCCGTGGCGTAGGAGGCATACACATTGAGATTATCAGCCAGTTCATAGCGACCGACCACACGATAGGTGAACCCGTCATCCTTGATCGACTGGAACTGGGGACGGCCCATGGCTGTGGGCTGGATGATAAGACCGCGCGCGACCGTCGGTGTGCTCCCGCCGAGGATGGACCCGCCGTTGTTCAGCTGCGAACCATATCCGGACTCCTTGTCCTCGCTCGTGAAACGGATACCAGCGGTGAGCTCAAGCCGATCACTGACAGCCCAGGTTGCATCCGCAAACACATCGACAGCACGCGTCTCGCCAAAGTTGGTAAAGGTTTCAAGATGGTTGGTCTTGAGAGGACGCAGGCCCGGGATACTGTTGATGAGGGTCTGGGAGAGACCATTTGGCCTCGGCAAACCACCAGGGGTATTGAGCAGGGCAAAAGCCCTCTCATTGGTGCGAAGAGGTACACGTTGTGAACCCTTCTCCCAGTAATAGCTGACCCCGGCAAAGGCCGTAACCGATCCGCCGGCGTCATAGTTCAGGCGCAGCTCCTGGCTGGCCATCCTGGCTTCAGCGTCTTCGGCGAACACGAAGATGTCGAGAGCAAAGCCGTCCGGATCAAAGACCTCAGTACCCTGAAACTGGCGAAAGGCGGTGATCGACGACAGGCTGAAGGCGTCGTTGAGCGCGTACTCAAGAAGACCCGTCACGCCATAGACTTCGCGATCAAGCCCGAGAGGCTGATCCTTTTCGAAACCCGGTGCCGAGGTCAGGGCAGCCCCGGAGTTGCGCCCCAGATCGCCTATGACCGCGCCGGTAGCCGGGTCGGTCGGCAAGAAGGTCAGAGACTTGAACGATGTGCCACTGGGGTCATCAAACTGCACATTGACGATGATGTCGGCCATCAGTCTAGGGCCAAGCTCGCCCCTCAGGGCCACGCGGAAGGCCGTCGTGTCGGTCGAGTTGAAGTCGTCCCCGTTCAAAAGATCTTCAACAAACCCGTCGCGTTGCTTGATCCGCCCGGAAACCCGAAGCGCAAGCCCTTCGGCCAGCGGCACATTCAAAGCTCCGCCGACCAGATAATAGCCGTAGTTGCCGACCTCGACTTCGGCCTCACCACCGAAGCTGCCAAGACGCGCCTTGTTCTGGACCACATTAACAGCGCCGATCAAAGCTCCGCGCCCATAGAGGGTCGATTGCGGCCCCTTGGCGATCTCGATCCGTTCATTGTCAAAGAGCTCGATATAGGATCCTCTGGAACGCGAGATAGAGACACCGTCCTGGAAAACTGACACACGGGGCTCCGTGGTCGCCTCGCCCGAATCCGAGGTGATCCCACGAATGACAAAACCCGGATTGTTGGGAGACTGGTTCTGGACCTCGAAACCGGGAACGAAGAGGGAGAGCTCTTCAAACTCCTGGACCCCGATCGCCTTGAGGAACTCACCGGAGTAGGCCGTCAAGGCCATCGGCACGTCCGTGGATGACTGTTCACGTTTCTGGGCGGTGACGATGATCTCGCCGAGATTGGCAACCCCGCCCGGATCTAGAACCTGCGCACTGACGGGCGCGGACAGGGCCAGGCCGAAAAGGCTGGTCGCCGCCAAAAGGCAGGATTTCGAGTTTGTGACGATCATGGCTATGCTCCCCTGGTCCCGCGATGTGGGTTCGGTAAGAGCCGTTACGACCAAGCCATGTCGCAGCCACGACGTATCCATGAACCCAGAGAGAACGATTGACGGCAGTTTCCAGCAGGCTTGATCCGGTGACAGATGATGATGTCATCGTTGTCGAGTTGTCCGCACACGACCTGGGCGATCGCCTCGACAAGGCTCTGGCCAGGTCGCTTGCAAATCTCTCGCGCGCCAGAATCCAGGCCTTGATCAGTCAGGGCGCGATCTCCTTCGGTGGCCAGGTCATACGGGATGGTTCCGTAAAGGCGATCGAGGGCCAGTATGAAATCGTGCTTCCCCCCGTCATCCAGGCAGAACCCCTTGCCCAGGACCTGCCTCTCGCCGTTCTTTACGAAGATGCTGATCTCATTGTTATCGACAAGGCCGCCGGCATGGCGGCACATCCGGCCCCGGGCACACCGGACGGGACCCTGGTCAATGCGCTGCTCGCCCATTGTGGGCAGAGCCTTTCGGGTATTGGTGGCGTGGCCCGACCGGGGATCGTCCACCGGCTGGACAAGGATACGTCAGGCGTCATGGTCGCTGCAAAATCGGACCGGGCCCACGCCGGGCTTTCAGGCCTTTTCTCCGCCCACGATATTGAGCGCACCTACATAGCCCTGACCCGCGGTGCCCCTTCGCCCCCACAGGGTCGGATTGAAACCCGCATCGGCCGATCAACATCTGATCGCAAGAAGATGGCTGTGCTTCGCACGGGAGGGCGCGAAGCGATCACCCAATACGCCGTGCAGAAGGTCTTTGCCCTGCCGGCCAAGGCGGGATCGGCCCCCCTGGCTGCACGGGTCGCCTGCACCCTCGAGACGGGCCGAACCCACCAGATCAGGGTTCACATGGCCTCCAAGGGCAGTCCGATCCTATGTGATGCCGTCTATGGTTCAGGCAACCCGGCCCTAAGCATCCGATCGGCCATTACACAGGCAGGCCTTCAGCGCCAGGCGCTCCATGCCTCGGTGCTCGGTTTCGTTCACCCCGTCACTGGCGAGCCCCTGCGGTTCGAGACCCCCCTGCCCCCGGACATGCAGGCACTCGAACGCCTTCTCAGTGAGCTCTGATCGCGTCCGGCCTCCCTCATGGGCCAGTCAAAGGGCGTAATCGATAGCGCCCCCGATCGGGACCTAACGACACAATCCAAAGGGTCCAATCCGCAAGGCCTCGTCAGACGTAGTTGGACCAATCGTTGCTTCATCGCCACGGTCACGCTTTCGTGCGACGTTACGCCCCTAAAAAAAACCGCAACGGATATCTATGTCTGTTGTTGAGGGGACAGGTCGCGGCGCACATTGGGTGGCCGTAGCCGAAGAGCCCGCTCATCAAACGGGTCGGAGGGACCAAATGGCTACCAATACAACACTTGCGGTTATGTCGCCTGAACAGGGACTGTCGCGGTATCTGACGGAAATACGAAAGTTTCCGATGCTCACCAAGGACGAGGAGTTCATGCTCGCCAAGCGCTGGTCGGAGCATCAAGACCCCGAGGCCGCCCATCGTCTTGTGACATCGCACCTCAGGCTGGTGGCCAAGATTGCCATGGGTTATCGCGGCTATGGCCTGCCGATCGGAGAGGTTATCTCTGAGGGCAATGTTGGTCTGATGCAGGCCGTAAAGAAGTTTGAGCCCGACAAGGGTTTTCGCCTGGCGACCTATGCCATGTGGTGGATTCGCGCTTCGATCCAGGAATACATTCTCAGAAGCTGGTCGCTCGTGAAAATGGGCACGACCGCCGCACAGAAGAAGCTGTTCTTCAATCTTCGCAAGGCCAAGAGCCAGATCTCAGCCTTCGAGGAGGGCGATCTTCATCCCGAGCATCTTTCGGCCATCGCAACCAAGCTCGGTGTTTCCGAAGAAGAAGTCACCAATATGAACCGCCGCCTAGGCGGAGATGCCTCGCTCAATGCGCCCATGCGCGTGGACGGCGAAAGTGAGTGGCAGGACTGGCTCTCAGACGATACGGCCGTGTCACAGGAAACCCGGCTCGCCGATGACGAAGAAAAGTCCCTTCGAATGGGATTGCTTCAGGAGGCCATGGCGGAACTGACCGAGCGGGAAAAACACATCCTGACAGAAAGACGTCTGAAGGATGACCCCGTAACGCTGGAAGAGCTCGCTGGTCACTATGGGGTGTCACGCGAACGTGTACGCCAGATCGAGGTCAGGGCCTTCGAGAAACTGCAAAAGGCCATGCGTGCGGCGGCCCAGGAGCGCAACCTGGTTGACGCCTGACGACACCCGCCCAAAGGGCCGCACAGGGCGCGGCGGTGCCTTGCTCGCCGGACAACCGTCCTTTTTCCGCTTTGGTTCGGGTTAAAGTCAGCTTCGCTGGATCGGACCGAAGTCAGCTCTGCTTGGCGTTTTGGCCCAGCGGAGCATCGGCCATGGCCAGGAGAACATTCACCGGCCCCACAAGGGTATGGCGGGTGACATCGCCAAGTGCCAGGCACTTGGCTAGTGTGTTGGCTGCCGCCGCCATCTCGACATCGGAGGTTTGGATGGCCAGGTCCTTTAGGGCCTCGGCCTGCATTGACGCGGACCTGACGGCTTGTGACGGATCATTGTCGAACTGGTTGAGGGCCGCAGCCAGAATCCGCAGTGCCTGTTCCTTGATGGCAGCAGGTCCTGCGCTGGCCTGATCCTGCCTGCGCTTCCTGGGGCCACGATATTCACCTGAGTTGAACCGGCGTCGGTCGGGGCCAATGTAGGCGACCCCCTCAATCCAGTCCCTGGGCTTGAGAGCGACATTCTCGATCCGTCGAAACAGGTCCGTGGATGTGAAGGGCTTGCGCAGGAACTCGTGGATGCCGACGTCCCGGGCACCTATGATCGAGCTAGCCGTGGCCTCAGACGTGACCATAATGATCGGAACGCGCCGGCAGTTCAGGTTGGACTTGCGAATGCGGCGGGCCAGGGCCTCGCCACTCAGATTATTGCCGCTACGCTCTGTAAAGACGATCCCAGGTTCAACGTCGTGAACGGCCTGAAAGGCACGATCACCTTCCCATTCGACAACAACTTCACGCGTCCCGATGCCCTTGAGCAGATCTCCCAGCAATTTCGCGGCTGCCGGATTCGGATCAACGATCACGACCCGACTGATTGTCGGCGCAATGCGTTGCAGCGTTCTGTTATCAAGTGCGAACAAGGCTGTCTCCTAGGAGACTAAGTCTTACACAACAGGGTTAAAGTGAGCCTAAAACTAAGGACTCGAATTGCCATTATTGTACACAACCTAAGCGGGTCATCCCAAAAACGGATCTCGCACCATGATTGTGTCATCCCGCTCCGGACTTGTGGAAAGGAGCGCCACGGGTGCCCCAGTCAGTTCCTCGATCCGGCGCACATATTTGATCGCCCGGGCATTCAGGTCCCGGAAGCTGCGGGCCGATACGGTGCTCTCGCTCCAACCTTCCATTTCCTCAAAGATGGGCCTCGCAGCGGCCTGATCCTTGAGGCTGGAGGGGAGATAGTCGAGCACACGATCACCAATCTGGTAACCCACACAGATTTTTAGGGTTTTCAGTCCGTCCAGGACATCGAGCTTGGTGAGCGCTATTCCGTCGATCCCGTTTATGGCAACCGACTGTCGTACCAACACAGCATCGAACCAGCCACATCGCCGTGCTCGACCCGTGTTGACCCCGACCTCGCGTCCCACAGTCGCCAGATGGGTACCGATCTCATCGAATAACTCACAGGCAAAAGGCCCCTCCCCGACCCGGGTCGTATAGGCCTTGACGATGCCCAGAACGAAACCTGGACCCTTGGGCCCCATGCCCGAGCCCGCTGCGGCCTGGCCGGCGACCGTATTGGAAGAGGTCACATAAGGGTAGGTGCCATGGTCGACGTCGAGGAACGCCCCCTGCGCACCCTCAAAGAGAACCCGTTTTCCGTCCCTCTTGGCCTGGTCCAGTACCCTCCAGGCCGGCTGCACATAGGGGAGTATCAGCGGAGCGACCTCCAGCAACTGCGCCAGGAGGGCATCGGGGTCGATCGGTTCCAGCCCCAGTCCCGCGCGCAGCGGATCATGGTGGGCCCGAAGGCGGTCTATCTTGACCCTCAGATCTTCGGCGTTGGCCAGATCACAGACGCGGATCGCGCGCCGGCCGACCTTGTCCTCATAGGCTGGTCCTATGCCCCGACCCGTCGTGCCGATGCGGGCTCCAGGCGCGTTGGCCGCGGCCTCTCGAGCAACGTCCAGTGCTGGATGGATGGGAAGGATGAGACAGGCGTTATCCGCAACGATCAGGACATCCGGCGTTATCGCAATCCCCTGGGCCTCGATCTTCTCGATCTCGCCAATCAGGTGCCAGGGATCAACGACCACACCATTGCCGATGATCGAAGGCTTGCCCTGAACGACCCCGGAAGGAAGCAGAGCCAACTTGTAGACCTTGCCATCAACAACCAGGGTATGGCCTGCATTGTGCCCCCCCTGGAAGCGGACAACCATATCGGCGCGGTTCGACAGCCAGTCGACGATCTTTCCCTTGCCCTCGTCGCCCCATTGGGCACCGACTACTGCCACGTTCGCCAAGATTATCACTCCGCCTGATGCGGCCGCAGCCTATAGCGGGGGAATCGCCCGATGTCGTCCCGTCCAGTGGTTTTATGAGAGTTCGGCCACGGCCGTCTCGAAGGCCCAGTCGAGCCAAGGCGTTGCCGCCTTAACATCTGCACTCTCGACCGTGGCCCCACACCACAGGCGAAGGCCCGCAGGTGCACGTCGGTAGGACTCGACATCAAAAGCTGCGCCTTCCGCCTCGAGCAGGGTTTTCATGCGGATGACAAAGGCCTGGCGGCCCGGCTCGTCCAGCGCCGAGACCCTTGGGTCCACAAACTTCAGACAGACCGACGTTGTCGAACGAGTCTGGGCTTCAGCGGCCAGAAAATCGATCCACGGCGTTCTCTCCACCCAATCCCTGAGAACGGCAAAGTTCGCCTCGGTACGTGAGATAAGGGCCTTGAGCCCACCAACCCGCGCGCCCCACTCCAGTGCGTCGATCCAGTCCTCAATGGTAAGGATCGAAAATGTGTTTATGGCGACCCCCTTGGCCAGAGCCCGATCAAACCTGCCGCTGTCATCGGTGATCTTCACGACCTTTGGGATGGCACGCTCAGGGGTATAGCTGTCCAACCGGTCGATCGCTCGAGGCGAAAGGCACAGAACACCGATGCCCGCCTCTCCTCCCAGTGCCTTCTGGAACGAGAAGGAGACGACATCCAGCTTGCTCCAGTCCAGGGCCATAGAGAAGGCCGCAGAAGTGGCATCGCAGATGACCAGACCTTCCCGGTCTGCAGAAATGAAATCGGCATTGGGTACACAGACACCTGCCGTTGTTCCGTTCCAGGGAAAGACGAGGTCTTTCTTGGGATCGACCCTGGTCAGATCCGGCAGATACCCCCAGTCCGCCGAAAGGACTTCGGGGTCGAGTTTCAAGCGATCCTGAACCGCCGTCTGCCACTGTTTGCCAAAATTCTCGAAGGCCATGACCTGCACAGGCCTCTCGCCCAGCAGGCACCATAGGGCCGCCTCGACGGCCCCGGTCTGGGATCCTGGGGTGTAGAGCATCTGAAAATCGTCGGGCACCTCCAGGAGCGCACGGGTCATGTCCAGAGCCGTCGCAAACCGCTCCACGACCTCAGGAGCGCGTATACCGCGTCCAAGCAATCCAGACGGCAGGGATGCAAGTGAATATCCGGGCCGCTTGGCCGTAGGACCTGTCGAGAACCAGGGCCTCTCAGGCTTTTGATCCGGCTTGCGCATGATGCTCATCGTCGCCTCTATCGTGCAGGCTTGTAGGGCCTGCGAGCCCGCCAGGTTTCGGCCATCGACTTGAGGTCGGCATCCACCACATCGGGCAGGGTCACAACCAGTCTAGCCTTCAGGTCTCCTCGTCGTCCGCCCGCAAACGCACCACGTCCCTTGAGCCTCAGCGTCTGCCCCGAGTTTGCACCGGCAGGGATGGTCACCGATACGACCCCGTCCGGTGTCGGTGCCTGGACCTTGCCTCCGAGGACTGCGTCAGGCACCGATATCGGCAGATCCATGGTGAGGTCAGCGCCCTCGATCCTGAAGATGGGGTGGATGCCAAGCTTGAGCTCAATAAGGGCATCACCCGCTTCGGTACGCCCTGGCGAGCCCTGACCCTTGAGCCGGATGGTCTGGCCATCAGTGGCACCCTTGGGGATGGTCACATCCAGGGTTCTTCCATCGGAAAACTGGATGCGCCGCGTGACCCCTCCGATGGAATCCTCAAGGCTGATCTCGAGCGTGGCCCGCACATCGGCCCCCTTGGTTCCACCGAATGGCGAGCGCCCACCACCGGGTCGGGCACCGCCACCACCAAATCGGCCGAACAACTCGTCCAGGTCGATGTCCTCAAAGCTGGCCCGCCCTCCTGGGCCACCGGAACCCCGCGCACCGCCACGCCCGAAGTCAAACCCGCCAAACCCGCCGCTGCTACCGCCCGGATTGAACCCGCCATACTGCTCGCGACCATCGGCATCGATCTGTCCGGCGTCGTACTTTGCCCGCTTCTCAGCATCGCCCAGAACATCGAAGGCGGCGGTGACGCGCTTGAACCGCTCCTCTGCTGCGGCATTTCCAGGGTTGGTATCCGGATGCAGGTCCTTGGCCAGTTTGCGGAAGGCCTTCTTTATCTCGTCTGCGCTCGCGCCCTTGGAAACGCCGAGTTCCTTGTAAGGATCGCCCGCCAACTGAGGTCCTGCTCCAAATCAGGGCGCACCAGACCGGGGCTTTCGCATCCGGATACTGATTGTTCGCCAAGGTTTCTGTCCAGAGCTGTCAGTTAAGCCATGCGCGGCTCAACGCAATGGCTTTCCGTCCTGCAGACTACGGATCGTGACAACACGGTCCCCTTTGCAGCTCGGATCGCCTCGCCTGAAAGGCCGGCCGTGGAGAGCCATCGTTTGCAACCCGTCCCCCCTGCACGTCGAGACCGCAGCCCAAAAGGCCGAGCGCACACCGGGAACGACTGTCGCAGACCACGTCTTGTTCAATGAGAGGTCCTGGTCCACTCTGGCTGGCGGGCTGTTAATGGCCAAACCATCCTGGAGGGGACATGCGCGGGGAAATTCTGACTTTTGACGAGGCCGCTAATACGGGCCTGATCAGTGGCGACGACGGCCTGCGATACGGCTTCAACAGCGCTGACATCCAAAGTGGTAGTGCGGCTGTCGGCAAGAGGGTCGACTTTGTAGCCCAGGACGGCCAGGCGACCCACGTCATGATCCTTGCCGAAACCCAGGCCCCGAGCGCTTTTGGATCAGCGGCATCCACAGAGATGGACCGCATCGACTGGATGCATCTGATGTTCAAGTTTGATGGGCGCATCCGGCGTTCTCATTTCGGTATGGCCTGGCTGATCCTGTTCGTGGCAGGCTTCGTCGTCGGCTGGATCCCGCTGCTTGGAACCCTACTCTCCATTGCCCTGCTCTGGCCCAATCTGGCGATCGCCGTCAAACGACTGCACGACATGGGCAGATCCGGTTGGTTCGCTGCGATTCCATATGCGGCTGTCCTGATCGGCAGCATAGTCGCCTTCATAATGGTGGGAGCTGCCGCCTTCATGAATGTGGACGCCTTTGAAAACGAGGATGCGTTAGCGATGCTGGCCATCCTGGGCCCGGCACTGGGTATCTTCGGTTTGGTGAGCCTGATCGGACTTGGCTTTCTGCTCTGGATCGGCCTCACGCCTGGCCAGCCCGGGTCCAACCGGTTCGGAAACAATCCCAAAGGCGAGTAGACCGTCGAGGAACCAGGAGACTGGTGCTGGAAACGCCGCACTCTGGGGCAGGCCAGCACCAGATCCTCCAATAGTCACGGCTCGTGAACGGGTCGGACCCTAGGCTCTGGCGGATGTAGTATCTGTCTTCGTCGGCTCATGGCCTGACGTATCTCGGGAGTGACCGATGGTCGCAAGAAGCCATAGTATTCCGGCGCCATCATCGCGGTTTACCCGCCTTGAAGCTGCGGTTCTTGACGCCCTGGCCTTGGACCCGTCAGTGGTTACGCCTGATCTTGCCCAACAGACCCGCGCATCCAATGCTGGCCGTAGGCTCAACACGGCCTTCGGCTATTATGTCGAAGTGCGGCAAGACAAGCCCCAACCTCAGGCTCTTAGTGGGCCGACAGGGCGGTTCGGTACTGTCCACGCCATGATCTCGGGCCTGAAGGACTCTATCTCCTTCCAGGTCGAACTTTACCAGGGCCGCCTCATCGGCATCTATGCTGACAGCTATGGCCAGGACACGCGCTCGATCGATTTCACATCCGCGCAGGTCACTGATCTTTTCAGGCTCGATGCATCCGGGCGTTCTGTGCCTTTGCCTATGTTCTCCCAGGCTCCGGATCAGAAGCGATCCTCAACGGAACGCCACAAGGCCGCCATGACGCCCCCTGAGGTCAAGGCCCTGGTCAGGACGGCCCTGGCGCAGCGTCCCGATACCCCCCACGCCGCCTCTCCAGCCAGACCGGCGTCAAAGGCAAGGGAACAGGTCGCACGTTTGGCGCTTGAACAGGCCTTGACCCCGCCTGTCGATGTCGAGGAAGCCCGCAAATCCTTACTGTTTGGCATCTGGACCGCGATTGGTGCCATCGCTCTCTTTTTGGTGCTGGCCTTCGATGTCCCCCTTGTGGTTGCCGGCATCCTGGCCTTCTTCACTGGACGCATGTTCAGGGATCCCAGGGTTCTGGATGCGATCGCCGCCTCGCTGAAAAAGTCCCGGGAGCTGCAAGCCCTTAAAATGGCGGCCATAAGAGCGAACGCAAGAGAATGACCGGACACGCCTCTTAGGCTCAATCCAGAGTTCTCTGGGGCAGGCCGTTGAAGACAAAAAAGGGGTCTAAAGACCCCGCTCAAGGTCCCACTCGGGAGCCTCGAAACCGACGGCATCCTCTGGGTTTTCGAGATCGAGCTCCGATACGGTCTGGCCACGAACCGACACGCCGGCTCGATGTACACTCTCCGGATCGCCTGAGACCAGTGGGTGCCAGTTTGCCAGCCCTCGGCCTTCATTCAGCCGGCGATAGGCACATGACTTTGGCATCCATGCCAGAGCCTCGATGTTCTGGGGCGTAAGCTTGATACAGTCGGGTACCTGAGCCTTGCGATTCTCATAGTCCTTGCAGGTGCAGGTCTTCGGATCGAACAGTCGACAATGAACCTTAGTCGCAAAGACATCCCCCGTGTCTTCATCCTCGAAACGGATCAGACAGCACAGGCCGCAGCTATCGCAGACGCTCTCCCATTCGGCAGCCGTCATCTGCTCCAATCGCTTGGTCTGCCAGAAAGGCTTGGAGCCAGAGGTTTCACGCTTTACATCCACGCCCTCTCTTAGGGCCTGATCGGCCAGGGAGGAAGCGGCTCGTGCTGTCTTCCCCTGTGCTGATCGGGCCTTTGAACCCTGCCTCCCCGGCTTGTGAAAGAACCCATGGCCGCTCGCGCACCGCTCATTGCTCTCAAGGACGTCCGTCTTCAGGACGGGCAACGCCCTCTATTTGATGGTGTTGACCTAGCCATCGAAGGGCGAACGCGGTCCTGCCTTGTCGGGCGCAACGGTGCGGGCAAGTCAACATTGATGAAGCTCGTCATGGGCCTCATCGAGCCCGATTCTGGAACGCGCTCCGTCCAGGCCGGGGTCCGTTTTGCCTATGTACCCCAAGAGCCGGTCATCGCCGGAGAGACACTTCTTGACTACGCCACCTCCAATGAGGCCCTGTCCTGGACGGCTGAGGCCTGGTTGACGACCTTTGGCATGGACCCGGAGAAATCCACAAAGGGGCTGTCAGGCGGCGAGATCCGCCGCGCGGCCCTGGCAAAAGCCTTTGCCGAGGAGCCCGACCTGCTCCTTCTGGATGAGCCGACCAATCATATGGACATCCTGGCCATTGAACTCCTCGAAAAGGAAATCATTGGCGCTCGATGCGCGGCACTGATCGTGTCTCACGACCGGGCCTTCCTGAACCGGGTGACCCAGTCCTGCCACTGGCTCGAGCACCGTCAGGTGAGAACCCTGAACAAGGGATTTGACGCATTCGACGAATGGGCTGCGAAGGTTCAGGAAGAAGAGGCTGAGAGCCTGCGCCGCCTGAACAAGAGAATCGAGGCGGAGACCTATACCTTCTATCGCTCCATCACGGCCCAGCGAACCCGCAATGAAGGTCGGGCACGGGCGCTTGAGGCCATGCGCCAGGACCGGGCACTCAGGGTCAAGGATCTGCCCCGCGAACTGCATCTCGGGGTCGATTCGGGTGTCACTTCTGGAAAGCTGGTGGCCGACCTGAAGGGCATTTCGATGACGTTTGGGGCCAAGCCTGACGGGACCGGAAAGAGCTCCGCCGCAGGGTCCGAAGTCGAACGCGGTCGCACGGTGATCAAGCCCTTTTCAACCCGAATCATCCGGGGTGATCGACTGGCCATTGTTGGCCCTAACGGCGCGGGCAAGACCACACTCGTCAAGATCATGCTGGGCGAACTCCAGCCCAGTGAGGGGACGGTCAAGCTGGGTGCGAACCTTGATCCGGTCTATCTGGATCAGTCACGCGAGGGCCTGAAGTCGGATATGAGCCTATGGGATGCCCTGACACCGGGAGGGGGCGATTCCATTCTTGTGCGGGGTATTTCCAAACACGTGGCGGCCTACGCCAAGGACTTCCTGTTTTCTGAAGCCCAGTTGCGACAACCCATCTCCACACTGTCCGGAGGGGAACGCAACCGCCTCCTGCTCGCCCGCGCCCTGGCCAAGCCAGCCAACATGCTGGTCCTGGATGAGCCGACCAATGACCTCGATATGGACACGCTCGACAAGCTCGAGGAGTTGCTTGAGCAGTATGATGGCACACTGATCCTCGTCAGCCACGATCGGGATTTTGTGGACCGGCTGGCAACGTCAACGATCGGGATGAACGGCCGCGGCGATGTGGTGGAAACCCCAGGTGGCTGGACCGATTTCATCGGGCAGAACCCAGGCTTTCTGCTCCCGTTAGCGGATATGAAGATCGAACCCGCAGCAACGGGGGGAACGACTGCAAGACCCACCGTTACAGGACCAGCACTGACACAGGCCCCAGCAACCAAGCCCGGGAAGCTCTCCTTCAAGGATACGCATCGGCTAAAGGCGCTCGATACCCTCATCGCTGAGTTACCGCTGGAAATCAGCCGTCACGAAGCCCTCATCGCTGACGTCAACTTCTACTCCAGAGACCCCTCCGGCTTTGCCAGCACAATGAAAGCCCTTGAAGCTGTGCGAGCCAAACTCGAGGCTGCAGAGGAGGAATGGCTGGAGCTTGAGGCCAAGCGTGAGGCTATCGCCTCGGGCTGAACGGAATCTGTGGAAAACCCAAGGTGATGATCTGCTTGCCGGAATTCCATCCGTCCACAAAGGTTAACAGAGTTACCCACTGAACCGTCGGCCATGTTGCACAGCACAAGGATTTCAAGCGCTTGCGGTCTAACGGTTTTGGCGCGAACGTCAACAGGCCGAGGGACACGGCAGCGCAGAAATCCCGGGGAGACCCGGATATCAAGCGGACCGGTCCGGCTCTCTGACCCGAACCCCAGATCCGTCTCCGGACGGTGAAAGAGGGATCAGGCAGGACCAAGGCTCAGGGCATGGCAGCGTTTCGGCGCGGGTCATGCCGAGGGAACCAGGTCGGGATTGATGAAAGACGCTAGGTTTAGAGACCTGGTGGTTGGCATTGACCCGGAGCCGACAGTGCAGTGCCGATGGTCTCCGGAGTTTTCTCCGCAGGCGCAAAGGCAGGGCTCTGAACCTC
>JBFZCB010000109.1:0-4813 GCA_041308165.1 Caulobacterales bacterium
ATGACTGGCGGCTGTACCCTTCTTGTATCGGCCTGATACCAGCCGATCTCTCCAAAGGCGGTCACGGCTGCGTTCAGCTCATAATGTCCGGCCACGAAAAGATTTAACCTGCGGGTATCCGGCAGGATTGTTGTGCCCGGAGCCGTATCGAAGCGAAGGTCGCGCTGGACACCGTTGAAGGTCAAGGCCCCTGATGCCAGACAGACGTCTCCCGTCGGGACCTGGCATCCAGGAAGAGTTGCAGGCTGGATACGGAAGGCACCCGCAGCCGTCGTGAGGGAGGTCGAGCCCCGCCGGACGGCACCTGTATTGCCAATGACTGCCAGATTTGCCCAGGGCCCCCGGGTGTTTCGCGCATCCGGCGTCAGGCTTGATGCAAACTCCGGCTCATTGGCGAACAGGGGCACCAGATTGTCGGTGGCGGTGAAATCCTGATCTTCCGCCTGCAGGGCAGAGCGGTCAGTGTAATCCACAAAGGCTGAGATATTGCCGCGATCAAAGTCCTTGCCTGCAAAGACGCCAAGATTGAACTCGCGCAGATGGGTACCCTCTGCGCCGCCATACTGGCTGGTCATCCGCAAGCCATCAAAATCATCCTGGAGGACGGTATTGACCACGCCCGCCACGGCATCGGCACCATAGATGGCCGCAGCACCATCCAGCAGGACTTCCAGGCGCTCCAGGCCCGAGACCGGGATGGCATTGGAGTTATAGCTCAGGACCGGGACTGTCCCGGTATCGGACGTACCCTGACTGGTGGGATGCTGGACAATACGCCGACCGTTCAGCAGGACCAGAGTATTGCCGACGCCGAGCGATCTCAGGTTGACCGAGTTCACATCTCCACGCGCCGCATTTGAGGTCTGTGCATTGTTGGCGGGACTGAATAGGACATCACCCATCTGGGGGATGCTGCGAAACAGGTCATCGCCATTGACAGACCCCGTTGCCAGTATCTCTTCTTGGGTCAGAACCGCGACCGGCAAGGCTGCGGTAACATCCACCCCGCGGATCTGTGACCCTACGACCACGATATCGGCAACAGCTGTACTCTGGTCCTGCTCAACGGGCGTAGAAACCGGTTGAGCCGGTTGGGCCTGAGCCCATGCGCCAGGAGCAGCACCCAGAAAGGCAGCTATCGCCGTGGTTGCCAGCATCGATGTCTTCGCCAGCTTCGCACGCTTGATCATCATCATCTCATCCTCCCAAGATTTCTTTTATGTTTTGAATCGCGTGGGCTTAGTCGTCGGCAAGGACCATACGGTCCCCTGGACCCGCCGCCGGATCAGGTGGAGCGGCAAGTGGAAGAGATGCACCACTCAACGCCGTTTTCAACTGTTTCTGGTCGAGCTCGCCTTCCCAGCGGGCCACGACCAGCGTAGCCACGGCATTGCCGACAAAGTTGGTCAGGGCCCGGCACTCGCTCATGAAGCGGTCGATTCCAAGGATCAGGGCCATGCCTGCAATTGGAACATCCGGCACGACTGCAAGGGTAGCTGCCAGTGTGATGAAGCCTGCGCCCGTGATGCCCGCAGCCCCCTTGGAACTCAGCATGGCGACCAGAAGAAGGGTAATCTGCTGCCATAGGCTGAGTTCAATATTGAGGGCCTGGGCGATAAACAGCGCCGCCATGGTCATATAGATGTTGGTGCCATCGAGATTGAAAGAATAGCCGGTAGGCACCACAAGACCGACGACAGACTTGCTCGCACCTGCCCGTTCCATCTTCTCGATCAAACTCGGCAAAGCCGCCTCTGAGGAAGATGTGCCCAGAACCAGAAGCAGCTCCTCCTTGAGGTAGCGCATCAGTTTGAAAATCGAAAAGCCATTCGCAAAGGCGACGAGACCAAGGATCCCCACAACGAAAATGGCTGACGTAAGATAGAAGGTTGCAACAAGGGCAATCAGATTCACGACAGCCGAAATGCCGTAGGCTCCAATCGTAAAGGCAAAGGCCCCGAACGCTCCGACCGGTGCCGCCTTCATGACGATGGCGACCAGCTTGAAGAAGGCAGCTGAAACCGCCTCGAGAAAACTCAGAACCGGCTTTCCAAGGTCTCCCGTGGCAGCCAGAGCGATGCCAAAGAGGATGGAGACAAAGAGAACCTGCAGGATGTTGCCGGTTGAAAAGGCACTGACCACCGTGTCGGGGATAACGCTCATGAGAAACCCGACCACGGTCGTATCATGAGCCGCGGTTGAGTACTGTGAGACGGCCCCTGCATCCAAGGTTGCAGGATCAATATTCAAACCTCGCCCAGGCTGAACGAGGTTGCCGACGATCAGGCCTACGATCAGGGCAAGCGTCGAAAAAACAAGAAAATAGGCAAAGGCCTTGGTGGCAACCCTGCCGACCCGTCCCAGATCGCGCATGCCGGCAATGCCGACCACGATCGTGAGAAAGATAACGGGCGCGATGACCATCTTGACGAGCTTGATGAATGCATCGCCCAAAGGTTTGAGGCTCTCGCCAAAATCGGGCCAGATATGGCCGATCAGGCCGCCGGCAAAAATGGCGAGAAGCACCTGGAAATAGAGTTGCGCATAGATCGGACGACGCCCGGCCACGGCAATTTCCTGTCCACCTTGTACGAGCACGGATGCCTTCTCCCCCTGGCCCGGCAACCGGTTGACCCGGAATCGCCTTTGTTTTTTGGCCGCACCTCCACTTTGAAACGACATCTCTCAGCGAGAAAGCCCGCCTCGGCATTTATCTAAAATATTGTTTTTTTGAGATAATATTCATTCTTAAACTTAACTGTAGCCAGCACCGGGCGGAATTGTGCACAATATCCAGATCCGTTTGTGCGGAAACTCACACAGTGCAGTATGTTTGATCAGACAGCCAAGCTGACCCCGTTAGGCCTGAGGTCCCTCTTTCGAGCGCGCGCCCTTTTTGTGGTCGGCGTCGGTTGCCTGACTGCGCTCGCAGCTTTCAGCGCAGGCGAGTTCGCTCGTGACCAGGCCGAACGGGGACTGGCGGCGAATGCAACGGCATCTGCGGTACTCCATGCCTCGGTTCTGCGGAGCGAACTGGAGCGATACCGCCTTGTGCCGGTCGTCCTGGCTCAAGATGCACAGATGGCCAGGCTGCTCGATGGGGCTTCAGACGCAACTTCATTGCTTCAGATCAACGAAAAGCTTGAGCGGCTTGCATCCCAGACGCGCGCAGCCGCCATCTACCTGCTTGACAGCAGGGGCGTGGCGAAGGCTTCCAGCAACTGGCAGCTGCCAACCAGTTTCGTAGATTCAGACTATAGTTTTCGTCCCTACTTCACCCGCGCCATGGATGGCGGAGATGCGGAGTTCTTTGCGCTCGGCACTGTAAGCGGCCGACCGGGGCTTTTTCTTTCCCGAAGGATCATGTCCCCTGATGGTCGTCCGGTGGGCGTAGCGGTCGTCAAGGTCGAGTTCGATACCCTAGAGGCAGACTGGCGGGCATCGGGCAAGCCCGCCTATGTCTCGGATCCCAACGGTGTGATCCTGATCACTAGCGTACCCCAATGGCGTTTCCGCACCGTGGCCCCAATGACCCCCCTACAGCGCAGTCGGGTGCAGACAGGCCAAACCCTGGGCCAGAATACCCTGGGCCCATTGGCCTTCCAGGGTGGAGGCCAGGGGAGGCCTGTACTGGTTTTCGCCTCTGCTGACGATACTGCGCCGCAGGAGTGGATGACCGCCGAAATCGCGACCAGTACGCCCGGTTGGAAACTGCACCTGTTGATGCCCGCAGGCGATGTCATTCTTACCGCTGTTGCCAACGCACGCGCCGTCGCCGCCCTGATCACCCTTCTTCTATCTGGAGCCCTTGCCTTTCTCTGGCAGAGACGCCGCCGGGCTGCGGCTCTTGCTAGGATTGAAGAGGACAGTCGGGCCGTTCTTGAACTCCGGATCAGTGAACGCACTGCGGAACTGCGTCAGGCCAATGAGGCCCTCAATGCTCAGATTGAGGAGCGACGTCGTGCCGAGGCTGGCCGCGAGATTCTCAGGGACGAACTGATCCAGGCCAACAAGCTGGCGACACTTGGGCAAATTGCTGCTGGCGTCGCCCATGAGATCAATCAGCCCGTTGCAGCCATTCGAATGCATGCAGACACGGCGGTTACCCATTTGGAGCGCAATGATGGTGAGGCCGCACGTCGCACGCTCGACAGGATCGCCGACCTGACGAGCCGCATTGGCATCATCACAGACGAGCTGAGAGCATTCTCTAGAAAATCGGCCGCTGCACCCTCGAGCATCAGCCCGGCAGCCGCAATAGACGGGGCCTTGCTGTTGCTTTCTGGTCGTTTGCGGCAAAGCGATCTGGTCATCGCTCAACCTCCGGTGGATCCAGATCTACGGGTCTTTGCAGATCCACTCCGACTGGAGCAGGTTATCGTCAACCTTCTTCAAAACTCCATTGAGGCCATGGAAGGCCTCAGGGCTGAAGACGCCCGGATAGAGATCTGCGTTGAACAGGTCGGGTCAAGGGTTGAGATCATTATTGCCGACACAGGCCCTGGTCTATCGCCAGAAGTCTCAGAAGCCTTGTTCACGCCCTTCTTGACCACCAAACGCAAGGGCCTGGGTCTAGGGCTCGTCATATGTCGTGACATACTCGCTGCCATCGGCGGTGAACTGACGCTTCGTCCGGCTGAGTGTGGTGCCACTTTCGTCATCGGTCTGAAGGCAGGCTGATGGACTTCTCGCAACCCCTGGGCGTGGCTATCATCGACGATGACGATGACTTCCGCGCCGCCCTGGCTGAAAGACTGTCACTGGCCGATTTCGAGGTCTCTTCCTTTGCCTCTGCTGAATCCGCGCTGAAAAT
>JBFZCB010000110.1:0-2679 GCA_041308165.1 Caulobacterales bacterium
AGATGTCACGCATCGCCGCTCTTGATCCCGCTGTTGCAACAGGCCGCGCCAAGGAACTCCTCGACACCGTTCAAAAAAGCCTGGGGGTGACGCCTAACCTGATGCGCGTGATGGCGCAGGAGCCTGCCGTTCTGGACGCCTACCTTCAGCTCGGCCAGGCTTTAGGCAAGGGCAGTTTCAACCCGTCAACCCGGCACGCCATTGCCCTGACGACGGCTGGAGCCAATGCCTGCGGCTACTGCGCCTCGGCACATTCCGCGATTTCGGCCGGGTTGAAGGTTCCAAACGATGAGATCGCCTCACGTCTTTCAGGCCGGTCATCCGACCCCAAGCTCGATGCCATCCTGCAGTTTTCCCGTCAGCTCGTCGCCACAAGAGGCGATGTATCTGATGCCGATCTCGCAGTGGTGCGCTCGGCGGGTGTATCGGAGGGAGAAATCGTAGAGGCGGTCGCCAATGTCGCCGCAAACCTGCTGACCAACTACATCAACCATGTCGCGCACACCGTCATCGACTTCCCAGAAGTCGACGCGTCAGCTCACCGCATATCGGCATAGGGCCGATGAGGTCCCTGGGATACGCCCGGCCTGCAAAGGCCGGGGGTATCCCCGCTCCGGCCAAGCTGAATAGATCAATCTTGACCTCTAAGGTCTTTCCGAAAGGGCACGACACTTGCCTGCCATCACGCTCTACACAATGGGCCATTGTCCTTACTGCGCCCGGGCCAAGACGCTCCTGAGGCGCAAGGGTTCGGTGTCTTGGACTGAGTTCGATCTTGAAAAAATTCCTGAGAAACGCGCCGAAATGCAGGCTCGCTCCGGAGGTCGGCGCACGGTGCCGCAGATCTTCATTGGCGATGTGCATGTTGGCGGCTCAGATGACCTTCACAAGCTCGACGCTGCAGGAGGTCTTGACCGGCTCCTTGCTATGGGCCGGCCCGGCTAGACTGCCCGGGTAGGCTGAATGTCTGGCACTGAACGATCAGACAAGTCGGCGGTCTAGGCCTTTTCAGGCCATCTGGAGCAGAGGTGATCGGCAGAAACTGACCCGTCACGTCGTCAGGATGTTTCTAGGGCGTGAAGCCAGGCGTCGCTGAGAGCCGGTCAAGGTCCACGGGCTGTGTTCCAGAAGGTTGCGTAAACAGACTATTCAACATCTCGCCGTAGGACGTGTTTCAGGAGCGTTGCATGACAAACACAATGATGCTGGAAGAAATGAAAAAGGCCATGGGTGCCCACGGTGCCTGGAAGCTCAGACTCCGAACGGCCATCTCAGTCGGCAAGAGTGATGCTGCCCCTTCCCAGGTTAAATGCGACAATCTCTGCGAGTTCGGGAAGTGGCTCTATGGTCCGTCGCTTGATACCGAAACCAGAAGTGGCATGCCTTATCAGGTCGTGCGACGCCTGCATGCGGAGTTTCACGAATGTGCGGGCAGGGTCCTGGAGCTTGCGCTCAGGGACCAGAAGTCCGAAGCCTTGACGCTTCTAGAGGGTGAATACACCGAGCGGTCAGATACGCTCGTGCGGGCCCTGACAAAATGGCGCCGGGAGATCAGTCTTGGCATTCCGCCGCAGCGGGCACGTTAAGACCAGGTTAGCGCGACTTTTTGGATCTTCTGGTTGCTCATCCTGCGGTCCTAGACAGTCCAAACGGCTGGGCAGACGAGGCGCCCTGACCTGGCCCGGCCTTGTGGGCAGGCCCCACATTTTTGGTCAGCTCTTTCGGCCTTTGGGCTGTGCCAGCTCATCGTAACCCATCTACAATCCGCGTCTTTGAGCCCATCCTACTGGTGCATCCGACGGCCACAATCTCCTACGCATCTGCAGGTTGCCCGATGGCCAGCCGCCGTGGGTTCCGGAGGCAAGGGTTGGGCGCTGTAACCAAAGTGGGCTTGTGTGCGAATGCAGGGGCGTATGATGACGCTGGACGCACGGCTGAGGCCGCCCCTGTCGCCGGGCTTGTTAGAAAGCTCGGTCCGACGCGGCTTTCTCGAGCTCCTCAGATCAGCCCGTCATACCTGGTTTAACCGTCGCGAACTTCACAGCGACGCCGATGTCGAGGATCTGGTGCAAGAGGCGCTACTGGCTACTAGTTCAAAGAGCGCGGCCTGGCGGCGGCCCGGGCCAATCGGGTCCTGGAGCTTTGCGACCGCCTGCGACAGGTGCCGTGACCCACAGCGCCAATCGGCGCGCGCGCAACGGCGGTGGATAATCTCTGACCTGTTGCTGCTCAACACCGGTGACGAAGGTGTGGTCAAGCCAAAGGAGCCAAGGCTGCAGCTTGCGAGCCTGTCGGTGCGCGAGCCAGGCTTTATGGGGGACATTGGACTTTCGGGTTACCCGCTGGCCGAGACAAACAACCGTGTGGGCAAGATCGAAGGGGCCACAAAGACCGGTTTGCAACTCGCCATAAAGACATTGATCACGAGGGTGGGCGACCGTGAAAACTGATGATCTCATTGAGGCCTTGGCCGGTGACGTGCAGCGCATTCCGCAGGGTCAGGCCGCGCAGCGCGTCATCTACTGCGTGCTGGCAGGCCTTCTGGTGACCCTCGCGGCCGTTTGGCTGACGTTGGGTTTCCGTCCTGATCTGGCAGCCATAGCCGATGAAGCGGGCTTTCTGATGAGACAGGCCTATGCCTTGGCGGTCGCCGGCTTTGGCTCCCTTCTTCTGCTGCGC
>JBFZCB010000111.1:0-2576 GCA_041308165.1 Caulobacterales bacterium
GTTTAAGAAAGCCGCCTCGGCTTTATCCGGACGGTCTAGCGAGAGAGCCGCCAGACCGTTCATTCCCCAAGATGCGGCGAGCTCGAAGGGCAGACCAATGCCGGACTGGCGTTGTACCAGAGCCTCCTCAAACATGGCGGTGGCTTCGAGCTCGTTGCCCTGGGCAAGCTCAAACATCGCCAGCGATTCTGCGGCAAGAACCGTGAAAGTATCTGCTAAGCCCCGCTGGGCGCGGCTATCGGCATAGGCACGGCGATACTCGGCAAGTGCCTGGGTGCGCTCACCCGTCTCGGCCAAGGCCATCGCCAACTGCATGCGAGCTGACATCACTGTTGCGTCGGCGATTGGCAATGTATCCTGCACTGCGGCAAGCGCCGGCTGCATCCTCCGCACCAGATCCTCATAGCGACCTGCGCGGCGATCGACGCTTGCGATGGCCGCATCGATGCCAAACATCTCAGGATCGGAAGGCGGTAACGCCGAGGCGAAGATTACACGCGCTTCCTCGAACAGGGCTCTAGCCTCGTTCAACCTGCCCCTGTGAAGGGATATATGCCCCTTCCATTCAATCGCATCGGCCAGTTTGATCACCGTGGCGTCTTGAGCGGTCCGAAAGGTTGCGATCGCTTCTTCGGCTTCTACCAATGCCGCGTCCACATTCTGGCCGTAAAACAAGGCTGCCGAGCGCCAGCGTTGGGCTTCACCAAGACGAGCACTCGGCTGATCGCTCATGGTCTTCAACACACCCTGCAAGCGAAGCCATTCTGCCTCGGCCTCGACCGGCACTCTGGAAACAATCAATGTGTGAGCGGCTGCGAACGCTGCATCGATTTCGGCGGTATCGAGTGGAGAAATGTTTCCAGGCGTGACCTCAGGATCGGCAAGGCTCACAGATTTATAGGACACGGTCCCATCGGACGATCTATCGAAGGCCCTGGCAGCATCAGACACTAGAATAAAGGCGAACAAGGTGATCGCCATGATAAATCTCCTGCCCAGGCAAGAGACGGATACATTAACCTGTAGAGACATTCTCGAAGCGGACCTCGAACCAAAGATTGGACGATGGTTCAGAACCACCCTCGTACATGAGCCAGCGTGAGACGTTGGATCGGGACGGCCCACCAGAGATCATCCTAAGGGTGGCATCAATCAGCACTATCCAGTGCGTGTCAATCGACGGAACGAAAGGTCCGAAAACCCACACTTACCTTCAGTCCGGGACCAAGATCTGTCAGGTTCAACCGGGCTCCATGGCGCTTGGCAACAGCCGCCACCAAAGCGAGTCCAAGACCATAGCCTACTGTGGGCCGCGCCTGCGACCCACGGACAAAACGCTGAAGAACAGCGTCGCGCTCCGCAGCCGGCACACCCGGGCCTTCGTCGGCGACCGAAAGGACAGCATCCGGTCCAATCGGCTTGACGGACACCACGACCTTACCTCCTGGCGGAGAAAACTTGATGGCATTGTCAATCAGGTTAGCGGCCAGCCGCACCAGAAGCAGGCGTTCTGCCAAGATCGGCGCAGCTTCCCGTTCGAGATGCAAGTCCACGCCGCGGTCTTCGGCAACAGCCCGGTAGAGATCCACGGCCGCCTCGACAGCATCACCGAGATCGAGTGGGAGAAAGCCGGCATCTGATCCGGCCTCTGCCTCGGCAATGTCGAGAAGGGCTTCAAAGGTCTGGAGGATCTCGTCAGCTTCCACAGCGGCAAGTGCAGCCCGGTTTTTGGCTTCCTCCAGGGTGTCGGCTCGGGCGGCCAGCTCAAGGTCCGACTTCAGGCGCGCCATGGGCGTGCGCAGATCGTGGGCAACCCGGTTCGAAAGGTCACGCAACCCGACCACCAGGTCGTTAGTACGTTCAAGCATCGCATTGACGTGTCGGGCCAGAGCTCCGAACTCATCGCCCACGTCAGAACCTGGTGCCCGGGTCGACAAGTCTCCCCCCCGGATCTGATCACACGCCCGATTGATCTCATCGACTCGATTCAGGAGGCGGCGACTGGCTAAAGGCCCGACCACGAAGACCCCCAAGGCTGCAAACACCAGGGCCAGGGTCGCGACACCAGCCATTTCTCTACCGACAGCTAGACCCGTGTCGATTCGATCTACTGCCAGTTCGAGCCCAGGAGCCAACGTCCGGTGTCGAGCATGTCGGCTGACAGGCTGCAATGCGCCAGCGATCTGACGGCCATTGCGGACAAGAACATAGCGGCGGGGATCGTCCGCCCGGGCGGTGCGCGCCAGCACAACCGCAATGGCTTTCGCCTCAACCCTCTGCAGATCCCCGTCAGCAATCTTGTCCAGAACTGCCTCTAAGTCCGCCTCGATGAGTGCATTGAGACGTTGCTCGTTCTTGGTCTTGATGATGGCGTACGCGCCGCCGGTGAACACGACTGCAGCAAGCGCAAAGCAGACCGCAAAGACGCCAATCAGCCTCCAGATTGCCGAGCGGCCGCCTCGTTGAACATCATGTTGCACGAAGAACAAAACCCTGGGTGCGGACCGTTTCAATCAGCGGCTGACCTGCAGCAGCGTCAAGCTTGGCGCGCAGGCGCGAAAGATTGACATCTATAA
>JBFZCB010000112.1:0-4388 GCA_041308165.1 Caulobacterales bacterium
GCATCAGCTGGAACGAGCCAATGGCCTTGCCGAATTGTTTGCGCTCACGAACATAGGGCAGGACCTACGTCTATGCCGTTGCCCGCGCCTGCGACCAGGGCAAGACAACCCGTTATGATGCTGCAGGTGCGATCCTGCTGGCCTCGGAAAATGCCGTCAAGGTAAGCCTTGAAGCCGTCCAGGCCCTTGGAGGTGCCGGCTATACCCGAGAGTGGCCTGTCGAGCGGCTCGTGCGAGACGCCAAGCTCTATGACATCGGAGCCGGAACCAATGAGATCCGGCGCTTCCTTATCGGGCGTGAACTCCTGGGCGGCTGAACCGGAACCGCTTGGCACCCTGTGCCGGCAAACCGGGGATCATGAGGACATCGCCTGACCCCGAACGCCGGCTGGCCAGGTGCGCGGCCTTTCCGCTCGACCCCCGGGGTCTGGCATGCCCTCAGTACGGGCATCCCAACCTCAAGGGGTCTCAGTCAGGCCTTTAATCGCCCAATGCGCGACACACAGAATTTAAAAACGAAAAGTCGCACCCCGTGACGCTGGCGCCAGAACATCACGCATCCTAAGTGACACCCCGACCAGACCGGTCCCCGGCTCTCCCCCTCCCTATCTATGTCACTGATCGATCCGCACCTTCTGAGACTGCGAACCTTCTCCGAGGTGCTGGAATCGCTTGGCCAGGGCGATAATCCCAAACTGACACTGGACGAGGTTGTTGAAGCCTTCGGTGATCGCGGTCTGGGTGCCCTGATCCTGGTTTTGACACTGATGGCGCTCTTGCCATGGCCACCGGGCGGCAAGGCTGTCTTTGCTGTGCCGATCATCCTCCTGGCCGCCGAGCTGACGTTCCAGCACAATGAGATCTGGCTACCGAGGTGGGCCCTCAAGGCCTCGCTTTCACGCGAAGCTTACCGTCGGGCCGTCGGCAAGGTTCTGAAACCCATTCGCTATGTCGAGAACCTCACCCGCCCTCGACTGCATGTCCTGACCGGGGCTGTCGGCGAGATCTTCATGGGCATCGCCTGTGTGCTCCTGGCCGTGGTCATGGCCCTGCCTGTCCCCTTCGGCGACATGCTGCCCGGGCTGGCCATGGTCTTCTTTGCGCTTGGGATCATGCAAAAGGACGGGGTCGCCGTCATTATTGGTGCCCTTTGCGCCATCGTGACTGCAGTCTATCTCTTTCTGATCTGGCGCACCGTGTTCGAGATTGTCCAGCATGTCATTGACTGGTTTGCCCGTCTGATCAGCTGAACGCTCAGCCGCGCTTGGGTGGCCAGGGAATCAGGGGGCTGGTGCGCGCCAGATACGCTTCATATCCAGGCCGGGTCGACTTCAGCCGTCCCTCATAGAGACTGCCTCCGCTAACCTTCAGGAACATGGAGAGAAGTAGGAGCGGCCCAATGACAGCGGCCAGACCCAGCCAGCCGGCACCGGTGGCGAGAAGCCAAAGACCGAACCAGACACACAGGTCCCCGAAATAGTTGGGGTGGCGGGTATAGCGCCACAGACCCTGGTCCATCACGGCCCCCGCATTGGCAGGATTGGCCTTGAAACGCGCCATCTGCCAATCCGCCAGACTTTCGAACAGAATACCGAAGGCCGCCAGCCCGGCACCTGCCCAGCCTACGATGCCTATCATATTGGAGGCCGCCCCGATCTGGCCAAGCTGCACAGGCAGACTGACCATGAAGAGGATGATGGCCTGCACCAGGAAGATCATGCCCGCGGCATAGCCCCAGGACTCGTTTTTGGCCTCTGCGCTAGCCAGCATGTCGACATAGCGGCGATCAGCGCCGTGCTGGCGCCAGCGCCAGAGCAGGTAAAGACCAAGTCGGATACCCCAGACCGCGACCAGACCTGTGAGCAAGACACCCTGCAACGTGGGTTCTGGACGCTGCACGAAGGTGGCTATCCCCATGGCCGCCAGGCCAAGGCCCCACGCCCCGTCGATGAAGCTGACATCGCGGATAGCCATGGACAAAAGCCAAAGGACCAGAAAGGCACCGACAAGCAGGCCAAGGTTCACCGCCAGGATCGAAATGGCTTCAGACACGACCGCACCTCAGTTGCATAAAGAACCCTATACGCTGGCCAAGGCGTTTCAGTTCAGATGTCTCAACATTGAACACATCTGCCAAGGTTCGGCTTGATAGAAGACACTCTCAGTGACCAACCCTGAGACCAACCCTGGCCTTCCCCATCCGAAAACGGCCTAGGTCCAATCAGTGCCCTTGCCTGGCTTGAGCGGGTTTGAAGGCTGATCAGGCTTTCAAAGCGGCGACGAAACCCGACCAATTCTTATGTAGTTCAATACTTTATGGGCCTTCCAGATCTGCGACTGGCCAGAATGGAACTGACGCAATCGGCCCTGGCCAGATCTGAACACTCAGAGTGGCACGCATTGTGAAACAGCCAGGTCAGGGGACAATCCTCAGTTTAAGAAAGAGACAAACCATGAAAACCCTTTTCGCATCCGCCGCTGCTGTGGCCCTCCTGTCGATCGCGCCATCCGCTATGGCCCAGACGTCAACGCCTGCAACGGCACCAGAAGCCTGCCGTCCTACGGACCCCTGCTTTGACGTCACCTGGACCAAGTCGATCGACAGCAATCAATCCACAAACGCCGTCCTGAACTCACGCATCGACCTGAACGTCGGCCGCGCCCAGGACGCTGTCGTCGCGGCCTCGAGCTCCATCGGCAACAACTTCAATGCCCAGGGCCGCAGCTCCGAGTATGTCAACCTGAACCAGAACTTCACGGGCGATGCGTTCGCAACGGTCAATGCCAACATCCACGAAGCTGCAGGCGATGTGGACCTGAGCGCAACCGCCATTGCCAACAACGCAACCCTGAACATCGTTCAGGCCGGTCACATCAATCTGAACCAGTCCCTGATCAATGACCCGAGCGCCATCATCAACGCCAACCTCGGTCACGTCGCCGGTGAACTGACGGTCGCTGCGACTGCAGGCGGCAACATGGCCAACATCACTTCGGACATGGGTTCGATCGCGGCAAACCAGCGCCTGCACCGCGCACCGATCAACGCCGTCAGCACCGTCAACGTTGGCGATGTGGCCGGACGTATCGACGTTGCCTCCACCGCTATCGGCAACAGCCTGACCATCCGCGGCTTCTGAGCCTGACGGGACGGGTACCATCCCCGATGGTGCCCGTTCCTTTGCTCAGCGCAGGGGAACGAAATGAAACACACCCTACTCTCGATTTCCGCCCTTGCCCTTCTGGCTTACAGCGGAGCCGCCCAGGCCCAGGCCCAGTCCGGTATTTCCGGACTTGAACGCGGCTATGGCGGGGCGGGGCGCACGGTGTCGGAGAACTTCAATCCTTCGACACGCGATGCGAACAACAACCGCGTCATCATGAACGGGCTCATCCAGTCCGGCCAGGGTGGCAGCCAGTTGAATGTCACAGGGGCCACGGGCGGAGCGTCTTCTGGAGCGGATTTCTTCCGCTCTGGAGCTGAATCCTTCGCCAGTGGAGCCATTACCGGAACGGCCACAGCGATCGGCAATCAGATCAATGTGAACATCTCCGGGAACTGGAACACAGTCGTACTCGACTCGACCCAGATCAATAATGCTCCCGTGAACTCGACTGTGATCATCGGACAGCAGCAGGCGATAAACCGCCCGCAATAGGCCCTTGGCCACATCAGGCCTTGAGATCCTGACGCCCGCCGATCCATCGGCGGGCGTCTTTGTGTCTACTGTCCCATTTAGGCGAAATCACCTTTGGCGCGAATGCTGCATTTCACCCGGCAAGAGAAAAGTACCTGTTCAGGATCGGGACAATGACCAAAGCCAATACCGTAATTGCCGCTATCGCTGCCCTAGCCGTCTTGCCGTCTACGGTCATGGCTGAAGGCCGTTCAAGCTATGTACGCCCCATCGGCGACGCTCCCGCCACAGTCAATCCCACACCCTATACTCCCGCCCTGTCCTGCCTGGCGGCTCGCGGCGGCTCGCGCCAAACTCCCCGCATCGCCGTCGGCCGGATCGCAGACCTTACCGGACGCGTGGATCTAGAGACCGGAGCCCGTGTCTCTCAGGGGGCGGCCCTGTTTGCGATCACGGCACTGGGCAAGGCAGGCGTGCCGGTTGTGGAGCGCCTGGACAGTTCCGTTGCCGATATCGAGCTGAACTATGCGCGCCAGCACCTGCTTTCGGACACCCCGGAACGCGCCGGGACAGACCCGGAGAACTATCGTCGGATCTATGCCGGTCAGATCGCGGGATCGAGATACTATATCGTCGGTGGCATCACCGAGCTGAACTATAATCTCGCCTCTTCCGGCCTCAACGCCACAGCGGGCGAGGCTGGTGTCGGCGGAGTTCGCGGCACCGCCTCATCCACGAACTATGTGATGA
>JBFZCB010000113.1:0-13300 GCA_041308165.1 Caulobacterales bacterium
GGCCTCTGGAATCCTCATCCAGTCGGCCAATCGGGGGCAGGGAGGCCTCCTTCTCGGGTGGGGTGCCGGGCCCCTCCAGCCTGTCGGCAGTCAGAAGACGAACGGCCGGTATCTTGCCGGGTTCTGGCTGTCCGGAAACATAGCCCACGGGCTTGTGCAATATCAGGGTAATGCCCTCGGCCAGAACAGCCCGAGCCTTTTCTGTAAGGTGAACGGCCTGGCCGGTCATGAGCTTGCGACCAGCGTCAGATACGACCTGACCATCAACGCAAACCAGACCTTCCGAGATCAGCGCATCGGCTTCCCGCCTTGAACAGACCCCGGTCTGGGCCAGCCACTTGTTCAGGCGGATTGGCTCTACGCCATCATAGGATCTGGACCAGGACATGTGTGTCACTGACAGGCCTGGGTCGCTGTCGTCAATGGAGTGTCAGGGCAGGACGAGGGCTTCAAGGGCGATTTCGTGATCCTGGGCAGCGGTGGCGCCGGATATGCCGATGGCTCCTACGATCCGTCCGTTCACCACAATCGGCATGCCGCCACCAATGGGAAGGGCGTCATCGTTGGCGAGACTGACTAGGCGTCCAGAAAGGACGCGCTCTTCCATGATCGCCGTCGAGATGCGGTAGCGTGCCGAACTGGACGCTTTCTTCAACGCAACATGAATCGAACCATATTGGGTATCATCCATGCGTGCGAAGGCCACGAGTTCGCCAGACGGCTCCACAATAGCAATGGCCATCCTGAAGCCCCGTGATCGTGAAGCCTCTAGGGCCCGTTCAATAATGGCGTTGGCCTGATCGAGGGATATAGGGGCACCATAAGAGGGGGCAGGCGAGGTCGCCGAAGTTGGCGCAGGGCTGGCCTGCTGAGCCTGGATCGCTCCCGTCATGCCCAAGGCTAGGGTCACGCCTAGCGCAGCAAGGATTGTCATTGGCTCATCTCCGGTGGGTGTGGCTATGGGGGATTACATGCGTCGAAACAGAAGCATCAGGTTGTTGGCGGGCATCTCGATACGCCGCGTCAGATGAAGCTGATGGCTGCGTGCCAGTCGAACGACCTTTTCCCGGTCTCTCAGTCCCCAGGCTGGGTTGCGGGCCTTGAGGTCAACATCGAATGCTGCATTGGAGGGGGCAAGGGGGATCTCAGCTTCGAGGTAGGGGCCATAGAGGACCATAAGTCCTCCTGGAGCGACAAGACGGCTCGACCCTTGCTGCATCAGCCCCTCGCTGGCTGACCATGGACTGATGTGGATCATGTTGATGCAGACTATGGCGTCGAAGACATCATTGGGCCAGCCTGCGGTGTCCGCGGCATCGAGGCGTATCGGGGCTTGAAGGTTTGCCAGACCGGACGCAGATCGTCGGGCCGCAATGCTGGATCGTGCCTCTGCATCGGGATCGCTGGGTACCCAGGTCAGGCTAGGGATCGCTCGAGCAAAGGCTTCGGCATGCTGTCCGGTCCCCGATGCGATCTCGAGAACCCGCATGGAAGGTCCAAGATGGGCCTTTAATACAGCCAGAATCGGTGCTGCATTGCGCTCTGCTGCGGCTGAAACGGGTGCGGTCGATACGGTGTTCATATGAGTTCCCGCGAATTGGCAGATAGAGATACCGATGACATCGGTGTCAAGGGTCAAAAAAATCTCTACCCAATCAGGCTAATGCGATTCCGGAGGTGAAAACTTGCCGCTGTTGACCTGGGTGGGGTGATCATGGCTTTGTTACTGAAACATCACGTCATGTTTCCATGAAAACGAGGCGACGCAGATCGCCCGATCCGGTCCAGGAGTTCCAGCTTTGTCCGCAGTCGAAATCGAGGCCGGCCTGGCTGTGCCCGGCCTTCATCCCGCGCCTACCCGTCACAAGGGGCTTATTGCCTGGGTAGAGCAGATTGCGGCCCTGACCCGTCCTGACAGGGTTCATTGGTGCGATGGCTCCGAGACCGAAAAGGCTGCGATTATTGCGGACCTTATTGAAAAGGGCACGCTCAAGGCGCTCGACCAGGAGAAGCGCCCTGGTAGTTATTATGCCGCTTCTGACCCCCGGGATGTCGCTCGCGTGGAGAGCCGCACCTTCATCTGTTCAGAAGATCCGCTCGACGCCGGCCCAACCAATAACTGGTCGGATCCCATTGAGATGCGCGAGAGGCTCGAGGGGCTTTTCGATGGTTGTATGGTGGGACGCACCCTCTATGTCGTGCCGTTCTGCATGGGTCCACTGGGCTCCAAGATCAGCGCCCTGGGTGTGGAGATCACCGATAGCGGTTATGTGGCCGTCTCCATGGGGATCATGACGCGTATGGGGCGGGCCGCTCTGGATCAGCTGGGTGAGCACGGTGCCTTTGTTCCTGCCGTTCACTCCTTGGGGGCTCCCCTGAATCCGGGACAATCTGACGTGGCCTGGCCCTGTAATGCTGACAAGTGGATCGTTCATTTTCCCGAGACGCGTGAAATCTGGTCCTATGGGTCCGGCTATGGTGGCAATGCCCTGCTGGGCAAGAAATGTTATGCCCTGAGGATCGCATCGGTGATGGCTCGCGATGAGGGATGGCTTGCCGAACACATGCTGATTCTGAAACTCACCAATCCCCAGGGGAGCGTGAAATACGTGGCTGCGGCCTTTCCATCCGCCTGTGGCAAGACCAATCTGGCCATGCTTCAGCCGACGCTGGAAGGCTGGACGGCTGAGACCGTGGGCGATGATATAGCGTGGATGCGCTTTGGTGATGATGGTCGGCTCTATGCCGTGAACCCCGAGGCTGGCTTTTTCGGCGTTGCGCCGGGAACCAGCCGCAGCACCAACCGCAATGCACTCGAGACACTTGCCTCCAATACCATCTTTACCAATGTGGCCCTCACCGCAGATGGAGACGTTTGGTGGGAGGGCCTGTCCAAGGTAGCGCCGGCCGGACTGACCAACTGGAAGGGACAACCGCACGACCCCGCTTCGGGTGAACCCGCAGCCCATCCGAATGCACGGTTCGCCTCTCCGGCCTCACAGTGCCCGACCATTGCTGAAGAATGGGAAGATCCTGCAGGCGTGCCGATTGACGCCATCCTCTTTGGGGGCCGGCGAGCGACAGCCGTGCCACTCGTGACCGAGGCGTTTGATTGGGAGCATGGCGTCTTCATGGGCTCAACTGTAGCCTCTGAAGGCACGGCAGCGGCCGAGAACAAGGTCGGTGAGCTGAGACGAGATCCCTTCGCCATGCTTCCATTCTGCGGATACAATATGGGTGACTATTTTGCCCACTGGCTTGCACTGGGCCAGAAGGGCGAGGCCGCCAAGCTTCCGCGTATCTTCTTTGTGAACTGGTTTCGGAAAGGGGCGGATGGTCGTTTCGTCTGGCCTGGGTTTGGCGACAATGTCCGAGTGCTGAAATGGATTTCTGAACGACTGGACGGGACCGTAGCCGCCAAGGATACCCCGGTCGGGCGTGTTCCTTGCCGTGAGGGCCTGGATCTGGACGGCCTTGAACTTAGCGACAGCGATCTTTCCATCCTGCTTGATGTGGATCCTGCGGTCTGGGCTGAAGAATCGGCCCGCATTCCTGAGTTCTACGAGAAGTTTGGTGAGAGACTTCCGGCCGCACTCTGGAGGCAGCATGCCGCGCTGGTTGCCCGTCTCGAGCTTTCGCAAAACTAAGCTCGAACAGACGTCAGAGATGGCTTGAATTCCGTCGCACGCGGGTCGAAACACCCTCCCGTGTCGCGCGACCCTGTCTCTCAGCCTCTGGATGTTCTCGTCGTTGGTGCCGGCGTGCTCGGGCTGTGCACGGCTGTTGAGCTGGCAAGCCGGGGTCATGACGTCGCTGTCGTTGATCCAGGCGGTGAAAGTGCCTCCTCCATAGCTGCTGGCATGATCGCTCCGGCGCTTGAATCGGCAGTCGAGACTGTGACTCCCGAGCGGGCAGACCTTCTGCTGAGTGCCGCCCGGTTATGGCCTGACTTTGCAGCCCGACATGGCATCGGGCTGATCGATGAGCGGTCTGAATGGCGCGGAGAGGGTTCTGACGAAATCGCAGCCCGCCTCGAGAGTCTGGGCTTTTCCATTTGCCGACAGGGCCAGCGGGTTCAGGCCCTCGATGATCTTCGCATAGACGCCAAGAGGGCACTGGAGGTCATGGCCACAGCGCTGCCAAACCGCATGATCAGCGGCAAGGCCCTCTCTCTAGCTTTGTCGCCCGGTGGCTGGGCGGTTACTCATGACCTTGGCCTTACCGTTGCGAGGGCCATCGTTCTCGCCACAGGGGTCTCACCGCCCTTGCCGGGCTTACCGTCTAGCCTGGCAGATCGGATAGACAGCCTTACGCCCATCAGAGGACAGATTGGATCGTGTGAAGCCTTTTTGCCGCCCGGAGTGATTAGAGGCAAAGGTGTCTATGTCGCATCGAGCCATAGAACCTGTCTTGTCGGGGCCACCATGGACGAAGGTCGGCGCGATCTCACGCCAGATGAGGTTTCTAGCCTGCATCTTATAGGGGCGCTTGAGAAGCTTGTTGAGCGTCCTTTCGACCGCTCCGTGTTTCACTGGCGGGTTGGTATTCGTGGGGCAACCCATGACGGTTTGCCTCTGGCTGGGGCAACGGGGATTGGCGGCTTGTTTTTTGCCCTGGCACCGCGGCGCAATGGTTGGCTGCTGGGGCCAATGGTGGGTCGCATCGTCGCCGACGCGATTGAGGGGCGGTCTGAGCAGCCGGAGGCTGCGGCCTTGGATCCCATGCGCGACGTCTAGGCCCTTCATCGAAGAGGCGAACTCGGGTTGGCGGCGGGGCAAACCATCATCCATGGTCCTGGACAACCGCCTGAAGTCTGCCCGGGTGCCGTTTGCTCAGGGGTGAAGGGGGCACAAAGAGACGCGCCTGACTTGCCGTTGAATGCGGTTCATCAAGGGTCCTGTGCGAGCTGAAAGTCCACCACACCGTGTTTCAAGGTCTGGATTTCGACTTGATCTGCGGGGCCTGCCTAGCCCTCTCCCAGTCGCTGGATGGCACGCTGAAGATCTGCCATGCCGTTCTTGATGTAAAGACGAAGCCAGGGGGCATAGGCCTCCGGATTGTGATCCATATCCGTGCCTAGGGCCTGCAGATCCATCCAGCGGAGCTCTGAGACTTCATTGGGGTCAGGTTCTGGGGCGGATGTCAGGTCAGCAGGGGGGCGATAGCGACCAAACATCATGTGCACCAGCTCGTTCTCGATCAGACCATTGTTGAGGTTGACCCGATAACGAAAACAGAAGGCTTCCTTGAGCTCGGCTGCAATCCCGAGTTCTTCATGTGTGCGTCTGACGGCGGCCTCTAAAGTGGGTTCATTCGGGCGCGGATGGCCACAGCAGCTGTTGGCCCACAACGCCCCAGAGTGATATTTTGTGGCGGCCCTTTTCTGCAACAGGAGCTGGTTCTCATCATCGAATAGGAAGACCGAGAAGGCCCTGTGCAGGAGCCCGCGCTCATGGGCGCTAAGCTTGCCAGCTTCTCCAACCGGTTGATCCGCTTCATCGACGCAGATGACGCGCTCATCGACATCCGAGGGGATGCAGGACACTGGCTCGCTCATTTTTTTCCGCCTTGAAACGCTGCTGCCGAAAACCCGTCGACCAGGACCATATGGGGAAGGGTTAGGGCCGCGAGGCCTATGAACAGGACTTTCAGTCCTGCGACATCGGGCTGCAGGCCTGTAAACGAAAGCCATCCCCAGGCAGCCAGGGCGGCCAGAACGGACAAGAGGGTCAGAAGACCGACACTGACGGTGAAGCCCTTTCCCCGTTGCTCGGGAAAGAGCCCAACAACGCGCAACAGGTGTCGTGGTGAATGGATGACGCAGAAATAGACTGCAAAATAGAGCAGTGGAGAAAGCCATGCAGCCATGGCGATGACCACGATCATCTCGGACAGATGTTTGAGGGCTGAAATCCGGGCCCCAGAGTTCTTTTTCGACCTGTTGCAGGTCAGGAGAAGGGTAAGCGGTAGAACCAGGCTGGCCGCCCAGAACAGCAGGCCTTGTGCGGCAACAAGCTGCGTCACGGCGGGCATGGTGGAGGTGATGGTTTCGCTGCTGGTCAAGGCGACGTAGGTTCCACCGACTGCACCGGGATGGAAGACGGCAGGCGCGCCCAGGATGATCAACCCAGTTGAGATGCGAGCTACAGGGTGGTGAGCGTCTCTCGCATCATCGCCAAAATGCCAGGCCGATGCGGCAAGAAATCCGACCAGGCTCGCAAACGCAGCCACGTGCCAGGCCAGGACGACCAGGACAGCAAGGACAATATAGACCGTGAGGAAGGCCGCTGTCCTGATCGGGCCCCTTGATAGTCCCTGCCGGGTCGCAATCCAGGCATCGGCTGCACCATGCGGCAGGCCAGCCAGGGCTACGGCTATTGCAACAATGGCAAGCTCAAGACCGCTGGAGCTCCCTGCGAGGATCACAGACACAAGCACGGCCATCACCAGAGTAATGCCGGGCCTGATCGCAAACTGGGTGAGCCTGATCCCCATCACTGTCATGGGAGTATCGAAGTGAAATGATCCGGGCGGCGATTAGAGAGCACCTTCATGGTGGCCTTCAGATAGCGCATCTTGGGTAGACCCGCGATGACCCTTGCCCAGTCGGCTGGCGAGGACTGATCCGACATGAAACGCGCAAACCCCGTTCCATCGAGAGCTCGCGCTATCTGGCTAAAGTCGTCTGGGGACCTGGCCATGTTGGAGGTCAGGGCCTGAAGGAAGATCTGGTCCATCAGCCTGCGAAAGGGCGGATCCATGGCACCGGTCCTTGGATGACCCTTGCTGACCAGACTTTCAGCACATTGAGATGCCCAGGCCTGTATGCGACGAAAGGCATAGCCGGACGATGCGCGTAGTGCGCCTGCAGGTGTGCCGGCCAGGATGACAGGACCTGGGGCTGGCGGGCCGACGGCAAGTCCCATGGGCAAGGCCCCCCGTTCGCGCCTTTGAATCTTTGCCTCTGTTCCACAAAGGCCGCGCACAAGGCTATCGCAGTCTTCATCCAGCAAGGCTGGATCATGTGGCTTCAGGGAAAGAACCGTATACTCGATCAGGGCCTGCCGGGGCGAACGTGGCAGGACGTAGTCAAAGGCAAGCCCTCCGGCGGTTGTGCGCAGATTGCCCATGAGTGTGACCGTCGTCGGGTCGAAAACATCCGCCCGTGTCTCGACTTCAACGCCGGAGAACAACTGGGTGAGGGGAGCATTTAGGCAGGCCGCCTGAGCCGGAGGACGGGTATCGATGACCCAGCGACACCGGACTGGCCCTTTACTTGTCTCTACCTGCGCACTGTCTTCATCATGGGCAATGTCTCCAGCTGCAACACCGAGCCTGAGTTCGACCCACTCGCTCTGGTGGATCTTGGCAATGGCATCCGCATAGTAGTCTGCTGAAGAGAGCCAGTGATAGCGCCAGTCAGCGGATTGGTGCCTGTAGGAATGGGCTCCGGATGAGATTTCCCAGCTGGACCATTGAGCCCGTGAACTGAGCGGCAGCTCAGGCAGGGTGGGGGCCCAGAACGACCAGGTTCGGTCTTCGTGATAGTCGAGGCGAGGCTCGATGACCAAGGTCCTGAGAGGTCCTGGCCGCAGGGCCAGTTCGCGTGCGAGCGCAAGACCAGCGCAGCCACCTCCGAGGATAACGATATCAACCCGATCAACCATCACAGTCGGGTCTGGTCCGCGCCCGGAAGTCCTTCCAGGGCGTGGTGTAGCCTCGGGTCGTGTGTGGCGCTTACGGAATGGATGTGGCTGCGCAAGAGAAATGCAGCGCCAGCGCCAAGCGCGATCCAAATCTTCTCCATGCCCGGGACACGAGCCCGTCCCTTCCAGGGCTCATGGCTTTGTCTTGCAATACTCACACCGATCTGGCGGTAAACACGGCCAGCGACGAGTACGGCGAACCTGGCCCGCACGGGCAGGTAGCCAAGGCCACTCTCGGCGCTTCTGTAATAGGCCTCGGCCGTCCTCAGCAGGCGCTCGCTGGCCAGGCTCACTGTTTGTCGGGTTTGAGGTGCGGCCATCACAATGGTCTGGGCCTCAAGGTCATCGATCCAGGTAGCCGGCACATAGCGCTGACCACGCCTTGCATCCTCATCGATGTCCCTGGCGATATTGGTGAGCTGCATGGCAATGCCGAGGTCGATGGCAAAAGGTCGGGCTTGAGGGGCTTTGACATCCACCATGTCGCACATCATCAGTCCAACCACACCGGCCACATGGTAGGCATAACGCAGAAGTTCGTCCTCACTGGCCACGGCCACAACATCAAGGTCGGACCGGAGGCCCTGCACCAACAGGGCTGGAAGCCTGGGGTCCATACCAGTCTCTTCAACCAGCCCAAGGAAATCCTGTGTCGCCGGACAGGGGGGCCTGCGCCCGTCAAGGGCTGCAAGCACATGCTCTATGGTCTGTTCGGCCTCAGCTCTGCTGTCTGCCAGATCTACCGTATCGTCCAGAAACCGGCAGAAGGCATAAAGTCGGCTGGCCCGTTCAGCCTGACGCGGACCCAGGAAATGGCTCGCAAAATGAAACGACTTGCCGTGGGTCTTCATCGCATAGGGGCTGACCGGGGCCAGCCCAGCCGGCTGAGGCTTCATCATGGGGCTCCGAAGGAGCCTTGGGACGCCTCAACCTTTGGGGAGGGGGCGTCAGGCACAAGGTGCTCCAGCACCTTGGCCGAGGAAATAACCCCCGGTAGGCCAGCTCCAGGGTGTGTGCCTGCACCGACCAGGAAGAGATTCTCGGGCCCTTCGCCGCGGTTGTGAAATCTGAACCAGGCGGATTGTGTGAAGTGAGGGGCGATCGAGAATCCAGCACCGGCCGGGCTCAGGTAGTCGGTCAGGAAGTCCATGGGCGTCATGTAGAAGTCTGAGCGAATTCGGGTCTTTAGATCCGGTAACAAGGTTCTTTCCAGGGCTTCAACGACACGATCCCTGAGCCTTGGCCCTTCGACACTCCAGTCGATGTCGGCCTGGAGGTTGGGCACAGGGACCAGGGCATAGAAGCTCTCATGTCCTGCCGGCGCAAAGGAGGGGTCCGTGGCCGTGGGCCGATGCAGGTAGAGCGAGAAGTCGTCGGCCAGGATCTTCTTGTTGAAGATGTCATCAAGAAGGGCCTTGTAACGGGGGCCGAGCCAGATCGTGTGGTGAGCTACCTCTTCGTATGTGCCCTCGGTGCCAAAAAAGAGCACGAACAGGCCCATGGACTTTCGTGAAAGGCGCGTCTTGAGGCGGGATGAGACTTTCGTGTCGCGCCGCTTCAAAAGGACGTCGTAGACGTGGGCAGGGTCGGTATTGGAGACCACGATGGCTGCAGGGATATGTTCGCCATCTTCCAGCCGTACGCCGGTGACCTTGCCCGCGTGCGTTTCGATCGACCCAACCGTGGTCTGAAGGCGGATATTGATGCCGTTTTCGCGCATGAGGCGCTCAAGACCATCCACCAGGGCCCCCGTTCCACCCATTGCAAAATGGACGCCGTGACGACGTTCAAGAAAATGGATCAGGTTATAGATACTGGTCGTAGAGAAGGGATTTCCGCCGACCAGCAGGGGTTGAGCGGAAAACGCCTGCCGCAGCTTGTCATGTTTGAGGTGGCTGGCCACCAGCTGCCAGACCGTGCGGTGGCTGCCAAGGCGTAGCATCGCCGGGAGGGTGCGCAGCATGGCACCCAGGGAATGGAAGGGCTTGTCAGCAAGCTGGGAAAAGCCGACGTCATAGATCCTTTCGGACTCAGCCAGAAGGCCGGCATAACCCTCCACATCCGCAGGGGAAATGCGTTCTATCTCGCGCTTTGTATCTTCTACGGTACCACCATAATCAAATGTGGAACCATCCGGATAAAAGAAGCGGTACCAGAGCGGGAGTGGCACAAGGTCTACATAGGCACTCATCTGCTCATCAAGCAGGGTAAAGAGTTCTTCCAGCAGGAAGGGTGCGGTTATGACCGTGGGTCCGGCGTCGTGGCGATACCCATCTCGCTCGAACACCTGAGCCCGCCCGCCCAGACGCTTGCAGCGATCAACGAGGGTAACGTCATAGCCCTTGGCCCGCAGTCTGATCGCTGCGGCCATACCCCCGAAACCACCCCCGATGACGACTGCAGTTCTTGCGCTTTCTGGTGTCACTCCTAGACCAGCCATGCTCTGTCGCTGGCAATACTTGCCATCAGTTCCCCCGATTGGGACGGCAATGAAAGCGCCAGTTTCTCGGCCTGTCGGAAACTTCTTGCCGCTAGGCGCTTGACCAGAATTCGTGCACGTTCGAGCGGCATGTCTCTGGAAAAGATGGCCACCGCATTGAGTTGTCCGTTGGCCATATCGCTGACGACGTCATCAATATCATCTGTCATCTGGTAGCCCAGGGCAAAAGCCTGTGCGGCAAGCTCGGCCTGCCCGATATAGTCTGCCCGGCCAGCGATGGTCAGGGACAGCTCGAGCGGCAATCCGAAAAGCGGTGCCGACTTGGCCACGGCAATGGAGCGATATTGGAAGAAGGTGGTTGTTGTGGTGTCTCTAGCCGATAGATCTGCCACCTGTCCGCAGATGACCTGCGAAACCCGTTGATGCATCCGATCTATGGCGTCGGCGACATGTTGGCCACCCGCCTTGGCGATACTGGAGTAGGAGGCCGAAATCATCAGGTCGCCGGCGCAGATCGCGACATCGGTCCCATAACTGGCCCAAAGGGTGGCCCTTCCTCTGCGAAGACGAGATCCGTCCTGGATGTCGTCGTGTACGAGAGAGGCATTGTGAAGAAGTTCGCTGGCGGCAGCGATCGCAACCGCGGCCTCCATGCTCAAGCCGAGGCTCAAGGCGCTCTGAAGAGCCAGGCTGGCGCGAAACTGCTTACCGCGACAGCTGAGATGCTCAAGGGCTGCCGAACTGGCAAGGCCATGGTGACGGGTCAGCAGTCCGGCCATGAGGGCGTCAACCTGGGACAGGTCTCCGATATGTCCCTGATCGACACCAATATTCGCAAGCATGATGGTCCCTCGTTGCCTCGCACATGAGCCGCAGGCTTCTGCCCCGGCGATGTCCGGTTGATGCAAAAAAGAAGGCCCGGCACCCATGGGTGCCGGGCTTCCCTAGTTAGGCAGCGATAGCCGACTTGCGGACGGCAATCGTGTAGATCAGCACGCCGAAGCCTGCCTTGGCCACGAGGTCTGCGATCGTGTAGCCCACCTCGATGATGACGAACGAGTCAGTGCTCGCTGCATTGCCCATCAAGAAGGGCGCGAAGTAGACGATCGGGTAGAAGAACCACGAGACGACGGTCACGTTCCGGGCGAGTACGATGAGGCCCTTGACGTTATCCGGCTGGCGCTGGATGGCGTCGCCGAGTGCCACATAGAGTGTGTAGACGATGTAGAGGAACGGAATCATCGACAGGATGCCCCACACCAGGCGGGTATTGTCGATGGCACCGGACACTTCACCTGGGTAGCCGAGAAGGATCATCAGGGCAGCGGCAAGGCCGAGCTTGACGCTCCTCGAGATGGTTTCCGACTGCGTCAGGCGCATCACCAGGATTAGTTCGATCAGGAGAAGCGGCACGGTCAAGAGCCAATCAACATAGCGGTAGGCTCGGTTGAACTCCTTTCCGGAGGCTTCAACAACGCCGTTCGTCATGGTGACCGCAGCTTCAAAGCTCTCAAACATACGGAAGTAGTGATAGAGAGCTATGAATGTAACGAGGCCAGTAATCGTCAGAGCGGTTTTGTATTCATTGGCGACTTGCGATCGACCTAGCCAAAAGAAAATCGTCGCTGCAGCAAAAGTCGCTATCCCGAAAGATAGAGAATTATAGACTAGAGCGTATTGACCCGGCGATAATGCCGATAGTTCCTCAATCATTGTTCAATCTCCTCCCAATAATGGGTTTTGTAGTTATTTCGCAGGTGCAATAAAAACGCTTGTTATTAATTTAATCGTCCAAGCAATAATTTAGTCCTGCGTCACGATCTTAAGTTCGAAGTCAACGACAGCTAACGCTTGTACTGAATGAGCCCGTGAGTTTTGCCCCCACATGCTACCCCCATTGAGCGCAAGAGTTTGCTTCAACGCAACGTTAAACTTTTGCATACGGTTCGCCATACGGCCTTTAGGCCGTATTCCTGCCGTGATTTAGGGCCCCAAGGCCTGGGTTGAACTATTGATTGGAAAGCAGTTTTCTTAATCTGAACTTGCCGGATCTCTTAAGCCGCTACGGTGCGGTGAGTTCGACGGAACCGCGCTTCAAGCCAGTCTCGAACTGGATCGAACGCCTTGTCTGTTGGCCGCAGAGCGGCTGATCGGGTTTGTTTGGGGGGGGGCGATGACCGCTGTGCCTGGCACTGAGCGATTGCCACGGCTGTTTGAAGCTGCCGGGACCCTTGCGTTTGGAAGCCCTCACCGAGGGCGCTCTGACTGCGGGTCTTGAAGCTGCGCCTCGAGGCTAAATCTGTACCCCTTCAGTTCGGCATCTGTGTGTACACCGAAATCGACAGTCTTGGAGCGCTCCGCGGATCAGACCGGCGCTTGCGGCTAAAGCCCGGCCTCGACAGCCAGCCTTATGGCATCGGCCACATTATGGGTTCCTATTTTCTCGAAAATGAGGGCCCGATGCATCTTCACTGTCTTCTCGCTCAATCCAAGATTGAATGAGATCTGTTTGCTGCGATGGCCGGCCGCGACCTGCTGCAGGACTTCAAGCTGTCGCGGTGACAGGGTCCGCACGATTTCAACAGCATGATGACGCCGGTTTGTAGACGGTCCGGCAGCATCTTCATCCAGCTCCACCTGAGAGCCGATGAAATAGCCAAGCTCGCCATTCGACAAGAATAGGGGCGCGACCAGGACAGCATTCCGAAATGGCCTGCCACAACGTTTGTAGTTGAGGATTTCGACCAGGGTTGGCTTTCTGTCGCGCGTGCCCTGGCGAATGCGTTCAGTAAGCCAGGGTTCGGTGGCATCCCCAGAAAGGAACCGGCAGTTTCGGCCAAGGATTTCCTCTCGGGCGTACCCTGTAAGATCACAGAATGCCTCATTGACGGCAATGATCGGATTGTCAGGCAGTCGGGGATTGCTGATCACCGCCGCAATCGGGCTCTTGCTGATTGAGGCGATTAAATCCGTGCCATCATCATCGACGGCCAGATCAGAAAACGTCATGCGAACCCCCCCCCGGTCGGCTCAAACGGCCAGATCAGACGCGGGGTAATCATGCGAGACGTGTCACATCCAAGCGACCGCAATTCATTCAGCCCCCTGTCAAGCCTGCACGGAGAATTACCTATAAGTCTCCGTTTCACAAGGT
>JBFZCB010000114.1:0-2958 GCA_041308165.1 Caulobacterales bacterium
AGGCGTGGCTTGTAAAGTGATACTAAAACCTCTCGCCAACCACTGCAATAATGGTATTCTAACGCAACCCACTTATTTGGGCGTCATGTCTTGAGGAGGTACTGGTCATGGGTTTTCAACACACAGGCGCAGGACGAAACGCCCTTGGAGCCAGCCCTGAGGACCGCGCGATCAAGGTCACGCTGCAGCCCAATGAACATCCCTATATGAACGGGCCCTGGACGCCGCAGCACGAGGAATACACGGCTGAGGACATGGTCGTGATCGGCACCATCCCCACCGATATTGACGGCGTCTATGTTCGCAACACCGAGAACCCGGTCCACCAGCCACTGGGCCGTTACCATCCCTTTGACGGGGACGGAATGATCCACTCGATCAGCCTGCGTGACGGCAAGGCCGCCTATCGCAACCGCTTTGTTCGCACCAAGGGCTTCATCGCCGAACAGCAGGCCGGCCGGGCCCTGTGGGCGGGCCTTGCCGAACACCCCTCACTCTCGGAAAAGCCGGGATGGGGAGCCCATGGGGGATTGAAGGATTCCTCCTCGACCGATGTCATCATCCACGCCGGTGCCATTCTCTCCACCTTCTACCAATGCGGTGAGGGTTACCGGCTTGACCCCTATACGATGGAGCAGCTCCCCAGCGCTGACTGGTGCCCGCCGGAGGGCATATCGGCCCACCCCAAGGTCGATGAAAAGACCGGTGAACTCCTGTTCTTCAACTATTCAAAGACCGCTCCCTACATGCACTATGGGGTGGTTGGGCCCGACAACAGGCTCAAGCACCTGACCCCCGTGCCCCTGCCAGGGGCGCGACTGCCCCATGACATGGCGTTCACGACCAACTGGTCAATCCTGAACGATTTCCCACTCTTCTGGGAGGAGCACCTGCTGCCCAAGGGCTATCATGTCGCTCGCTTTCATCCGGAAATGAAGTCCCGCTTCGGCCTCATCCCCCGCTACGGTACGGCCGACCAGATCCGTTGGTTCGAGAGTGAGCCGACCTATGTCCTGCACTTCCTGAATGCCTGGGAGGAGGGCGATGAGGTCGTTATGGACGGATATTTCCAGGACAATCCCGTACCCGAGACCAGTCCTGATGCCTGGCCGGCCTATGAGCGGATCATGACGTTTCTGGATCAGAACATGCTCCAGCCCAAGCTGCATCGCTGGCGCTTCAATCTGAAAACCGGCCAGACCACCGAACAGAGAATGGATGATCGGGTTCTGGAGTTTGGTGTCATCAACAACCAGTACTGCGGCGTGAAATATCGCTATGCCTACAGCGCGGTGTCCAAGCCGGGTTGGTTCCTGTTCACCGGCCTGGTCAAGCACGACATGGACACGGGAGAGAGCTGGGCCGTTGACTTCGGGCCCGAGCGTTATGGCTCCGAGCCCGCCTTTGCACCCCGCATCGGGGCTACCAGCGAGGATGATGGCTATATCATCACCTTCATTACCGACATGATCGAGGACCGGTCGGAATGCGTCATACTTGATGCCCGCCGCCCCGGTGACGAGCCGTTGGCCCGGATCATCCTTCCGGCCCGGATCTCGAGCGGCACCCACGCAACCTGGTCCCAGGGCCCATCCATCCGGGCCGCTCAGGCCTCAGCGGCGGCATGAAGGATCAACCCATGACCTATATCCTTGGCGGGTGGCAGTCTGACTTCGGACGAAACTGGGCCCGGGAGGGTCTTGGTCTTTTCGATGGGTTCAGTGAGGCTATCCAGGGTACACTCGAGGCTACGAGCCTTGAACCTGAAGACATCGACGTGGGCCATGTGGGCAATTTTGTCGGCGACCTGTTTGCCCGACAGGGCCTGCTCGGCGGCTTCTTTGCCCAGGCCGAGCCGCGGTTTCTGGACCTGCCGACATCGCGTCATGAAGGGGCCTGCGCTTCCGGCAGCCTAGCCCTTCTTGCCGCCATGGCTGACATCCGGGCCGGATACTATGGGACCGCACTGGTACTAGGTATAGAGTTGATGCGAAATGTTCCCGGCCAGACGGGGGCGGAGTATCTCGGGGCTGCAGCCTGGACGGGTCACGAGTTCCAGGACGCAACCTATGTCTGGCCTAGGGCCTTTTCGGACCTTACCGATGAGTATGACCGTCGTTACGGTCTTGATGAGGCGCATCTTCGCCATATCGCCAAAACCAACTTCGCCAATGCCCGGCGAAATCCCAACGCCCAGACACGCAACTATACCTTCTCCGACGCCAGCTTTACCGCAGACGACGATGCCAACCCCATCATTGAAGGGCGCGTGCGGAAAACCGATTGCGGTCAGGTAAGCGATGGCTCTGCAGCCGTCGTCCTGGCGTCTCCGGAACGGGCCGCCCAATATGCAAAGTCGCGCGGCATCGCGCTGGAGAGCCTACCCCGGATTAAGGGGTGGGGCCACAGATCGGCCCCCATCCACTATGCGACCAAGATCAGCAACAGCGAGCGCGAGCCCTATGTCTTTCCGCATGTGAAGCGGGCCATTGACGAGGCGCGGACCCGGGCCAACCTGTCGCTTGCCGATGTCGATGCTGTCGAGACGCACGATTGCTTTTCAATGACAGAGTATATGGCCATCGATCACCTGGGGCTGACCGAGCCGGGAGAAAGCTGGAAGGCCATTGAGGCGGGCGATATCGAGCGGGGGGGCAAACTGCCGATCAATCCCTCCGGCGGCCTGATCGGCCTTGGTCATCCCGTGGGGGCCACAGGCGTTCGAATGGCACTCGATGCCTTCAAACAGACCACCGGCACGGCCGCTGACTATCAGGTCGAGGGAGCCCGGACCGTCCAGACCCTCAACATTGGTGGGTCTACAACAACGGCTGTCAGTCTGGTCATCGGGGTTTAACCGCCCTCAACTCCCCGGCCGGTGCCCGCTCCCGCCCAAGGGCGGCAAGGGCCGGTGCCGGGGCCATCAGAGCTGCGTCTGCCCCTGGAGCGGCAGAGGCT
>JBFZCB010000115.1:0-2537 GCA_041308165.1 Caulobacterales bacterium
ATGCGTCAGCTCGTCATTGACATGAGCACCGTCAGAAAAGGGAAGATTGGCAAAAACCTTGCGCTCGAGCCGGTCCGGAAGATAGGGGCAGGGCGCGACGGCTGTCATGAAAAACCGCAGCTGATGTGTCGGGACGTGCTGGGTCATGGTGCAGGGTCGGATTCTGGAAATGGGCCCAAGATGAAAGGCATCAAGGCTTACTGGACCTGAGTTGAGCTCGCATTATGGACTCACGCAAGTCACAGGGGCACCCGAAACCTGCGACATGGCCTCACAGGCTGGTATCCGAAGGAAGGACAGGCGCTTCACGCAGGAGGACAATCGCAATCCTGCGGTTTCCAGCCAGTGTCGGGTCATCGGGATAAAGTGGATCAGAACCCGCCTTGCCCGCCACCGAGAATACCCGGTCCGCATCGACACCGGACCGTTGCAGTATCTGGCGTGAGGCATCGGCCCGCGAGGTTGAAAGTGACCAGTCTCCAGCCTCGGTTTGCCGACCAGAGCCGGCTACTGCCGATGTATGGCCGGTGATGGATATCCGGTTTGGCAAGCGATTAATCACTCCCGAAACGGCGCGAAGAAGTACCTGGGCCCGAGCATTGGGTCGTGCCGAGTTCTGATCGAACATGGAACGCCCTTCCTGGTCGACAAGCTGGATCCGTAATCCTTCCGGGGTTTGATCGATGATCAACTGTTTGGACAACTCTGCAAGCTCAGGCATCCGCTGCATAGCTTGCCGCAACGATTCAGCTGCGCTTGCAAACTCTACGGCCTCGCGCCTGGCGATTTCAGCCTTGAGGGCCTCTTCACTTGCTGAAGAAAGATTCTGGCTCTGTCCTGCGTCTTCAGGTGCATCCTGAGGCGACTCGGGCGCGAGCTGGGTAATGGCGGATACAGCTCCCGATGACTTGGCACCGTCTTCACCCAGGGCCGTGCCCCCAAGTATGCCCCCAGAACCCGATGTTGTTTCCGAAACGCTTGCGGGCGCAAAATAGGTGGCGATGCCACGCTTTTGCTCGGGATCGGTCGTGTTGAGCAGCCACATCAGAAGGAAGAAGGCCATCATAGCGGTCACGAAGTCAGCGTAGGCTACCTTCCAAGCACCACCATGGTGGCCGCCACCCTGGACCTTCTTGACCTTCTTGATAAGTATCGGACGGTCGCTTGCGGACATCGATACGTGGCCCTGACTTTAAGTTTCTTGGTAACCTAAAATGGCGACTTCTTCTTAAGAAGTTGTTGCCCGGACGAGGATGCGTCACTTTCACAAGCCGCTGGCTGTGTGGATGGACAGGTCGAGCGTCAAATGCCGGTCTGCGCATAGTTGAGCCGACCCAACACCCAGGACCTGAAATCAAAATGCGCCATTTTCTGCCTGCCCCCCTTCGCCAAGCGGAGGAAATCGGTCTAGGTCGGTGCGTGTGACGAACGCGCAAACTCCGACACCGAATCCTGAGGACCAGCTGGCCTACCGCAAGGCCTTGGGTGCCTTTGCGACCGGCGTCTGCGTCGTAACAGCTGACGGACCCGATGGCCCTGTTGGGATAACGGTCAACTCGTTTACATCTGTATCTCTTGAGCCTCGCCTTGTCCTGTGGTGTCTCGATGAACGCTCAGAGCGATCTAAAGTCTTTCTTCAGGCCCAGTCGTTTGTGATCCAGATCCTCTCGGCTGACGATCTGGAACTGGCAAGGCGGTTTTCGCGGGGTGATGCGGTCCTGAAACCCGGTGAATATACACGCTCCGAGCGGGGCGCTCCCTGCCTCATGCGACCACTGGCGCTGTTCGAGTGCTCGACCCATGATCGGATTGTGCTCGGGGACCACATTGTTCTCGTCGGCAAGGTCGAGGGCTTCTTCAGCACTTCAGGCCTTGCACTGACCTATTTCCGAAGCCGGTTCGGTTCTGTAGCCGATCCTCAGGAGTAAAACCTGTTCAGATGAAGATCGCATTCGCAGGATTAGGTGTGATGGGGGGACCAATGGCCCGCCATCTGGTCAGGGCAGGGCATCAGGTAACAGGCTATAACCGAACACTGGAAAAGGCTCGTGCCTGGGCCAGTGCAACGGGCGGTAGCTATGCCGAAACGGTTGGCCAAGCCGCTCGCGAAGCTGAGGTTTTCATCCTTTGCGTGGGTAACGATGATGATGTTCGCTCAATCCTTGACCTTATCCTGCCCGAACTGGGGCCCCGTTCCATAATCGTTGATCACACAACCACTTCCGCCAAGGTGGCCAGGGAGATGGCGGCTCGAGCGGTTGATCTCGACCTCCACTTTATCGACGCGCCAGTCTCAGGCGGTCAGGCGGGGGCGGAATCCGGCCAACTCAGCGTCATGGCCGGGGGTGATGAAGCCGCACTTTCGCGGGTAAGGGAGGTGCTGATGGCCTATTCAAAGGCAGTCCAGTACATGGGCCCTTCCGGTTCAGGCCAACTGACAAAGATGGTCAATCAGATCGCCATTGCCGGTGTAGTCCAGGGCATGGCTGAGGCCCTCCACTTTGCCCAGGTGGCCGGCTTGGATACAGGTTCCGTTT
>JBFZCB010000116.1:0-5129 GCA_041308165.1 Caulobacterales bacterium
GGGGGCGGGCCCAGGGCTCTCGGGCCACAGGCCGGGCCGCGGCTCCCTTTGCGGGACCGTGCCCTAGTGCATTCGGGCCTTGCCTATCTCGAGCCCCTCTGTGCCAACAGTGACGACCACAACCGACCCGTCCTCGATCTCGCCAGCCAGCAGTTTCTTGGCCATGGGATCGACCAGCTCCTTCTGAATGACGCGCTTGAGGGGGCGGGCTCCATAGGCAGGATCATAGCCCCTGTCGGCCAGCCAGGCGGCAGCCGCATCATCCAGGGACAGGGTCAGGCGACGATCGGCCATAAGCGTCTCGAGGCGCTGGAGCTGAATGCGCACAATGCCACCCATTTGTGCGCGTCCCAGCCTGCGGAACAGGATGATCTCGTCGATCCGGTTTAGGAACTCCGGACGGAAGTGACCTCGGACGGTGTCCATGACCATAGGGCGCACAGCCTCGACATCGGCCGCTCCACCCTCGGGGTCATCGGCCTGCTCCGACAGATACTGACTGCCCAGGTTCGACGTCATGATGATCAGGGTGTTCTTGAAGTCGACGACCCGGCCCTGACCGTCCGTCAGACGCCCGTCATCAAGAACCTGCAGCAGGACATTGAAGACATCGGGGTGGGCCTTTTCCACCTCGTCAAACAGAACGACCTGATAGGGGCGGCGGCGAACCGCCTCGGTCAAGGCTCCGCCCTCGTCATAGCCGACATAGCCCGGGGGGGCTCCGATGAGGCGGGAGACGCTGTGTTTTTCCATATACTCGGACATATCCATCCGTGTGATGGCCGCCTCGTCGTCGAACAGGAAGGCGGCCAGGGCCTTGGTCAGTTCGGTCTTGCCCACACCGGTCGGGCCGAGAAACAGAAAGGAGCCCAGAGGCCGGTTGGGATCATTGAGCCCTGCACGGGCACGTCGGACAGCATCGGCGACCGCTTCAAGCGCTTCCTCCTGGCCTACGACACGCGCGCCCAGGGCCTCCTCCATTCGCAGTAGCTTGTCGCGCTCGCCTTCAAGCATCTTGTCGACCGGAACGCCCGTCCAGCGCGATACGACCTGGGCAATCTGCTCGGCGTCGACGACCTCGGGTGTGAGCGGGCCCTCTGCAGAGGACTCCCTCTCCTCGGCTTCGGACAACTGCTTCTCGATCTGGGGGATCTGGCCGTAGGCGATCTCGGAAGCCCGTCCTAGATCTCCGTTCCTCTGTGCCGCCGAAAGCTCTGCGCGAAGACGATCAAGGGTCTCGCGCAGCTGAGCGCCCTGGCCGACCTTGTCCTTCTCCGACTTCCAGCGCTGCGTCAGTTCGCTGGATTCGATCTCCAGATCGGAAATGTCGTCCTCAAGCTTCTCAAGCCGGGCAACCGAAGCCTTATCGGTTTCCTTCCTGAGGGCCTCCCGTTCGATCTTGAGCTGGACCAGCCGGCGGTCGATCTCGTCCAGGGCTTCTGGCTTGGAATCTACGGCCATCCGGACGCGTGAGCCGGCCTCGTCGATCAGGTCGATGGCCTTGTCGGGCAGGAAGCGGTCGGTAATGTAGCGGTTTGACAATGTGGCGGCAGCGACGATGGCGCTGTCAGAGATGCGCACGCCGTGATGCACCTCATATTTCTCCTTGAGCCCACGCAGGATCGAGACGGTATCCTCGACACTCGGCTCGTCTACGAAGACGGACTGAAAGCGCCGGGCGAGGGCGGGATCCTTCTCGATGTACTTGCGGTACTCGTCGAGTGTGGTGGCTCCCACGCAGTGAAGTTCACCGCGCGCCAAGGCAGGCTTTAGCAGGTTGGAGGCATCCATCGCGCCATCACCCTTGCCCGCTCCGACCAGGGTGTGCATCTCGTCGATGAACAGAATGATCTGTCCCTCAGCCGCAGTGACCTCACCCAGGACGGACTTCAGTCGTTCCTCGAACTCGCCGCGGTATTTGGCACCCGCAATGAGGGAGCCCATGTCCAGGCCCATCACGGTCTTGTCCTTCAGGCTTTCAGGCACGTCGCCGTTGACGATGCGCAGCGCCAAGCCTTCAACGATAGCGGTCTTGCCGACGCCGGGCTCACCGATGAGCACGGGATTGTTCTTGGTGCGCCGGGCCAGGACCTGGATGGTCCTCCTGATTTCCTCATCACGTCCGATGACGGGATCGATCTTCTGGTCGCGCGCGGCCTGGGTGAGATCGCGGGCATAGCGCTTCAGGGCGTCATAGCTGTCTTCAGCGCCCGCACTGTCTGCAGTCTTGCCTTTTCGGACGTCTGCGATGGCTTCATCGAGCTTGGCCGGACTGGCCCCTGCCGACTTGAGGATCTCGGCGGCCACGCCGCCTTCGCGAGCCAGGGCGGACAGCAGCCGTTCTGTCGTTACAAAGGCGTCGCCCCCTGTCTTGGCTGCGGCCTCGGCAGCGGCGAAGACACGTGCGGTCGCGCCGTCCAGATAAAGCTGTCCTGAGCCGCCCTCGACCTGGGCTCTTTTCTTGAGAGCCGTCTCGGCTCCGGCGGCCGCTTTCTCGGCGTCCCCGCCCGCGGCACTGATCAGGGTGCGGGCCAGGCTGGTGTTGCGGGGCCCGTCGCGCTCTTCAAGAAGGACCTTGAGCAGGTGTTCGGGTGCAAAGTGTTGATGGCGTCGGGCAAGTGCCAAGGTCTGTGCGGACTGCACAACCTGCTTGGCGCGGTCAGAGTAGAGTTCCAGGTTCACGGCCTATCCCTTCGAGAAGCGGATCCCGGCTGGCACCTCCTCTAGATCGAGCGGGGTGCAGCTCGGTTGATCCGGAGGTGGGTGTGGCGTGAGCGTCACACAAGTGCCGCTTGCAGAAATCCGGATCTTTCGAGCCCGACCCCTAAGGCCGGCCTGCAAGATCCGTATCGCTCAATACAAACCGATTGGTCCCGAGGAAGTCTTTAGAGGCCAGCATTGCTGGCCTCCTGGGTCCAATTTCTTGAGACTGTGATGGCCGCGGCTGCCATCGCAATTGTGGGTCAGCCTCCGGTCGGACCGGTCGAGAAGTCGAACTGCTCTGGAGGGCGACGTGGGCTTGAACCAAAGCTCCATGTCAGGCCCACAAAGAAGGCTCGAAGATTGATATTCTGCTCTGAAATCTCGCGAAACTGGGCTGTCTCGAACACGGTCTTGTTGCTGAAAGAGTTGAACAGGTCACGACCCGTGAAGTTGAACGAGACACTGTCGGTCAGCTTGCGGCGATAGCCAAGGTTGACCATACCGCCCGCCTCGCGCGTGCCTTGGGCCAGGAGGCTTTCACCCTGCCAGAATCCTGACAGCTGGACGAAGTCCTCGGCGGTCGGCTGCCAGCTGAGGCTTACCCGCCCGCTGGCCAGCGTACCCTGCCTGTTGCTGCCACCTGCAAGGCCGGTGGCATCGATTTCCTGACGGAAGACATTCACACTGGCATTGTAGCGCAAAGTGGGATTCAGTCGGCCGTTGGCGGTCGCCTCAAGTCCCAGGTCCCTGCGAGCGCCGAGGTTCTCAGGACGGGTCAGCAGGACACCTGAACCAACGTCGGTTGCCACCTCTGTGAAGGCCTTGTCGGTGTCGCGATAATAGGCCGTGGCCTGATAGAAGGTCTGGCCCTGGCGCATCTGCCACATGGCTTCGAAGGCATCGGTCTCCTGGGGCTCCAGATCAGGATTGCCCGACCGCAGGTTCAACGGATCCTGGAAACCGATGAAGGGATTGAGTTGAGCCAGCGCTGGACGCTGGATACGCCGCGAGTAACTGGCTCTCAGTGTCTGGGTCTCGGACAGAGTGTAGTTGACATGCGCTGTCGGGTAAGCCCGGAAGTAGTCCTGAGAGGCCGTCGTGCCGCCTGTGACATCCTCGATTTCTATGTCGGCCTGCTCGAGGCGAAGCCCGGCCTGGGCAGAGAACTTGGCCGTGAGCGGGCGTTCGAAAGTGGCATAGAGCGCATGGACGACCTGGCTGGCCTCGAACTGGTTACTCAGCCCGGGTTGGACCACCAGGGCATTTTCGCTGGCTCCCCGAAGAAAGACAGTGTCTTGGTCCGGCCGCTGGTCCGTCAGCTCATAGCCCAGTCTCAACCGACCACCCTCCGAAGTGGGGCGGACATAGGCGCTAGTGAAGCCCAGTGTATCCTGATCGAGCGAGCTCTCACCGCGCTCAAGGAAGCCAGGCGTGGCCGGTGTTATGAACCGGGTGGCTGAAAGGTTCGAACTGTCGCTGATGTTGTGGTCGTAGCGCAGCTCATTGGACCATTCGTGTCCGGCCTCGTCGAAGCGGTGGAGCACCCGCGCAGTCGTGCCCCAGTTTATCCGCTCGAACTCCGATGCCCCCTCACGAAGGTAGGCATTGGTCAGGCTGGCCGAAGCGTTTCGTGTCTCGAACAGGGCGCTGTCATCTACGGTGCCTTCGAAGGCTGCACCTCGCAGTTCCCCTGTCAGCTGGGTACGCGGTGTAAGACGGAAGTCAGCGCTGAATCGGCCAAAGGTTCCTCCCTGCTCGGATTCGAGTATCTGGTTGATGTCCGTGGTCGACACGACAGCGCCTGTTACGGGCGAAATCTGTTCGCGCAAGCGCGGGAAATCAAAGGCATTGGCATCGAAACGATAGCTGAGGTCCCCGGAAAGCGTCAGTCGGTCCTTCTGCCAGGAGCCGCTTGAGCCAATATTCCAGCGACCTTCATTACCGATATTGGCCCGAAGCGAACCGGTCGTCTGGGCACCGGGAGGGGGCTCGGTAGGCTTGGATATGAGGTTTATCACGCCCCCCGAACCCTCCGGGCTGTAGGCCGCAGACGGATTGGTCATGACCTCTATGCGCGCATAGCGGTCGGCTGAAAGCTGCAGCAGGGCCTGGGCACGGCCCTCTCCCGAAAGAATCCCCGAGGGACGCCCGTCGATCAGTATGGTGACATTTCCGTCTCCGCGCAGGGAGACATTGCCCTGGGGGTCGACATCTACGGAGGGCACGTTGCGCAGGGCATCGGCCAGGGTTCCAGTCTGAGCCTGAAGGTCATCGCGCAGGCTGTAGCTGACGGCATCGATCGAGGTCCGGATATCGTTGGCGCGAGCCGTGACGACGACATCGGCCACGGTTGAGGACTGTGACTCAGGGGATGTGGTGGGCCTGCTCTGGCCCTGAACTGGACCCTGAGTCTGACCTTGAGTCTG
>JBFZCB010000117.1:0-11119 GCA_041308165.1 Caulobacterales bacterium
GTGTAAGTCTTAAGCAAGAAGTTTTTGCTAGGATACTTGCGTGGGGACAGGAACTTGGCACGCACACCCTTACAACAACTGGCGCGATTGCTTCTCGTTGTCCTTGCACTTGCGGGTGCCGGCGCAGCCAGAGCGGATGTACGTGACCCCGATGCCCTGGTCAGTTTCGTCGAAAAGCGGGCCAGCCAGACGGATTTCCAGGCCCTGGAGGCTTTCGGCATTCAGGCCGAGAAGCGTAATGACCGTGAGGGATTGAACCGGCTCTACCATGTGACCTGGACGCTTTTGAACCAGGGAGAGTTTGAACGCGCCAAACTCTGGAACCGCCGTCTAGCTGCCAGGGCTGAGTACCTAGGTGATGTCCGCTACGAGAAGATTGCCCATCTCAACAGTCTGACGATCCGATACGATACAGGCGATCCTTCCGTCGTATCCGAGATCCGTCAGATCGCTAAAACCGATCCGGACTGGTTCGTAGGTGCCCATGCCGTAAGACTGGTTGCTCAGGCCCTGATGGATGAAGGCCGAATTGGCCAAAGCCTGAACATCCTGACCGATTTCGACACCCGCATTCCAGCCAGCGACCCCTATGCTCCCACCGCCCGGGCGGGATTATGGGAAACCACCGGGGTCAATCTGATGAAGCTCAATGATCTTGGGGGGGCCACAAACGCCCTACATCGTTTCGAGGTGGAGTTTTCGAACCCGAACTACCCCCGGCCAGATTTCGACAGTGTCTACAACATAACCAGGATGGCGGTTCAGGTCGGCGACCATGACCGCGCCAGACGTTTCTATGCGGCCCACAAACGCCTGACCGGACGCGCCGGCCTGATCAGTCTGAGCGCCTATGATGCCAATCTTTGCGTGATGGTGACGGAGGCTCGACAGGACTGGAACGGCTTGCTGGACTGCCTTTCCCCCTATGATGCCAGCCTGGGCAGTGCTGCGTTTCTCGCGTCAGATATTTTGCCCGCACGCGCCATTGCACTGGCCCGGACAGGTCGCGTGCCGCAAGCACGTCGAGACTTGGCCGAACTCCGCCGAATGCTGGCCGCAGGTGACTTGCGCGACCGGGAAGCCTCACGGGTTTTGCTGGTAGAGGCCGAAGTCCTTTTTGCAAGCGGACAGACTTCAGAGGCCTTCGAGCGCCTTTCTGCCTACAGTCGGGCCAGGGCTGTCGACGACACCAAACAGTTCAGCTCAGGCATCAATCAGGTCACGGGTGACCTTCAAGCCAAGCTCAACGACCGCAGATTGCAGCTTCTGACGGCCAAATCCAACGCTAACCTGCAGGAAGTGGTCATCGACAGCCAGAGATGGCTCGTCGGTATCTTCATCCTCTTTCTCTGCACGGCAATAGGCACGGTAATCTGGCTGACGCTTCAGGCTAACCGACTGAAGGATGCCAAAAGTCAGGCCGAAACAGCCAATAGGGCCAAGAGCGAGTTCTTGGCGAACATGAGCCACGAAATCCGAACACCATTGAACGGGGTTGTAGCCATGGCGGATGCATTGGGACGTGAGACCCTTCCCCCAAGGCAACGTGAGATGATTGAGATCATCCGCTCTTCCGGGGACACGCTGGAGCGGCTGCTTTCCGACATTCTCGATTCGGCCAAGATTGAAGCGGGTCTGCTTTCTCTTGAGAAAGCACCCTTTGGACTTGGGCAGATGGTCCAGGACATGTGCGCACTCTGGCGCGCGCGGGCCGAAGACAAGGGACTTGTACTGCGGATTGATACGGACCCAGATCTGCCCGAAAAGGTCGTTGGCGATATTGTGCGGGTTCGCCAGGTCCTGGAGAACCTGGTTTCCAATGCTGTTAAATTCACCAGTGTCGGCGAAGTCAGGGTGTCCGTAGAAGCCCTCGCTGGGGATGAGATATTGTTCAGGGTAACGGATAGTGGCGTCGGTTTTGATGAGGTTCAGATGGCCCGCATCTTCAACCGCTTCCAGCAGGCCGATGGTTCAATAACCCGTCAGTTTGGAGGCACGGGTCTGGGCCTGGCCATTTCCCAGGATCTGGTCCAGCGCATGGGTGGTCATATGGGCTGCAACAGCAGCCCGGGTCAGGGGGCTGCCTTCTGGGTAAAGCTGCCCTTGGTGCCCGTCGAAGCCGAAAGGGACCCGACTGCCGGCCCCGTTGATCAGACAGCCCCCGAGCGCACCGAAGCCCTGCGCATCCTGTTGGCTGACGACCACCCGGCAAATCGCAAGGTCGTCGAGGTGCTCCTGTCCGCCGCAAACATCGAGCTTGTAGCCGTTGAAGACGGACTGAAGGCTGTCGAGGCTTTCGGTCAGGGGCGGTTCGACATCATACTGATGGACATGCAGATGCCCGTTATGGACGGACTGACGGCAACACGCCGGATTCGGCGGCTTGAACAGGCCATGGGCATTGCACGTACACCCATTTTAATGCTGACCGCCAATGCCATGGCTGAGCACATCGCCGAGGGCAAGGCTGCAGGTGCCGACGACCATCTTGCCAAACCCATCACGTCTCAAAGGCTTTTTGAAGCAATCGACATTGCCCTTTTGCCAGACGAGCCCTCCCTGGATTCGGCTGATCAGTCTCTCGAACGCCTCGGCTGAGGCCTCAGCCCAAAGCCCTATCCAGATCCAAAATCAGATCTTCGACATCCTCGACACCCACAGATAGCCGGATCAGGTTGTCCGTCACTCCGCCCGCTTCGCGAACATCTCGAGGCACACTGGCATGGGTCATGATGGCGGGATGGTTGACCAGGCTCTCCACACCCCCCAGAGATTCAGCCAATGTGAAAACCCGTACCCGCTCGAGTACCTGCCGGGTTCGGGCCAGGTCACCATCGATTACAGCCGATATCATTCCCCCAAACCGGCCATTCATCTGGCGGGCGGCGAGTTCATGCTGAGGATGGCTGGAAAGGCCTGGATAGATCACCCGGGCCACGCCCTGGCGCTGCTCTAGCCATAGGGCTATCCGCATCGCATTCTCATTATGCGCCCTCATCCTCAACCCAAGGGTCTTGAGCCCACGGTTGGCGAGAAAGGCGTCAAAAGGCCCCATGACACCGCCGATCGAATTCTGAAGGAACTTCAGTTGGGTGGCCAGCTCCTGTGATCCCGTCACCAGAACCCCTCCAACAATATCAGAGTGACCGTTCAGGTATTTGGTCGCTGAGTGCATGACGATATCGGCGCCGAGGCTCAGCGGCTGCTGGCTCCAGGGCGTGGCAAACGTATTGTCGACGACAAGCAGAAGCCCCTTTTCCCTTGCCAGTGCTGAAAGGGCCGAGATATCGGCAAGCTTCATGAGAGGATTGGTTGGCGTCTCAACCCACAGCATCCTCGTCTTGTCAGTGATTGCGGCCTGAACGGCTCCCAGGTCGGACAGATCGACATAGGCAAAGTCCAGGCCCATGGTGCGCCGCCTTACGCGTTCGAACAGACGCCAAGACCCACCATAGAGGTCATCGCCGGTTATGATATGGGAGCCGGCATCCAGAAGTTCGAGGGCTGTGGATGTGGCGGCCATTCCACTGGCAAAGCCGAAACCCTGAACGCCCCCTTCAAGGTCTGCGATACAGGCCTCAAAAGCTTCACGCGTCGGGTTCTTCCCGCGAGCGTACTCAGAGCCCTTGTTTACGCCAGGGCTTTCCTGGGCATAGGTCGAGGTTGCATAGATCGGCGTCATGACGGCGCCTGTTGTGGGGTCAGGTTTCTGGCCCGCGTGGATGGCTCGAGTGGAAAAGCCCTGGCTGTTTCTGAGATCGGCCATCAATTTTTCCTGCTATCTGGTTTTGACCCCGTCACTCAATGGACTGCGGTCATGAGGGTAAAGTGGACTTGCGGTGAGATCAGGAAGTGAGAGTGCCGTCGTATCGCTTGAGCGCCCAGACACAAACTCAGACATCCAGATCATTGATGGTGTTCAACCGGGTACAGAAAGCCGTCGTCGGAAAAAGCCATGAGCCCGCTCGAAAATGGCATGCCATTCCGCCGGTTCAGGAACGTGATAGTCCGCATCCAATACTTCAGTCTCCACTGGCACGCCCGCACGTCTCAATGTTCGTTCCCAGTTTAGCACCCGGCCTGCCCTTACAACCGGATCTCCGTCGGCGTAGATAAGTAGAACCGGCGGTTTCCTGTGAATTTCGGATATTTCACGCCCACCCCCTGAAGCAATGGCGACAACAGCAGCAACCCTGGCCTGGGTTATGGCCACATCACAGGCCGCATGACCGCCGCGCGAGAACCCCATGGTCGCTATTCGCTCGGGATCGATCCCAGGCTGTGACGCCAGCCAGTCTATACCATCCAATACAGCCTGCCTCTGACGCTCGCCCTCTCCCCTGACCGCCCGTCCCCCCCGGGCTGAATCTCCGAACCAGGCGGGAAAGGCGACTGTATAGCCTCGTCTGGCCAGTCTGGCGGCATGCTCGTACCAACGCTGCAGATCCAGCCCAGCCCCGCCACCCCCATGAAGGAGCAGGATGGCGGCTCCCGCCATTGGCAGGCCGGCAACACTGGGACTGAAGACCACAACCGTGATCATCTGGTCGCCGCTTGCATAGGAACCGGTCGAGACCTGCTCTAAAGGCTGCGCACTGGCTGCAGAGCCTGCCGTTGCCACCGCCAGTGAAGCCGTCAGAGCAGCCCGCCGACTGATCTGCACAGAGGATGGACGTGCCATGCGCACCAGGATCGCTACCGGTTTAGGCTCAGGTGGTTGATCAGATCCACGCGTGCGATCAGTCCGACGAAGGTTTCGCCATCCAGAACAATGGCAACGCGATCCCGGTCAAAGAGAGGAATCAAGGCATCCAGCGGCTCTGTGACCTGGACCGTATCGAGATCGCGGGTCATGGCCGAGGAAACGGCCATGGCAAACCTCTCCTTTCGGGTAATCTCGTCAGTGTTCATGATGTGAACGATGTCACTCTCATCGAGTATGCCGACCAGACGGCCTTCGCTTATGACCGGCAGCTGGGAAACATCATTTGAGCGCATCCGCTTGAAGGCACTGTCCAGACTGTCTGTCGGTCCCGCGACAACGACTGCACCATCGGCGTATTTGCGACTGATCAGGTCAGACAGGTTGCCCATGATCGGAGCCGCGCCAAGCCCCTGATCGGCCAGCCACGCATCGTTGTAGACCTTTGAAAGGTATTTGGCCCCTGTGTCACAGACAAAGGTCACACATCGCTTAGGCTCGGTCTGTTCACGGCACCAGCGCAATGCCGCAGCAATCAAGGTGCCTGAAGATGATCCCGCAAGTATGCCCTCCCTGAGCAGAAGCTCGCGAACGGTCGAGACGGCTTCGGAATCTGGAATCGAGTAGGCCTTGTCGATCAGACTCATGTCGGCGGTATCCGGCACGAAATTCTGGCCGATACCCTCGACCGTATAACTGCCTTCAGGAGACGGCACGCCCTCATTTACGATTCCGGCCAGTGTCGAACCGACAGGATCGGCCAGTATGATCTGCGCCCCTGACCCGACGCTCCTAAGATACTGTGCCACGCCGGTGATCGTGCCACCCGAACCGACTCCGGCCACAAAGGCATCGAGATCGTGATCCATCTGCTCCCAGATTTCAGGACCCGTCGTCTTGACATGGGCGGCCGAGTTCGCGGCATTGGCGAACTGGTTGACGTAGTATGCACCCGGTATCTGCTGAGAGAGACGTTCGGCCATGTCAGTGTAGTAGTCTGGATGTCCGTGCGGGACATCAGACCGTGTCAACCTCACATCGGCTCCCATGGCTCGTAGATGCTGAATTTTTTCCTTCGACATCTTATCAGGAATAACCAGCAGGATATTGTATCCCTTCTGTTTTCCGACAAGAGTGAGTGCAAGGCCGGTATTGCCTGCCGTAGCCTCGACTATGGTTCCGCCCGGTTTGAGCCAGCCTTCGCGCTCGGCCACTTCAAGCATCTCTAGCGCTATACGGTCTTTGATTGATCCGCCCGGATTCTGGCTTTCCAATTTCAGAAAGAGCCTGCATGGCCCCGTGTCCATCCGAGTGACCTCGATCATCGGCGTTCTGCCGATGAGTTCCAGCAGGGAGCCAGTGGGCCGGCTAAGGGGCAACCCGCTGTCTACTGGCAACTCAGCATTCGGCATCGTCAAGACTCCTCTGGAAACAGAACTCAGGCTGATCATCGTATCAATGAAGGTCAAATCGTGCACGATCATGCCGCCAGGACAAGAATGCTCTGGCGACATGGGTGAAAAGTGTCCTCTAGCCTGTGATGGGCAGTTCTTCCTGCTGGCACCGAGTCCCAGCCTGTAGGCCAGCCCCTCCATAACAGCCACTGCAAATCCGGCCTATCGTGCCTTCTTTCGCACCCACATGGCCGTGTCGGCTTCGGCTATCCAGATCTCGGCATCGGTATGTCCACTCCAGGCTCTGACCCCGAACGATCCACCCAGCGGCGTGATCGAACCGTTCCACTCGAATCCCTGGTCTCGAAGGGCATCGGCTAGCCGAGTGGCCTTTTCCCTTCCCTCGTCAGCACCGGCATTGAGCATAACGAGCGCAAACTCGTCTCCACCCAGACGCCCAACCGCATCGGTCTCGCGAACATTGTCAAGCAGTAGCCGTGCGACCGCAATCAGGGCCGCATCTCCGGCCGAATGCCCAAGTGTATCATTGACGGCTTTGAAACCGTCCAGATCGAGATAGACGATGACAGCCGGAGATCCGTATCGCGCGCACCAGGCCATGGCCCTGTTGACCGCCTCGACAAATCCACGTCGATTGAGAGCGGGCGTCAAGACATCATGGTCTGCTGCCGCCTCAGCGGCCTCGGCACGCTGGGTCAACTTCACTATCTCTGCACGCAGCTTCTCTAGCTCGACCTGCAGGTCAAGTTGATCAACCGTTGGAGCATTAGCCGTTTCGGGCACGAAATTCTCCGGGAATCGCCTCGGGACACTCCCCTGAACCCGCACCATGCTAACGCCCTTGGTTGCGGGCGCAACGCGTGTGCTGTAACGGGCCGTTTTCCCATCACTGGGACCCGGGATTCCTGCCATGGTCATGGTGACTAAGATACCGCCTGTCGCAGTCATTATGGGTAGTCGCTCTGACTGGCCCACCATGAAACATGCCTGCGATGCCCTCGAGAGCCTGGGTATCGCCTGGGATGCAAAGGTCATCTCGGCTCACCGTACACCCCAGCGCCTGTATGAGTTTGCCTCTGGCGCGAAGGCTGCCGGTTTTAAGGTTATCATTGCGGGCGCAGGCGGTGCAGCTCATCTACCCGGAATGGCGGCTTCAATGACCGAGCTACCGGTTCTTGGGGTGCCAGTTCAGTCCAAGGCCCTGAGTGGACTCGATTCCTTACTCTCCATCGTTCAGATGCCCGGGGGGATTCCAGTCGCCACCCTGGCTATTGGTGAAGCGGGCGCAAAGAATGCAGGATTGCTGGCCGCACAGATCCTGGCGCTTTCGGATGAAACCCTAGCGTCGCGATTGGCCGAGTACCGAACCGAGCAGTCCGCTGCCGTTGCCGACAGTGTTGAGGACTGAGTGACGGACCGGCTGAAGGATCAGCGGCCTCTTCCTCCCGGGTCCACTCTCGGTATCATGGGGGGTGGTCAGCTGGGACGCATGCTCAGCCAGGCCGCGTCGAGACTTGGGTTCAACGTGATCATTCTGGACCCGGAGGCCGACAGCCCTGCAGGGCGCGTTTCCTCTGGAAAGGTGATTGCCCAGTATGATGATCCGGCCGCCCTGAACGAACTTGGTCATATCTGTGATGCCGTCACATTTGAGTTCGAGAACGTTCCGGCCGCATCCATCGAACGGCTGGCCGCAACCGGTACCCTAGTTGCTCCCGGGCCTATGGCTTTGCGCGTTGCCCAGGACAGGATTGAGGAAAAGACCTTTCTCAACTCTGTCGGAGCCACCACCGTGGCGTTTGCCAGGGTGGATTCGCTGCAGGATCTGACAGCTGCGGTTGCCGCCATAGGCCTACCCTGCCTGCTGAAGACCCGACGCGAGGGGTACGATGGCAAGGGACAGGTCTGGATACGAAGTCACACCGAGGCTGGAACCGCCTATGAGGCCATCGGCCAACGTCCAGCAATCCTTGAAGCGGCAGCCTCATTCACCCGCGAGCTTTCAGTGATCGCTGCGCGTGGACGTGACGGCAGTGTGGCCGTCTATCCACTCGGTGAAAACAGACATCAGGCAGGCGTACTCAGGACAACCCTGGCACCCGCTTCTGTTAGTTCTGACACACTAAGTCGGGCGAACGAGATTGCTCGCGCCATCCTAGAGGGCCTGGACTATGTCGGCGTACTGGGCGTTGAGCTGTTCGAACTGGACGACGGGACGCTTCTGGTCAACGAGATCGCACCGCGGGTCCATAATACGGGACACTGGACACAGGATGGCTGTTTGTGTGACCAGTTCGAGCAGCATATCCGGGCCGTGTCCGGCTGGCCACTGGGTCCAACCCATGCGCATTCACGCATAGAGATGACCAACCTGCTGGGTGATGAGGTCCAGTCCTGGCCTGACCTGGCCAGTCAACCTGATGTGCGCCTGCATTTCTATGGCAAGGCCGAGGCCCGGCCCGGCCGAAAAATGGCGCACGCAAACAGGATCAAGGGCGACCTAGGCTAGAGGATCGGCCGGATGTATTCCTGCGGGACCGACATGGGACTTTGAAGCGCCTCAAGGCGGTCACACGCAAATGGGGCCAATCAAGCTAGGCTCGATATCGCAAGCCCGCCAAAGTCGCCGTGAAGCGTTTCAAGGGTGCCTCAAAATCCCTGCCCGCCTTCCAGGTCTCAAAAGCCATGACATTGGCAATCCGATCGGCCACGAAGGCGTCAGAGGCTTGGCGTCCATCGAACAGCCTTATGGTCAAACCCGGAATCAGGATCCCCACAAGGATCGTGCGCTTGGAATAGTGATTCCAGTCTGTGGACTTGTCGCCAGACCAGCACCAGAGCTGGTCCGCCGTTTCCCAGGCCAGAGAAAGCCCAAGATCTGCGTTTCCGGGCAGGGCCAGGAAACCTGCGCAGCGCCGGGAGGCCTCCAGATCATCGCTGGCCGCCTCCAGTCTGGCTAGAACAGACCGGGAAATGCGTTCGCGAATCTTGAGGCTACCCGCGTCCAGCTCGCTCAGGCACTGAAGGGTACGGGCGTCATGCCTGCGAGACAGCAGGGCTGCGAGATCCCTGGCCCCGTTGGGAAAAAGAAGCTCCAGATCACCCTGGCCCAGTCCTGCACTGGCTCCGGCTTCACGCAAAAGCCTGGCGTTCCATCCCAGCTGCCCTGCCCGGACAAGGGCCGCATCCAGGACGACCTGTTCCATACACTCGGCCCAATCTGGCTGAGGTGACAGGTTTGGCTGGGGAGGTATAGCGTTCATGGTCCTATGATACGCCGGTATGGAGGCTGTTTCGAGCCTTCAGATCCGGTTGCGACAACTGGACAGGCAGGGGGGCATCGTGTATCAGCCCGCCTTCATCCACGGACCATGTCCGGAGGAAACCGATTTTATTTGTTCGCCCGTCTCCCTTACAGGACGCGGCGGGCGGCCAAAGGAGAGTTCAACCTGGTACAGATTTTCGTTCGCGATAATAACGTCGATCAAGCGCTCAAAGCCCTGAAAAAGAAGATGCAGCGTGAAGGCAGCTTCCGTGAAATGAAGCGCCACGTGCATTATGAGAAGCCCTCGGAAAAACGCGCTCGCCAGAAGGCTGAAGCCATCCGCCGTGCTCGCAAGCTCGCGCGCAAGCGCATGCAGCGCGAAGGCCTTCTGCCCGCTCCCAAGCCCCGTGTTCCAGGCGCGGGTCCCTCGCGGGGCTGATAGGGTCCCAAGGGCCTAAGTCATTTTGGAAAGGCCGCTTTCTTGGAAGCGGCCTTTTTTCTTGGGCCATTTCTAAGGAAGACAGCCAAGAAAGAGGGAGCTGCTCGTAGAAGGGTGTGACCCCACAACGGCGGACCCAAGGGGCTTCCGGCAGATAGGCTGTTCATCAGCGACCCCAGGGCATCGGCCTGAAGGGTGGTCGAGGTTAACGGCCACCGCCCCGCACAGCGGATGCGAAACTTTTCCAACTCAGTTTCACATCAGACAGGGCTCCGGCCCTGAACGCCCGTCCAGCCACCCAGACCATAAGAATGGCGAACGCAAACATCGCCAGCATGGCCCCTAGGGATTCGACAAGAGGCGGATCGCTCGGCATGCGCGCCATCATCAGGAAGGGCGTGAACAGTGGAATCCAGGACAGGATTTTCACAACGGGAGCATCGGGAGATTGCAACGCCATCTGCATGGTGATCATGGGCACGACAAGGATCATCATGATCGGCCCCATCAGCGTCTGAGCATCACGTGGCGTCTCGCAGAATGCCCCTATGGCGGCAAAGAGAACAGCATACATGAGATAGCCGCCCACCATGAAGGCCAGGAACCAGGCCAGCATTCCGCCCTGCCAGAGAACACCTGTAACATTGGCGGCCTGATCAGGCGCGAAACTGGCAAGTGCCCCCAATCCAATCGAACCCCAGGCTACGAGAACAGTGAGGGTAAGCAGAGCGACGCCGAGTACCTTGCCTGTCAGAATCTCCGTTGCCGAGGCCGAAGACAGCAACACCTCGAGGATCTTGTTCGACTTCTCCTCCATGACACTATTGAGAAGTATCGAGGCTCCGGTCAGGATCAGAGACCACAGCAGAAAACCGGCGATGAGCCCCATGATCCCGGGCAGCTTGTCACGAAACGAGACCTCCCCGCCGCCTTGTGATTTCGGTGAAAACACCGACACATCCGCGCGAAAGTCCTCGGTCTGATCCACGATTTCGGGATTGATTCCGGAAGCGGCGAAGACAGCCTTTCTATTGATGCCCTTAAGCGCATCGCGAACAAAATCCTCCACCGTGTCGTCTGTGGTCCCTGCGGTCCATACCCGGGCCACAGGCAAGCCCTCTCGACGATCAAGCAGGACAACCGCATGCAGGACTTCATCCGAAAGGGTGTCGTCTTCAAGAAGACGACGCACGACGGCATCCCTTTGGGCCGACGACTGCACCTGCGTCAGTTCGGCGGGCGGGGCTATGATCTGGATGCTGGGCTTGGATAGGGAAGCGAGAGGATTTGCAGAGGCC
>JBFZCB010000118.1:0-6647 GCA_041308165.1 Caulobacterales bacterium
CTGCAAACACGTCCCGAGCGCATGGAAAGGCATCGGCCAATGCAGCGCCCATACCAACCGCCTGACTACCCTGGCCTGGGAACAGAAGTGCAATTGTCATGGGATGGATCGTCCATATCGGCCTGTAAAGATGACACGACGCCTAGGCGAAAGGCCATCTTCCGGCAAGACACCCCCCGTGAATCTAGCCTTGCCGGAGGTTACCGGCCCACGATCTGATCCCAACGCTGTCGCGCAGCGTGGAACGCGGTGCATGCAGACGGTTCCCGGGCTCGGCAAGCCCTGCCAACTATTACCCTATGGCAAAGGCAGGCGGGTTTGGTTAAGGCCTGGGCAAGACATTCTGCATATCATCGTTCCATGGTCAGCAACGCTTCGTCCCCGCAACCGCCTAGCGACCTTCACTCAACAGAGCCAATCTTTGTGCCGTCACAGGTCATGGCGGCTGCGCCCTGTGTATGCGGGCAATTGCGGCGGGTTACCCGATCCCTGACACGTGTCTATGACGAAGCCCTGGCCCCATCGGGCCTTACGGTTACGCGTTTCAACATTCTGCGTACGCTTTTGAGACTTGAAACACCAACACTCGTGCAGTTGGCAAAGGCGACGGCTCACGAACAGAGCGGGCTCTGGCGTACGCTGCAGCCCCTACTGCGTTCAGGCGCTGTTGAGTCCGTAGCGGTCGAAGGGCTGCGTGGGGCCCGCCTTCGGTTAACGCCCAAGGGTCATGCTCAACTCACCCGTGCCCTGCCGGCCTGGAACGGTGCCCAGCAACGCGTCAATAGCTTACTGGGAACGCGCCGGAACCCGATGCTGGCTCTGCTTCGTGAACTTGAAGCCTTGTCCTGAGCGTATGATGCGGGCTCGTTAAGGCCTCGCAAGGGTCCTCGACCCTGATCCATTCATGGAAAGTCTCCCCCGGATTTTGTATCCTCAAGCTGTTGCGTCATTTTAAGATGCGCCCTTCCCGATCCAGACATCGGCGATGAGACCTGGTGATTTATGCCGCCTGCGGGTCTTTCAGATGGCAGGCAGGCAGGCAGGGCGGTGCCACCTTTGGCCTGGTCATCGATCCGGTATGTCACGAGGCTCAGTTGGCGTGGCCCGGCTTTCCTTGCCATCTGGCCGATTATCCCCTATACGCCGCCGCTTTCCAGGGCATCGGTCCTGAAGCGGAGCACCAAAGGGTCGGGAAATCGTTCCGACCGCCGCATCAGGATCCATCGTGGACCCGGCTTACCCGGCCGATCTACGCCGATACCCGTCAAGGGAGACTACCGAATGGCTCTATATGAGCACACGGTCATGTCGCGCCAAGACATCAGCGCGCAACAGGCCGAAGCCCTCAATGATATGATCAAGGACCTCATCGTCGCCGGTGGCGGCTCAGTCGCCAAGATTGAGTACTGGGGCCTGAGAAATCTTACCTACAGGGTCAAGAAGAACCGTAAGGCGCATTATTCGCTGCTCGCGATCGACTGCCCACCAGCCGCCATGGCTGAGGTCGAGCGTCAGCTCGGGATCAATGAAGATGTCCTGCGCTGGCTGACGATCCGGGTTGAGGAACTCGATCTGGAGCTTTCGCCTCTGCTCGCTCGCCGTGAGCGTGAGCGCGAGCGCGAACGCGAGCGCGGTCCTCGCGAAGAAATCGAAGCGTAAGGAGCGCCAAGATCATGACTGACGCAACCTCCCGCAACAACGTTCCCGGCACACCGGTGAACGCTTCGTCCGGCCCTCGCCGGCCCTTCTATCGTCGCCGCAAGATCTGCCCATTCACGGGCGAAGGCGCGCCGAAGATTGACTACAAGGATGTAAAGCTGCTGCAGCGCTACATCTCCGAACGCGGCAAGATCGTGCCATCGCGCATCACTGCCGTTTCCCAGATCAAGCAACGCGAACTGGCCAAGGCCATCAAGCGCGCCCGGTATCTGGCCCTCCTGCCTTATGTGGTGAAGTAAGATGAAGGTCGTTCTGCTCGAACGCGTCGAGAACCTCGGCGCCATCGGCGACGTCGTAACCGTCAAGGACGGCTTCGCCCGTAACTTCCTTCTGCCACGGGACAAGGCCTTGCGGGCCACGTCAAAGAACCTGGAGAAGTTCGAACTTGATCGTGCGGCCATTGAAGCCCGCAACGATCGCAACAAGGCCGAGGCCCAGAAGATCGCTGACAAGATCGATGGCCAGTCCTACATCATGATCCGCCAGGCGGGTGAAACCGGCCAGCTCTACGGATCTGTCGCTGGTCGTGACGTGGCCGAAGCCGTTCAGGCCGAAGGGGGCAAGGTTGAGCGCTCTCAGGTCGTTCTGAACACGGCGATCAAGACGCTGGGCGTCCATGAGGTCCTGATCCGTCTGCACGCCGAAGTGACAGCGACTGTCAGGATCAACATCGCCCGTTCAGCCGACGAGGCCGAACGTCAGGCTAAGGGCGAAGACGTGATCAAGTCGGCCTATGATGAAGATCGCGAGCTCGCAGCAGAGCAGGCCCGCGACATGGTTGAAGGCGGTGCAGGCCAACAGGACGGTCTCGGCTCAGAAGCCTGATCTCCGGCCAGCGTCTACTCGATCCGGGGGCGTGTCTTAGGACACGCCCCCTTTTTCGTGTCTGCAGGACCTGAATGCGGGCTTTGAAGGTTTACCGCTTTGTAATCCTGCACGCCTTGATTTCGTCAGACAGGAATCTCAAGCTTCAAACTTGGGATCGAGGAACCAGTTCATGACACGGACGATGACGGCGCTCGGCATGGGGCTCATGCTAACGGCCATGGCTCCGCCGCCAATGACACTCGAGGAGTTCGTGACAACAGCGAACCGGATACCGATGAATCCAACAGCACTACTGCGGTCAGATGCCCGCAGACTGATGCGCGAGGGGGAAACGGCCTTTAAATCCGTGTTGGGCGGCCTTAGGGCCGATCAGGCCGCCGGTCGTCCTACACCCGCCTGCCCACCCGAGCGCGTCAACATCAATACGACGCGGTTTCTGGCCCATCTAAACTCTATCCCCGCCAGCCAGAGACGAACAATGAGTGTTGCTGATGGGGTCAGGCATTGGACCGTCGCAACCTATCCGTGCCCGAGAGGCTGAACTTTGCTCGCTGGATTCATTACGGTCCACAGCACACGAAAACTGTCCCCCGGAAAGGTAGCGTCCAACCCTGTCGCAGGAGCCGGCTAAGGGTAGATCGTAAGATCAATGAACGCATTCCCTGCCTTCTCGAACGAGACCGTCGCCCTTACCTCTCTGCCTCACAACCTTGAGGCCGAGCAGGCCCTCCTGGGCGCGCTTATGTTTGACAATGGCGTCTTTGAGAGACTGAGTGACCGACTACGTGGCAGCCATTTCTACGAGCCGTTTCATCAGCGTCTCTATGAGGCCATAGAAGATCATATTCGCCAGGGTCTACTGGCAGAGCCGACCATACTGATGGAGCGGTTCAAACAGGATCCAGCTTTTGCCGAGTTCGGCGGTCTTAGGTATCTCGCCGATCTGATGGACCGGGCTCCTCCCGGTGCGAATGCGCCAGATTACGCGCGCGTGGTCTATGACCTGGCGCTACGCCGCGACCTGATCCGAATTGGTGGTGAAATCATACGGGAGGCTCCTGATCCCGAACGCGCCGCAATCGACCAGATAGAGCAGGCCGAGCTGACCCTCTACTCCCTGGCCGAGACAGGGGCACCGTCTTCCGGATTTGTAAGTTTCTCAACCGCGCTCAGCGGCGCGGTTCAGATGGCGGGTGAAGCCTATCAGCGTGACGGCAAACTGGCTGGTCTTGCGTCGGGGCTGGATGACCTCGATTCCAAACTCGGCGGAATGCATCCGTCTGATCTGCTGATCCTGGCCGGACGTCCATCGATGGGCAAGACGGCGCTGGCCACCAATATAGCCTTCAATGTCGCGCGCAATTACCGCTGGGAGCCAACTCAGGACGGCAGACGGACAGTGTCCGGAGGGGTTGTCGCCTTCTTCTCACTGGAGATGAGCGCTGAACAGTTGGCGATGCGTATACTGGCCGACGCGTCCGGTGTGTCTTCGGATCGCCTGCGCAAGGGGGAAATCGATGCAGCCGATTTCGGCAAGGTCCGCGATGCCGCCATCGAAATAGGCGAAAGCCCCCTCTATATCGATGCTACCGGTGGTCTAGCCATTTCAAAACTCGCTGCCCGTGCCCGGCGCCTTAAGCGAATGGAACAGGGGCTGGACCTCATCATTGTAGACTACCTACAGCTCATTACGGTCGGCGAGGGTAATGGCCAAAAGAACCGTGTGCAGGAAGTGTCTGAGATTACCGGTGGCCTCAAGGCCCTCGCCAAGGAACTCAATGTTCCCATCATCGCACTGTCCCAGCTCTCACGACAGGTCGAAAATCGTGAGGACAAGCGCCCGCAACTCTCAGATCTGCGCGAATCCGGCTCGATCGAGCAGGACGCGGACTGTGTTATGTTCGTCTATCGGGAAAGCTATTACCTGGGCCGGACGGAACCCCGCGAGGGCACAGATGAACACCTCAAATGGCAAGAAGATATGGACCGGGTGAAGGGCACGGCCGAGGTGGTGATCGGCAAGCAGCGGCACGGTCCCATCGGCATCGTCAAACTTTCCTTCCACGACGACACCGTGAAATTCGGTAACCTGGCTCGCAGTGGATACGGAAACTTTAGTGACATTCCAGAATGATTGACCGGCATGTCTACGAAATCAGCTTTTTTTGTCCCTGTAGCGGTTCTTTTTGCATTTAACCGCATGAAACTTGCGGCATAAGCCGCCAATGACCGCTTCTGACCCAGCTCCAGCCGTTCTGAACGTAGATTTGGATGCTCTCGCCCGCAACTTCCATGCGCTTGAGGCGATCAGCGGCGTGCCCGTACATCCCGTTGTAAAGGCTGACAGCTATGGACTGGGCGCAGGGCGGTGTGCGGCCCGTCTGCTACGTGAAGGTGCCCGAACTTTTTTCGTGGCTCGCGCCAGTGAAGGGGTCGCCCTTCGCTCCACCCTGGGCTGCGAGCCTGCCATCTATGTTCTGGATGGATGTCTTGGGGATACTGCCCCGACCCTCAGGCATTCGGATCTCCGGCCCGTTCTGAACCAGTCCTCACAACTCGCAGACTGGTTGGCCAACGGCGGTGGCCCCTGCGCTTTACAGATTGACACAGGCATGAACCGTTTGGGGTTCCGGCCCGAAGAGGCTCCCCTGCCCTTTGAGGGCCTGACGATGGTGATGAGCCACCTAGCCTGTTCAGATGAGCCCTCACACGCGATGAATGCACGCCAAAGAGAGGCATTCCATACGATTTGCGACCGTTACCCCCAGACCCTTCGCTCCTTCGCCAACTCTGGCGGTTGCTTTCTTGGTCCAGACTATGCGTTCGATGCCGTGAGGCCGGGTATCTGCCTCTATGGTGGAGGACCGCAGAGCCAACCAGATCCCAGAATAGCCCCTGTTGCTACCCTAACCGCCCAGGTCATCCAGGTCAGGCATGTGATGGCCGGTGACAGTGTCGGCTACTCCTGTGGTTTTCTTGCTTCAAGGCCAACGACCATAGCCACCTGTGCCGCTGGCTATGCTGATGGGCTTTTGCGCGCCTACAGCGCAACGGGCCAAGGCAGGGTATGGCTCAATGGAGCCTTTCTACCCATCGTCGGACGCATCTCCATGGATGTCTTTGCAGTCGACGTGACCGGTATCGAAGTGGGTGTCGGAGATCAGGCTGAACTTTTTGGTCCCAACAACAAGCTTGATGATGTCGCAGCCTCAGCTGGAACCATCAGCTATGAACTGATCACATCAATCACCGCACGCGTCCCAAGGCTCTATCGTGGCCGGTCCTGAGATCACGAGACCTGCCAACGCTTATGACAGCCAAGACCTGGACTGATCCGACGTCAGACCGGCTAGAGGAGCGATCCCTGGCTGAAGAAGGGCATGGTCAACAAGGACGCTCCTTACCCGCCGCACGGACGCCGACCATCCGCTCACCCTTCATTCTAGGCGGCTAGCGACTGACCTCTAACTGTTCAACCAGAACCAGATTTTATGAGGTTGGACTTGCGTCTGAAATCGAAATCTCCAGATGTCTGGCTTCAGATGACACGCCGGTTATGCCGCAGCTCAGCCTGGCCACAACAGCCCTCTAGCCGATTTACAGCGACGTCAATTTTGGACATGGGCATCAGATTCCAAGGATCCTACGTTCAAACATCCTGTTAAGGTCCACGCCATGGCCAAAGACATCGCGATCTATGTTTGTCAGTCCTGTGGATCTGTTCATGGCAAGTGGTCGGGCCAATGCCCTGCCTGTGGTCAATGGAACACCATTGTCCAGGAAGCCCAAAGCGCTCCGCCCGGCGCACTGAAGCCCGGATCTTCGAGCCGAACCCGTGGTCTTTCGTTTGAATCCCTTCAATCCGATACTCCAGAGCCGGAGCGTATCAGGACCGGTGTAGCGGAGTTTGACAGAGTCTGTGGAGGCGGGATCGTCCCAGGCTCGGCCATTCTGCTTAGTGGAGATCCTGGCGTAGGCAAGTCGACCCTGCTTCTCGAGGTGGCCGCCAGAGCCGCGCTTGGCGGCGCTAAAGTGGCCTATATATCGGGTGAGGAAGCCATCGAGCAGATCCGTTCGAGAGCCAAACGAATGGGTCTTGA
>JBFZCB010000119.1:0-5441 GCA_041308165.1 Caulobacterales bacterium
CCACAGCGACACTTGCAAGAAGCTTTAACTTCATTCTGTCCTCATTTCCAAAAAATACATCTGCGCGGTCTGATACCGGGTGATCTGATCTGCGCCTAGCAGCCGAACGGGGTCCAGCCTCTAGGGTTCCGCCCTTTAAGGCATGATTGTCGCAACTGTGGCACCATTCCAACACAAAATCACGGTCTGGAATGCAATCCAGTGTCCCATTGCCCGTCTTGCCTTCCGGTGCGGAAGCCCATTTACAGGTAGAGGGTTCAAAGTGAATGAAGATCAAGGATTGGAGACGGCGCCATGACACTGCGATTTGACGGACGGGTTGCCATAGTGACCGGTGCAGGGGGCGGACTGGGTCGTCAGCATGCCCTTGCCCTTGCCGAGCGCGGTGCAAGGGTCGTGGTCAATGACCTGGGGGGGGCCAGGGATGGCACGGGAGGCTCCTCTGCCGCCGCCGAGGCGGTCGTTGAGGAAATCCGGGCTGCTGGCGGGCAAGCCATGGCCAATGGTGCGTCCGTAACCGATCCCGTTGCTGTGCAGGCCATGGTGGATGAGGCCATGTCCGCCTGGGGGCAGGTAGATATCCTGGTCAACAATGCAGGTGTCCTGCGCGACAAGAGTTTCGCCAAGATGACGCTGGAGGACTTCCGGTTCGTCATGGACGTCCACCTGATGGGGGCCGTGAACTGCACCAAGGCGGTCTGGGATGGCATGCGGGAGCGGAACTACGGTCGTATCGTCATGACGACCTCATCGTCAGGTCTCTATGGCAACTTTGGCCAGTCCAACTACGGCGCGGCAAAGATGGCCCTGGTTGGCCTTATGCAGACACTGTCCATCGAGGGGGCCAAGAACAATATCCGCGTCAACTGCCTGGCCCCGACGGCCCATACCCGCATGACCGAGGACCTGGGTGCCGCACTGCCCCTGGAAGCCCTCGGCCCGGAGTTTGTGACGCCGGGTCTGCTCTTCCTCGTGGGCGAGGAGGCACCGACACGGTTCATCCTCGGTGCCGGAGCCGGAGGGTTTGAGCGTGCCTATGTCACCCTCACCCAGGGCGTTCATATCAAGGGTGCAGATGCTGCCGAGCAGGTTGTGGCCCAGAGTGAGGCGATATCGGACCGGACCGGAGAGATCATCCCCGAGATGGGGGCGGCCCAGGGTATGATTGAGCTGACAAAGGCCCAGGCTGCACAGACCTAGGGCAGCCCGTGCCCGCTCCTGCCCGCCTGGGCCGGTTGCGCTGGCGTGCGGTCGTATCTGGAATGCGATGGTAGGCTGGCGCGGCCCTGTTTTGCTTGCGTTGACGCAGGGAGAGGCCTGTAGGGTAATATCGGAGCCAAGGCCCTTGCGATGAAGGGCCCTGGCTCCATCACGTAGACCGCTCGAGCGGCAAGGCCATACGGCCGGGCAGCTGGGCCCAGCAAGGAAGCCTGTTATGCGCGAAGCCGTCATTGTCTCGACTGCCCGTACACCGATCGGTCGTGCCTATAGGGGTGCATTCAATGACACCCAGGCCCAGCAGCTCGGGGCCCACGCTGTCAGACATGCTGTGGCCCGTGCCGGGGTCGATCCCGCCGAGATCGAGGATGTGGTGATCGGAGCCGCCCTTCAGCAGGGCTCGACCGGTGGAAACGTGGCCCGTCAGGTCGCACTGGCGGCGGGCCTTCCCGCCTCCGTTGCCGGCATGAGTCTGGATCGGCAATGCGCCTCCGGTCTCATGGGCATAGCGACAGCGGCCAAGCAGGTCATTTTTGATCAGCAGAAAATGGTCGTGGGTGGCGGGCTTGAGAGCATATCCCTGGTCCAGAACACCCATATGAACCTTTATCGCGGCCAGGATGCTGAGCTCCTGGAACGGGCTCCGCACATCTATATGTCGATGCTCGAGACGGCTGAGGTGGTTGCACGCCGCTACGGCATTTCGCGTGACCGACAGGATGAATATGCCTTCCGCTCCCAGCAGCGGACAGCTGCTGCCCAGGAGGCAGGCCGCTTCGACGCGGAAATCGCCCCCATGACCACCACCATGCAGGTGATGGATAAGGCGACCGGCCAGACGGCCTCCAAGGAGATCACCCTGTCCAAGGACGAGGGCAATCGTGCCGACACGACCCTTGAGGGGCTCAAGTCCCTCAAGACCGTGTTCGGGGCGGGAGAAGTCATCCAGCAGGGCGAGTATATAACGGCCGGAAATGCTTCGCAGCTGTCAGACGGGGCATCGGCCTGCGTTGTCATGGAAGCTGGTGAGGCCGTCAGACGTGCCCTTCAGCCCCTGGGTGCCTATCGGGGTATGGCGGTTGCGGGTTGTGAGCCTGATGAAATGGGTATCGGTCCGGTCTATGCCGTGCCGATCCTTCTTCGCCGTCATGGACTGACGGTAGATGACATCGGGATATGGGAACTAAACGAGGCTTTTGCCGTGCAGGTCCTGCATTGCCAGGATGTTCTGGGCATTCCCGATGAGAGGCTCAACGTCTCGGGTGGAGCCATCTCTATCGGCCACCCCTATGGCATGTCCGGGGCGCGGATGGCCGGTCATGTGCTGATCGAAGGCAAACGTCGCGGCGCAAGGTATGGCGTAGTGACCATGTGCGTGGGCGGCGGCATGGGTGCAGCGGGCCTGTTCGAGATCTATTAGGGCTCTTGCCATTGAAGACAGCAGCGGTTCGCTTCAGGCCGGGCCATCAGGCCCGGACCTGAGGTGTTGCCGGGTTCTGTTCGCCGTGACTGGTGCCCCAGTGGGCCTTTTCAAACCGGGACGGTTAGCGATCTGGCCGGGCGGTCGTGAAAGGGTGCGTCTCCATCGCCCATGATCTGGACGGATCTAAGCCTGCTCACGAAACGGTCACGCCACACCGCCACGTCTGTATCCCGCACCACCTTCATCAGAGCCTTCCATTTTCGGATGCGCTCCTCAAGGGGAAGGGTGAGTGCCGTCTTGATCGCTTCGGAAAGCTCTTCGCGGCTGAACGGGTTGACCAGGAGGGCCTCGCCCATGTCTTCAGCCGCACCGGCAAAGCGGGACAGGATGAGGACGCCCGGGTTGTCGGGATTCTGGGCGGCCACATATTCCTTGGCCACAAGATTCATCCCGTCGCGCAGCGGGGTAACCAGTCCGACCCGTGCGGCCCTGTAGATGCCTGCCAGCTGGTCGCGGCGATAGCTTCGGTTCAGGTATCGGATGGGCTGCCAGTCCATATCGGCGAACTCGCCATTTATGCGCCCGGCCAGGGCGTCCAGACGAGCGCGGATGTCCTGGTAGGTATCGACTTCATCGCGACTGATGGGTGTAACCTGGACCAGGAAAACCTCTCCGTGCAGCTGGGGATTGTCGACGAGAAACTGTTCATAGCCGACCATCCTCTCCTCAAGTCCCTTGGAATAGTCGAGGCGGTCGACCCCGACCATCATTGATCGGAAGGCCGCCGATGCCGACATGCGGTCATAGGTTCTCACGCCATGGGGTGAGTTGCGGGCTCCCAGGAAGGCGTCGACGTCGATCCCGATCGGAAAGACCTGGGCCTGGACGGAACGACCAAAACACTCAAGGTTTCCATCAGCCCCAAGCGATCCCCGGGCCTCGGAAATCACATAGTCCCTGAACAGGTCGAGCCATTCCCGGGTCTGGAAGCCAATGAGATCATAGGCAAACAGCGTCTCCACCAGCCTGCGGTGATGGGGCAGGGTCACCATGAGCTGGCGGACCGGCCAGGGGGTGTGAAGGAAGAAGCCAATACGGTTGGTTATGCCCAGCCGGCGCAGATCCCGCGCAATCGGGATCAGATGATAGTCATGCACCCAGATGACATCATCGGGCTCGATCAGCGGAGCCAGAACCTCTGCAAACCGCTGGTTTACCCTTTCATAGCCCTCGCCGTACGAGCGCTCATAGGCTGTCAGATCAACCCGGTGGTGAAAGAGTGGCCAAAGCGTCTTGTTGGCATAACCGTTGTAATATTCCTCGACGTCCTGGGCTTCCAGATCGACCAGGGCCACATTCACACCGGCCCGGTTTTCAGTTTTGAGCTCGCCGGTGAACCGTTCTGTGGTCTCTCCAGACCAGCCGAACCATAGACCGTCGTAGGTCTTGAGGGCTGCAGAAAGGGCCATGGCCAGGCCACCGGCTGAACCGGCGGCCGGATCGACCGGAGCCGAAACCCGGTTGGAGACGACAATAAGGCGAGACATGGGCCATACAACGCCCGGTGCCCGGAAAGGATGCGCCCCAGCGCGGGTGACCGGGGACTGAGGCCTGATCTTCCCGTCCCAGCCGAGCTGGTCCCTGGGCCTTAACGCACGTCTGTCCAGGAGCGGCTCAGAAGGATCGCGCAATTGATGATACCGACCAGAGAATAGGTCTGGGGGTAGTTGCCCCAGAGCTCGTTGGTCTCGAGCGCCAGGTCCTCGCTGAGCAGGCCGGCCTGGGTTCTGTGGGACAGCATTTCCTCAAAGATCGTCCGGGCCTCCTCGGGGCGACCGTTCTGGCAGAGGGCTTCGATGAACCAAAAGGTACAGAAGTTGAACGCAGTTTCGGGGGCCCCGAAGTCGTCAGGCTCGACATAGCGGAACAGGAAGGGGCCCTTTTTGAGATCGCGCTCGATCGCCTTGAATGTGGCCACCTGTCGAGGGTCTGCGGCGTCCAGAAAGCCAAGATCAACCAGTTGAAGGAGGGAGGCATCGAGTTCGCGGCCTCCGAAACTGGCCGCAAAACGTCCCTCTTCCTTGACAAAACACTCGCTCTCAATCCGTGCACGGATAATATCTGCGCGGTCCTGCCAGAGCCGGGCACGCCCATCCAATCCCAGATGCTGCGCCGCCTTGGCCAGTCGGTCACAGGCTGCCCAGCACATCACAGAGGAGTAGGTATGGACCCTGGCAATCGTCCTGAACTCCCACAGGCCGGCATCGGCCTGGTCGTGCAGGGCAAAAGCGCGCTCACCCACTGTCTCCAGGGCGTGGAAGTCGTCCACGGTCCCGGGCCGGATCAGGCGGGTGTCATAAAAACTCTGAACCAGAGGCAGGACGATCTGGCCATAGACATCGTGCTGAAGGTGCTCATGGGCCTGGTTGCCCACGCGCACCGGCTTCATGCCGCGGTAGCCCTTCACACTGTCCACGATCCGTTCGCCGATACCCGGTTCCAGTCCAACCCCATAGACAGGCTGGACGTGCCCGCCCTTGGCGTCGTCGACCAGATTGCGCAGATAGACGAGATAGTTCTCGAGCATGTCCACGGCACCAAGTCGGTTCAGGGCTCGCACGGTATAGTAGGCATCGCGGATCCAGCAGTAGCGATAATCCCAGTTGCGGCCGCTCTCTGGAAACTCCGGAACCGAGGTCGTCATGGCCGCAACGATGGCACCGGTCTCCTCATGGGCACACAGTTTGAGGGTAATGGCCGAGCGGATGACGGCCTCCTGGTAGTCGAGCGGGATGTAGAG
>JBFZCB010000120.1:0-15806 GCA_041308165.1 Caulobacterales bacterium
GGGCGGGATGACACGCCGGTTATAACGGTCGTGCCATCCCAGCCCTAGGCGTCAAACGGCAGTCACGGGCGCGGTGGGCTCTTCCAGGTCGTCAGGCACAATCTCGTCGGTTTCACCGTGAGACACGACGGTTGCCAGTACGAGATCACCGGTCACGTTTAGTGTGGTGCGGCACATATCGAGGAACCGGTCCACGCCGAGGATGAGGCCGATACCCTCTGGTGGCACTCCCACCATCACCAGGATCATGGCAACGACAGGCAGAGATCCAGCAGGGACACCCGCTGTTCCAATACCGCCGAGAATGCAGACCAGCATAACAACAAACTGTTGCGTGATCGTAAGATCGATCTGGAAGAACTGAGCCAGGAACAGGACGGTTACGCCCTCGAAAAGGGCGGTACCGTTCTGGTTCGCCGTCGCGCCGACCGTCAGGACAAATCGCGAAATCTTCCTTGGCAGGTTGAGCTTTTCTTCGGCCGCCTTGAGCGCCACAGGCAGTGTCGCGTTCGAAGACGCCGTTGAGAAGGCGACAACCATCGGCTCGCGAATCCCCTTGAAGAACTCGATGGGAGATCGGCGGGCGCCAAGCCAGACGACCAGCGGATATACGACGAACATATGGATCGCCATGGCGCCAACGGCAACGCCAACAAAGGCGGCCAGCCTGACAAGCAAATCCCAGCCAAATAGGGCAGCAAGGTTGAACATCAAGCAGGCAACAGCCACGGGAGCCAGTTTGATGAACAGATTGATCAAGGTCATAGAGACTTCGAAAAGTCCCTCGATACCTTTTTGAAGATGATCCGTGGCAGGGCTCTTCACCATCACCAGGCCAATGCCAAAGATCAGGGCAAACACCATGACCGGCAGAATCTGGTTCTCTGAAGCGGCAGTGAAGAAGTTGGAGGGGACCAGTTCAAGGAAGAACTGTCCCAGCTGGATGCTCTCTGGGGCCCGATCGATCACCCCAGCGGCACCTTCCTTGCCTGACGCCAGCAACTGAGCCGCAAGCACGGGGTCAACGCCCGCTCCGGGCTGGAAGACATTGACCATGACCAGACCAATGACCACGGCAATGGTCGAAACGAAGATGGTCAGCAGCAGTGTTTTTATGCCTGCCCGGCCCAGGCTCTTGAGGTCGCCCATTTCTGCCACACCCACCACAAGGGCAGAGAAGAGAAGCGGTATGACCATCATGAACAGCAGGCTGAGAAAGATCTGCCCGATTGGACCAGTGACGTTACTCGTCAGCCATACAACCCAAGGCACTTCTGCGCCCAGGGTGAGGTTGACAAGCAACCCTCCACCCAGGCCAACCAGAAAGCCAATCAGCATAAGCCAGTGAAGCGGCAACTTGCCGGATTTGGTCGCGGTCATTCATCCCCCTGGGGCACATTGATAACGGATGGCGTGCACGAACGGGATATGTCCCTCCCCCCGATCGGCTCGTTCTTGGTCCTAGTGTATTGGCAAACCGTAGATCAGTCCGGCGGGCCTTGCGTTCCATTGTGCATTCAACCCACGTGTCAGGTCGAGAGGCGATTGCGGCCCAAGATTTCGGGCAAATATCTCACCGTAGTTGCCAACCGCACCGATAGCGGAAGCCGCCCAGGTCTTTTGTAATCCCAGCGGTGCACCGAAGTCGGCTTCAAGGCCCAAGAGACGACGCACACGTGGGTCTCTGCTTTCCTTTGACAGCGATTGGACATTCTCGCGGGTCACCCCTAGTTCCTCGGCCAGGATCACCGCGTTCAGCGTCCAGCGCACCAGCGCGGTCCATTGAACATCGCCACTTCGTGTTGCAGGCCCCAAGGGCTCCTTGGCGAGGATGTCGGTGAGGATTTCGTGCTGTTGAGGGTCGGTTAGGGTGCTGCGTGCGGCAGCTAGGGCCGAAATGTCAGCGCTGAATGCGTCGCAATCTTCTCGGGCATAGGCCGCCCGGGCGGCTTCTTCCGTCGGTAATACGACCGGCGTGTAGGTAACGCCTCTCAGGCGAAAATCGTCAGCCAGATTCAGAGCACTGGTGGAGCCTGAAGCGACGCAGATACGGGCTCCGGTCAGTTCGGCGGCCGAGTTGAGATCAAGCGAACGTCTGACAAGGACCCCCTGACCGTCGTAGTAATTGATGCCGGCAAAAGAGAAGCGGCCATCTACATCTCGCGACATTGTCCAGGAGCTGTTTCGCCAAAGCACGTCAACCGAGCCTGACGCCAGTGCCTCGAACCGTTCATCTGCTGTGAGCGGGGTGAACCGTACCTTCTGTGGATCATTGAATATGGCTGCTGCCATGGCACGACAAAAATCAACGTCAAATCCTTGCCATTGGCCTCGATTGTCCTGGATCGCAAAGCCTACGAGGCCCTGATGGATGCCACATCGGAGATAACCGCGCTGGCGCACGGCCGACAGGGTCGGACTGACAAGGATCGCTCTCTGAACTGTGGGCTCAGTGGCTCGGCTTTCTTCAGCCTGGGGCACTGGTCCTTGTTGGTCGCAGGCTCCAAGCGCCAGTGCTCCAATGACGCTGGCCGCCATGGACGCATGCCTGATGTCTATCCAGCGCCAAACCGCTCTCGCACTCATGTATGCCTCGTTGCCGCTTGCGCCCCCAAGCTTGCACCTCGCGGGTTTTTGACGCCTTTAGTGCTCAATCTGCAAGCTATTCCCGACACTTTGCTCGACTGAATCGCCTAATGTCCCCTCACAACGACCGCACCCGACTGATTTCCTCCGCAACTCAGCGCGGTTCGGGACGTAGGGCCGTCAATCCCCCGATCGAACGCGCCTCAACGATGTTGAGCGACAGCGTCGCTTCCATGAGAGATTCGGGACCTGGACCCATCTACGGCCTAGACGGTGGATCGGCCTCTCAGGCCCTTAGGTCTGCAGTGATGGTACTTGAAGGCGGGTGTGACGCCTGGCTTGTGCCCTCTGGCCTGGCGGCTGTCACAGTTCCGCTTCTGGCAATGCTCTCTCCGGGAGATGAGGTGCTAGCCACAGATGCACTGTACGGCCCAAGCCGGCGCTTTCTTGAGCGTTGGATGTCCCGTTACGGGGTCAAGACTCGGTATCACCGGGCCGATGCAGATGCAGACGAAGTCATATCCATGCTGGGTGATCGAACGCGGCTCGTTCTGATCGAATCACCGGCGTCTTTGACGTTCGAGATGCTGGATGTAGCCAGACTTTGCCGCGGAGCCCGTGAGCGGGGCATTATCACCGCAATGGACAATACCTGGGCCGCAGGACTTGCCTTCAAGCCGCTCCAGCAAGGGGTGGACATCAGTGTCCAGGCCCTGACCAAATATGTATCGGGCCATTCCGACGTTCTGATGGGCTCCATCTGCGTCTCAGATCCAGAGATTGGCCATAAGATCGGGCACACGATTGAGGATATGGGTTGGCATGTTTCTCCCGATGATGCCTGGCTTGCCCTCCGGGGCGTGCGGACCCTCACCCTCAGGTATCAGGAACAGGCACGATCTGGTCTTTTGGTGGCACAGTGGCTGTCCCAGCGACCGGAGATTTCCCGCATTCTCTATCCGGCCCTCCCCTCAGACCCTGCTCATGGGCTCTGGTTGCGGGACTATTCAGGATCCGCCTCGGTGATGGGGCTGATCATGAAGGGCGGCAATGAAGCCTCAGCCCATGCTTTTCTGGATGCGCTTTCGCTCTTTGGCCTTGGCTGGTCCTGGGGCGGCTATGAAAGTCTGGCAACCCACGAGACCGGCCAGTTGTCCTATCGTGCGCAGGCGTTGGCTCTACCTGGCGAACTCATCCGACTACACATCGGTCTTGAAGATCCCAGGGATCTGATTGCCGACCTTGAGGTTGGCCTGGCCGCATGGGTGCATCAGCTAGGATAGGTCCGGGGCTCCGGCCCGTTGTCTAAGCTTGCGGCCGGACAGTTCGGTTCCTGACATTGCAAATCTGTATGGTCCCGAATGTCAAACTGGACGTGCAGGCCTGATCATCAGCGCTCATCCTCTGTCTGGAACCTGAGGGGCATGCTGCCGCCTGTCGCGACTGTGTCAGTCAACCCGAGAATGGCGCGCCCAGCAGGACTCGAACCTGCAACCGTCCGCTTAGAAGGCGGGTGCTCTATCCGGTTGAGCTATGGGCGCAGGCCTTGAGCCAGAAAAAAACCGGTCCCTAATGAGTCCAGGGCTGTTTGCGGCTGGTGGCAAAATTGTCGGCATAGGCCTTCAGAATCAAAGGTGCCTCTCTGGGCTCCTGTAGCCGAAAGGCTATTCCATGACGCTCGGCATAGGCTACTGCGTCTTCACGCGTTTCGAATGTCAGCCGCACCTGACCGTTCATATCGGATGAACTGGTCCAACCCATCAAAGGGTCGATTGTCCGCGCAGATGCAGGCTCAAACTCGAGGCACCAGTCCTTTGACTTGGCCTTGCCTGACTGCATTGCCGTCTTTGAGGGCCGATAGATGCGAGCCAGCATGGTGTCTCTCGTTCATGCGCGGGCAAGGAGCCTAGCCCGTACCCGTCCCATAGGTTCAAGTCACAAACGACCTTGAGTGGGCCTTAACCCAAAAAATGGTCGGAGTGAGAGGATTCGAACCTCCGACCCTCTGGTCCCAAACCAGATGCGCTACCAGGCTGCGCTACACTCCGGCGGCGGGATTTGCCACGTTCGGGCTCTATCCGCAAATGGGAATCGAAAATAATTTTATTTGTTGCCGAAGAATGGGTGCTGGACCTTGTCCCCCGCCTTGGCACCGATCTCCATCATTCGGCCAGCGCGCACCTCTAAGACGCCATTGGCAGCACCATATGAGGGTAGAGGCTGTTCTGAATAAGGGGTCGTATTGGCAACAATGGAAACGATCTTTCCGTCTGGCGCAATGTAGACGATATCGAGCGAGCTTGGCGTGTCCTTCATCCAGAAGGCCTGTTCGGCTGCAATCTCGAACTGGAACAGCATTCCGCGATCATCCTCCAGGGGGGGACGGAACATCAGACCTCTGCGTCGAGAAGCGTCATCATCAGCGATTTCGACCCAAAACTCGTGTGTGCCGCTGGCTGTCGCGACAGACAGCTGTTCGAGCGCGCGGCCATTAGCGTCAACCGGTGCCTTCGGCGCGCAGGCTGCGACCAAGAAAGCCAGGCTGATCAACAGGCGACGAGACACGAACATGGCAAACCCCGAGGATAAAGCGCTATCTCATCTGCGCATCAGCCCCTGTGTCAATCTTTACAGCTCGAAACGTTTTTTATGACGGCCGGATTTCGGCAACGACGAGCCCTTTTGGCCCTTCCTCAAACTGTACCCGGACCGTGTCGCCAGGCACCAGGTCGTCCAAACCAAACCGGCGAAGAGTTTCGATGTGAACAAAGATGTCAGTCGCATCTCCCGGCCGTACGACAAAGCCATAGCCCTTTGTCCGATTGAACCATTTGACGGTTGCGGGCTCCAGGCGGCGGCTCTCAGTCTCTTCGATTACGGTGCTGCATCGGGTCTGGGCAATCGGCTGCGGCAGCGGAGAGAGTTCGTGAACCTTGGTGACCTGCCAGCCCTTGGGCCTCTCCATGCAATCGAAAACAATCCCTGCGCCCTCAACGGTGAAGTCGTGCCCAATCTCGCGCAGGCAGGTGACATGTAAAAGAACATCCTTGAAGCCGGTTCGCTCAGGCGTTTCGGGCACGACGAAACCGTATCCCTTGCCCGGGTCAAACCATTTCACCTGCCCTCGGAGCCGAACAACTTCCGGCGGCGAGAGCCCTTCAAGTAAAGACAAGGCAACCCCCAAAGGCCCACAAATCCCACACGGGCTAGTGTTGTTTAACACGGTTCAGCGAACAGGCAAAAACAGAAATCCGCACGTTTGTATCAATGACAGTGGCAAATGAGGAAGATGCCTGCGCGCCCCTCCTGCACGACAGCGAGATTGAGCAATAAGAATCCGCAATTGTTCAACTATCGCAATGGTCGATAGTTCAATACCGCAGGTTTACTGGTAACAGGCGCAATCTTGATCAACTTGGTGTTGCAGCGAGACGCCAAACTTTAAGCCCAATAGATCCAGGAGGCGACAAAACCCCGCTGCCAATGATCATCGAGCTTGCGCAGGCAGTTCTACGAGACAGATAGATGTCCCATGCGACTGCAAATTCTAGCAACTTAAGGTCAGGCACCGAGGACATCCCGGCAGAAACCGAGGAAACCGTTTAGCGCAAAAATATGGAAAGCCCCGCGTGGCAGTCCCTAGGGGAGTCGAACCCCTCTTTTCAGGTTGAAAACCTGACGTCCTAACCGATAGACGAAGGGACCGCTGCGCGGGGAGCCGGCGATATAGCCGCCGATTCCAGGGCTTGCAACCCCTGTTCTTGCCGCTAGCCCCTGCGTCCTGTTGGTCGCGGTGTATCGGGTTCATCCCATTCGGGGGTCTGAAGCGTCTTCAATCTCAAACTGGACACCGCGACGGCCATTCCAGTCGTCGGCCTTGAGGCGGCCAACGACGTTCAGTCCGCCCTGCCCGGCTAAAAGCGTCTTGCCGAGTGGCAGGTCGGAACAACGCCAGGCTATGGCTCGCACGCTCGACCCGTCGGGACCAACAAGTCGGCACCGGACATGGCCTCCATTCATCGCTACGGGTTCACGAGCCTGGACTCCACTTAACGCAAAGAGGGGTTCAGGATTGCCTTGACCAAAGGGAGCGAGGCGCTCGAAATCCTCGAAGAGATCACGCGTCGCGCTTGATGGATCGATAAGGGCGTCAACTTCGACGATATCGATGGCTTCGGCATGAGGCTGCTCGCTGGACAGACGATCGTTCAGAAACGTTCGCAGGGCGCCTATACCGGCAGTCGGTAGCGTCAGTCCGGCAGCCATGGCGTGTCCGCCGCCGGCGAGCAGAAGGCCCTCATGCCAGGCGGCCTGCACGGCCTGTCCCAGGTTGATCCCAGGTTGTGATCGGCCCGAGCCCTTACCCAAGCCATTTACCGCGTCCAAGCCTATGACGATGACCGGCTTCCTCCAGCGTTCTCGCAAACGACCGGCCACGATACCAACAACGCCAGGATGCCAGTCATCCCCCTCTACAACCACGACAGCAGACCCATCGGCATGGTGGCCCCGGCTCTCCACACGCTGGACCGCAGCCTCAGTAACCTCTCGCTCCACATCCCTGCGGGCGATGTTCAAGGCGTCCAGCTCACGGGCGAGTGCTGCTGCCTCGACAGGGTCGTCGGTAGACAGAAGACGAGCACCAAGATCTGATTTACCGATCCGTCCCCCAGCATTGATGCGGGGGCCCAGGATGAATCCTGCGTGACTGCTTTTGGCCGGCCCCTGTTCAGTGCCCGCCACCGACAAGAGGGCACTCAAGCCAGGGTTCTGCCACTCTGACATCCTCTTGAGGCCGAGGCTTGTCAGTACCCTGTTGAAACCTGTGAGCGATGTGACATCACAGATTGCTCCCAGAGCGGCCAGATCCAACCAGCGTCGAATATCCGGTTGGGGCCTTTGATCGCTGAAGAGCCCCCGGGCCCTCGCCTCCCGATTCAAGGCGGCAAGCAAGACAAACACCACCCCAGCGGCGGCCAAATTGCCCTGCCCGGAGTTGCATCCGGGCCGGTTGGGATTGACCACGGCAAGACAGGTTGGGGGATGCTCGCGCATGAGGTGGTGGTCAACCACCACGACATCCAGCCCGATCTGTCCGGCATGTGCAACGGCCTCATTGGCAGCAGCCCCGCAATCGACCGTAATGACCAAGTCGGCGCCCCTGGACTTCAGCGTCTCAAATGCCCGGGCACTTGGTCCATAGCCCTCGGTCAGGCGATCAGGAACATAGATGGGCAACTCGCTCCCCATCTCCCTGAACCAACGCACCAGCAAGGCTGCACTTGAGGCCCCGTCGACATCATAGTCTGCAAAGATATGGATCGAGCTCTCAGCCTGAAAATTGTCAATGATCGCAACTGCTGCAGCATCCATGTCAAGAAAACTCGACGGATCAGGAAACAGGGCTTTCAGTGTTGGCGACAGGAAATCTTCACCCTGATCAGCACGCACGCCGCGGGCTGCCAGGGCCCTGGCGAGTGGTTCGCTGAGGCCAAAACCTTGCCTGTGAGCCCGAACGGTATCGGGGTCGGCTGGACGTTGGCGCCAGGCCCGACCGGAAAGGGATCTCTCCGTTCCAAGAAAGAATGCGGTCAAGGAACAGCTGCCATCTCAGAAAACCAGTTGGGCCTGGAGGTCACAATTGGCAACGCGGGTCGTCGCAGGACCGGACAAAAGGTGGTTTGCATTGCCATCTCAGATAACGGTTCTGTCCATCGTGCTTCCTTGTGTCACTCTAGGCGCAGTCCACACAATGCCCTCGGCCAAAAGCGGCCACGGTGCTTTCATCGAGGACGAGCTGTTCCTACTCTCCTGCCTTGAGCTGTCCTGGCCGGACGCCACTGGCGGGTCGCGAGACAAAGCCTGTGAAAGGGTCTTCTCTAGGGCACGGTGCCGACCGGCGGTGGAGCCTTCCCCTTTTGCCGAAGACTCTCTGCCATGGCTTCGATCTCAGGGACCGAAAGGATGGGACCTGACAAGACGGGCATTTCGCTGAGGCGGGCTCCAACCTCAGCTTCAAACGCCTCGGTATCGCCCAGGGTCCATTCGATTTCGACCAACTCCAACTGCAGCTGCCTGTCTGCCGATCTAAGGATCTCAACCTTCCCGGCAATGGCTGCAGGTCCAGGCACACCGATCGTCGCCCGCGGAAACTCGTCCCAACGGGGGTATGAGCGATTCGCCTGGATAGGACGCTGCACCTGGTCCTGGATCATTGAGGGATCAGTCCCGGCCTCAAAAATGCCAGCACAACCGCACAGTCCCAACACGCTGACGGGTATCAGCACGCTCATGCATCGAAGTCTGATCTTTTTCGTCTTGTGGCCGTTCATTTCATAATGGGTCATATGGCATGATCCCTTCTGGTGAAAGCCCGGCGTTTGTGGCTCTCATAGAACCTGCGCCAAAGGTGTAGGTGTGCTCCAGGAGGAAAAAGCTTGCCAAAGACCCCTGCGACACCGCCCCCTGTGTCCGCCAAGCCTCGAAAGCCTGGGCGACCCACCTCAGCGCGACCAACGAAATCCCGGACCAAGAGTGAAGGCAAGTCGCCAGAGACCTTAATCTCGACTGCCCAGCCCGTCTCTGCTGAGGCCGAGCCTGCTGTGAAAACCTCGCAGCCGCCAGGTGGACAGGGGAACGCTGAGACTGAAAGGCCGTTGGACCCCTCTGTCGAGACCGGATCCGAAGCCCTGGCTCTCGCAGCCAAACAGCGTGCAATGATCGAGGCTCTTTCGGTCAATCTGGCCCGAGCCGCAATGACGGCACAGACGGCAATGACCGAGGCCGCCATGGGCCAGGCCGGGAAGATACAGGCAGGCAATGCCGCTCCACCTTCAACCGATCCCTTCAATATCGCTCCTGCAATGAGCTCGGTCATGTCCGGCCTAGCGGCACGTCCTGACAAGCTTTTCAGCGCCCAGGCGGATCTGTTCAATCGTTATCTGGAACTCTGGAGCACAGCTTCACGCCGCGTCGCCGGCGAGCCGGTTGATAACAGCATCAAGGACAAGCGGTTCAAGGATCCAGCCTGGTCCGAGAACCCGATGTTTGACATGATGCGCCAGTCCTATCTCGTTACCTCGGATTGGATGAACGGGCTCGTCGCTGGTGTTGAGGGTATTGATCCCACCGTCAAACGCCGTGCGGAGTTCTTTACCAAACTTCTCACCGATGCCTTTTCACCGGCCAATTTTCTGGCCTCAAATCCGGTGGCGCTCAAGGCCCTGGCCGAAAGCAACGGTGAGTCCCTCGTCCGCGGGATGCAGAATTTCGCTGCAGATCTCGAGGCTGGGGCCGGAAAGCTGCGCATCAGCCAGGCGGACTATGAGCAGTTCAGCGTCGGCGAAAATGTCGCAACTGCACCCGGGCAGGTCATCTGGCGGGACGAACTCTTCGAGCTGATCCAATATGATGCCGCATCTGGCCTGCAGCGTCAGATTCCCCTGCTGATCTTCCCTCCGTGGATCAACAAGTTCTACATCATGGACCTGCAGCCGGCGAACTCACTGATCCGCTGGCTTTCGGCTCAGGGCTTCTCTGTGTTTGTGTGCTCTTGGGTCAATCCTGACACTGACAAGGCTGGATTCGGTTTTGACGACTATCTGGAAAAAGGCATTTACCGCGCCACCCAGAAGGTAATGGAACAGACAGGTCAGGACCGGCTGAACACCGTTGGCTACTGTATCGGTGGAACCCTTATGGGAGCGGCACTGGGGCACATGGCGGAGCGCGGAGACGAAAGGGTAAACGCCACGACCTTCTTTGCGGCTCAACACGATTTTCAGGAAGCTGGAGACCTTCTGCTGTTTACTGACGATCACTGGCTTGCCGAGGTCGAGCAGCAGATGGATGCGGCCGGCGGCGTACTTCCCGGAAGCGCCATGGCTGATACCTTCAATGCGCTTCGAGCCAATGATCTGATCTGGTCGTTCTTCGTGTCGAACTACCTCATGGGGAAATCTCCCGCAGCGTTCGATCTTCTGTTCTGGAACGCTGATCAGACCCGGATGCCCAAACGTCTTCACATGGACTATCTGCGCCAGCTCTATGGTGAGAACCGTCTTTCAAAGGGTGAGTTTGAAATAGGTGGGGTCAAAGTCGACCTCAAGCGGGTCAAGGTTCCGCTCTATTTCCAGGCGTCACGCGAAGACCATATTGCGCCCATGGCATCCGTCTATCGTTCGGCAAAAGCCTTTGGATCTAAGGATGTTACATTCACACTGGCGGGATCCGGGCACATTGCCGGAGTGATCAATCCCCCCTCGGCGAACAAGTACCAGCACTGGGTCAATCCGGACCTGTCTTCCAGCCTTTCAGAATGGCAGGCTCAGGCCGAGGAACATCCGGGGAGCTGGTGGAACCACTGGGCGGAGTGGTTACATGCTCGCTCTGGCAGTTGGATGGAGCCGCGCGATCCTTCTCAGGGCCCGCTCAGCCCGATCGAGCCGGCTCCAGGCTCCTATGTAAAGGTCAAGTCGTGAGGATACTGGAACCCAATCTGCTGTTGGCGGTCACGACCAGTCTTGCGCTTGTACTGTTGATCGCGACCGCAAGCCTGTTTGGCGAGCCAGGACAGACGATAAAATACATCGTTCTGCCTCTTATCTGCATACCGGCCCTAATGGGCTGCAACGCGTTTCTGGCACGCCGCAAGGGCAGGGCGCCAATACCAATGATTTCTACAGACGCCCCGGAAACCGTGGCCTTTTCAGCCATTTACCCCGGTATCACCATGCTCTGCGCTGCCATACCTGTTGTATTCAGCGGCCATGACTATGGCCTGCTGATCATTATCGCATCGGTTCTCTGTGCCATTACAGTTGAATCGGCAGTTAGGGCTGCGCGCGCGCCTTAGTCCCAGGCGAACTTCGCCACGGCTGCCTTCTTGTGCGTTCAGCGAGCGGAGATGAAGACCTGATGGCCACTCAGGCGGCAGCTGGCATCCGGGCGATCCGGCAATGGGACCACAGCTTGTCCATTGCGGATACCAAGGCATCCATCATGTCGTCTGTATGGTTGGGTGAGGGCGTAAACCGAAGTCGCTCCGTACCCTTTGGAACGGTCGGATAGTTGATCGGCTGCACATAGACGCCGAAGTCTTCCAACAACATGTCCGACACCATTTTGGTATGAACAGGATCGCCGACAAGGACGGGCACGATGTGGCTGTCATTATCCATGACCGGGATACCGGCAGCGGCAAATCGATCCTTCAAGGCCCGCGCTCGTTCCTGGTGAGCCGTGCGCAGCTCGGGGTGTGCCTTAAGATACCGTACTGAGGCCAGCGCCCCTGCCGTAAGGGCCGGTGGAAGAGAGGTCGTGAAGATGAAGCCTGAAGCCCAGCTTCTCACAGCATCGATGATGACAGCGTCGGCAGCAATATAGCCGCCCATCACGCCGATAGCCTTGCCGAGGGTGCACTCGATGATATCAATATCTGCAAGCACACCATCACGTTCGGCTACGCCAGCACCGGTTTCGCCGTAGAGCCCGACAGCATGGACTTCATCAAGATAGGTCATGGCATTGTAGCGCCGGGCAAGGGCTATAGTGCCCTTGAGATCGGCAATGTCGCCATCCATCGAATAGACACTCTCAAACGCTATGAGCTTTGGCGCCCCCGCTGGCGCTGAGGCCAGAAGCTCTTCCAGATGCGTCAGATCATTGTGGCGGAAAACATGGCGCTCGCATCCGCCATTGCGGATGCCTGCGATCATGGAGGCGTGATTTTGAGCATCGGAAAAAATAATCAGCCCAGGCAAGATCTTCTGCAACGTCGCAAGCGTTGCCTCGTTGCCTACGTACCCCGAAGTGAAAAGCAGCGATGCTTCCTTCTGGTGCCAGCTGGCAAGCTCGGCTTCAAGATCGACGGCTGACCGCGTGGTACCGGAGATATTGCGCGTCCCACCGGCACCCGCTCCCACGGATTGGATCTCAGCCTGCATGGCTTCAATAACCACCGGATGCTGCCCCATGCAGAGGTAGTCATTCGAGCACCAGATCACGACTTCCTGCTCAGACCCGTCTTCACGACGACGTATCGCCTTTGGGAAGGCTCCACGCACGCGTTTAAGGTCGGCAAAGACGCGGTAACGTCCCTCGCCCTTGACCTGTTCAACAGCGGTCTGGAATGCCGCTCGGTAATCGTAGGTAGATTGGTACACGCTGCTCGACTCTAAAGCGTCTTGAAATGACCCGTTCAAATCTGCCGGGGCTATTGCGCCGATTGACCCATCTTGTCCACGCAAGGGCAAGGACAAAACGCCGCAAACCCCTAATTGATAACGGTTCTCAGTCACGACTCCCCCCTTATTCCCAACCGTCTCCCTAGCCTCAAATGGGGTCTGCGACTTTGCGCTGGATCAATCCATCACTGGGTTTCTAAGTCCGCTCGAAGATATCCAAAACCGCTTGCAGCGGGTTTATATGTCGAAGTGACGTCCCCCTAATGCCCGGTTTTTCCGGGCCTGCTGCGACATTATCCCGCCATGGATATTGGTCCTTTTCGGGGGCTCTAGACACCTTTGACCCGGCCGCGATTGAATCCGGCGATGGAGCCCCTCTCCCACAAGGCCCGATAGGTGACTATAAGCGTAGGCATGTCCCTTCCCTATCCTCCGGCTCCCTACCCACTCGCCCGTCCTCGGCGGCTGCGCTCCCAACCCTGGATGCGCAGGCTTGTTGCTGAAACAACCCTTTCCCCTTCAGACCTGATCTGGCCCCTCATTGTGCATGACGGGCCAGAAGATCGTATCGCCATCGCCTCCATGCCGGGTGTGTTCCGACTCTCTCCAAAAGCCGCAGCCCAGGCTGCAGTCGAGGCCCATCAGCTTGGCATTCCAATGGTCGCTCTGTTCCCCAATATAGAGGGTTCGCTCAAGGACAGTATCGGATCGGGCGCAACAGATCCGGATGGGCTGGTCCCGGAGTGCATCCGCGCCATCAAACAGGCGGCGCCCGGGATCGGTGTCATGACCGACGTGGCACTCGATTGCTACACAGATCATGGGCATGACGGAGTGCTAGAGGATGGACGCGTTCTCAACGATCCAACGCTTGAAAGGCTCGCGGAGCAGGCCTTCATTCACGCCCATGCTGGCGCGGATGTCGTAGGACCGTCGGACATGATGGACGGGCGCGTACAGGCTGTGCGCGAGGCTCTGGAAGCCAACGGCTTCCACGACACACTCATCATGTCTTACGCTGCTAAATATGCCTCTTCTTTCTACGGCCCCTATCGTGATGCAGTCGGTACGGCGAAGTCTCTGAACGGCGACAAGAAGACCTATCAGATGGACTATGCCAACTCTGACGAAGCGCTGAGGGAGGTCGCGATGGATATCTCCGAAGGGGCCGATGCTGTGATGGTGAAGCCCGGCATGCCCTATCTCGATATCGTCAGACGTGTATCAGAGACCTTTCAGATTCCGACCTTCGCCTATCAGGTCTCGGGAGAGTACGCGATGATCCAGGCCTCAGTGGAAAGGGGCTGGCTGGATGAAGACCGGGCCATTCTGGAGACATTGCACAGCTTCAAACGGGCAGGCTGTGCCGGCATCGTCACCTATTTTGCACCCAGGGCGGCAAGGCTGATGAGCGCCTGAGAGAGCCACCCCATTCTCAGACCTTAACCTGGTGCCTGCCCCTTGGCGCACAAAGCCAATCTGCGCCGGCAGGGTCTTTTCATCACTCCGATCTAGCCAGAAGCGCCCTTAAGTCATCTTTCCAGAAATCAGCCCAGGTGTGCGTCCCGTGACCCCGGCCATTGGGTTGCACGGGTACCAGGCGGTACTGAACATTTAAGATCTGGGGAACATAGAGCTCAGCAAGTCCGAGCTCGGGGGGATTGATAAAGTCGTCAGCCGAGTTGATCCACATCATCGGTGTGGTGATCTTTGACAGGCTTGCAGACGGATCATAATCCCAGGATGCATTGACTTGATACCAGAGGTCGTTGGCATCAAGTGCACCCAGGCGACGGTTCATTTGGGAGGTTGCAAATGCGTCCACGGCCTGGGGTGTATTCAACTCGGCTTGCATCGGCAGAGGGGAGGCACCGGCGAGCACGAGCAGATTGACAGCGGTGCGCAACCCCTGGACGGGTTGCGAAACATAATCGCCATTCGCCCAGGCTGGATCTGAGCGTATCGCGTCCTTGAGCATCGTTCGCCATAGGCGGTTGCGCCCGACGATAGCTGTGGGCTGGCAGGCCATAGGCATCATCGAGCGGGAAAACTCAGGATGTTTTCCAGCCCAGACAAAGATGTGCATGCAGCCCATGGAGGTTCCGAGCATCAATCGAAGCCGATTTATTCCCAGGCCTTCGGTCAGGAGCCGCCGCTGGGCTTCAACCATGTCGGCATAACCATATTCGGGAAACCGGGCCCGCAGCCCGTCACTGGGCTTGGACGAGGCTCCGTGCCCCAGATTATCGGGCATGATGATGAAATAGCGTGCGATATCCAGTGGCTGACCTGGCCCAAACAGCTCATTGGCAAACTGTGGAACCAGGAACTGGGCACCCGTGCCTCCAGTACCATGCAGCAGGAGCACGGCATTTGTGATCTGGCCGGAGGTATCACGAACGGGTAGCCCAAGCGTTCGGTAGTGTATCCGGAGCTCCTCCAGCATCCCACCACCCGAGATCGGGAAATCTCGAGTTGACCATGTGGCTTGAGCAGGGCTGTAGGAAGGGGGCGGATTCTGAACAGCCAGCCGTCCACCGACAAGGGCACCTCCAGGCAAGACCGTTGAGGCTTCCACACTTCCGCCAGCCAGGCAGACGAGTAGCGAAAGGAACAGTTTCGCCAATCCATGCAGGCTAAAGGTCATTTCTGGCCTCCAGGACAGGAAAGCCGGGCCATAAGGCTAGAGGTATCCCAGCGATGGCCACCCAGCGCCTGAACCTCGGCATAGAACTGATCCACCAATGCTGTCTGGGCCAGGCGAGCGCCGTTTGTACGGGCCTCGTCGAGGACTAGACCCAGATCTTTGCGCATCAGATCTACAGCGAAACCAAACTCAAACTCACCCTTCGCAGCCGTGGCCCAACGGTTATCCATTTGCCAGCTTTGAGCTGCACCCTTGGAGACCGCCTCATAAACGGAACCTGTATCCAAGCCGGCCACCTGGGCAAAGTGGAGGGCCTCAGCCATGCCCTGGACTACACCGGCAATGGCGATCTGATTGACCATCTTTGTCAGTTGGCCTGAACCGGAAGG
>JBFZCB010000121.1:0-5656 GCA_041308165.1 Caulobacterales bacterium
GCCTGAGCGGTAGCCGAGGCGGTGCCTCCACCAGTCGCACGGGCGTCACGGACGGCACGAGCCACCGAGGGGTGAACGAGGATGCCGAGGCTGTTGAACGCGCCGTAGCCGTTCGCCTCCAGCGTGCCCATCGCTGCGCTGATTGCGAGCTGGAGCCCGTCCTGCTTGCTGGCGTCCCACTCGACCGTCGAGGTGGTCGCGGTGAGCTCGCTGTCGAAGGTTCCGGAGATGTTGGTGCCGGAATCCTTGCCGACCGCGTGAGCGTCAGCAACGTCAGCGATGGCCTGCCGAACGTCGGTGTCAACGAGAATGTTGACATCGCCGTTCTGAACGTCCTCGATCATTTCATCCGTGAAGGTCACGATTGAGGCGATCTTTTTGACGGTCAGGGTTCCGCCGCTGAACTCAGCGCCGGTAACTGGCTTGGTGCCACCTTCGCCAACTACCTCTGCTGTGGCACGTCCGTTGAAGATGCTGAACGCTTCACGCCGTGAGGAGGTGGTGCGGTAGTCGCCGGCGAGCTGAAGCGCACCGGATTCACGCTGGATGCCTTCGATGAGAAGAGCACCCTGTTCTGGGGGGAGAAGTATGCCTCCAGCCGCATCACTGAGGCTGGAAAGCGGTGTCTGGTTAGCCATATGGCTGACTCCTTGGTAGGAGCCCCGCTATCCGGTGGCTGAAGCCGTCATGTGACGGCGAATCCGGGGCGGTTTAGTTGTTCTTGAGCCCGAGCGCGGCAAGAAACACATCGTTATGTGCTACCTCGGGCGGCTTGGGATCGGCGGGCGGCTCTCGCGTTCCACCGTCAAAGTCCGGTGTAACCGGCTTTAGGTTTTCGAGCAGGGTCGCGGCTTGTTCAGCCAGACCGTCCTCGTCGCTGGCGGTCAGGAACGGGACCAGATTTGCTGGCAGTTCCTTTTCTGCTGCGACCTTCTGACGGAGTGCGATGGTTTCGGTTTCCCTCAACCTGGACTCCAGCTCGGCTGACCTCTTCTGGGCTTTTTCAAGCTCAGTAGCGTTTGCCGATTCAATCTCTTCCAGCTTCGCGGCCTTGGACTTGAGGTCACTGTAATCCGCGAACTTGGACTGGATCTTGCCCTTCTCCTTGGCAATCAGGGCATTGACCTGATCTTGGGTGAAGGTGGTGGTTTCGGCTGGTGCCGATTCCGTGGTTGCTTCCGATTCGGCGGGTGCCGCTTCGTCTGCCATATGCGCCCCTTTCGGGTGGGTTGCCCCTGGTTCCGCCAGGGTCCGGTTTTGTTACAGCGCCGCGAGCGGCTTCTGTGTCAGCCATTCCGCGCCTTCGCCTACGGGCTCATGGCCCACAAGCGTTTTCAGCGGAAGACCGCCGCGCACTGCTTCTGCGGCTGTTTCCCCAAGTCGCCGGTTCTGTTCGGCCTTGGGAAGTTCGTTGAAGATTTCTTGCCCCGTAGGACGCTCGACTGTGCCGGGGTCGTCAATCAGGACGGGTTCGGCAACGCAGTCGCAGTTAGCGTGGAACTCAAACACTTCGTCCGTTGCGAAGGTGGTTCCGTCCGCTGCTCCCAGACACGCTCCGCAGGCGTTCCCGCCGGTGACCCGTGTGTAGCCCGTGATGGCTGCCACAGCCACCAGAAGCGCCGTCATTGGCCCTCTGGCTCCGTAGTATGTATCCACGTCTGCCCACCGTAGGGCGGCTGTCCTCGCAACCTCGGAAGCCTGCTGTGTAGTGCCGCCGTTTGCCATAACCATCTTGGCGCGGATCGGTGGCGACTCCCATGCCTCACGCAGCGGGCGTCCGGCGCTGCTGAAGCCCGCAACAGAGTCAACCCTGTTGAGTCGTGGGCGTCTGCCGGTTTCTGACGCGATAAACGAAGTCAGGTACGCCGCCGTGAGCCGTTCGTTCGATCTCTGGGCCGATGTGACCAGCGGCACCACCACATCGAGCCACGTTTCGTAGCTGCGGTCGAAGTCTGCGGGGTCCAGGCTCCACCGGCTTCGCGCAATCCGCGCAATCCGCGCCGCTGTGGTTGCCAGCTGCGCGGAATAGCGATCAGTCAGTGCGAGAGATTGTTGACGTGCTGGCACTGTGCGCCTCCAAATATGCTGCGGCCTGAATGAGGCGGTCAACTTTGTCTTGAAACTGCCCAAGCCCCCGGTTGCAGCCACCGCATAGAGCGTCCCTGACCTGCCCGTTGGCGTGGTCGTGGTCTAGGTTCATCTGGCCCTCATGGGTGCCGCATATGGCACAACCGCGTGAAAGGACCGCTTCGTACTCCTCAACGGTAAGCCCGTACTTAGCCTTGATCTCGGAGCGACGGACCTTGTTTCTGTTAGAAATCAAACCTGCGGGTGTCTGGAGGTAGCGCCTCTGCGCCTCTCTATGAGATTTTTTACCCGCGTCAGACTTGCTCCACTTTTCCCAGCCCTCACGCACTCGTTCTGGATTCTGCGCCGCCCACTTGCGTGTGCGTTCACGGGCGCAAGGCTTACAGCTAGAGGTGTGGCCGTCCCTGCTCTTGATATTGCGGTGAAACTCGTGGAGCGGCTTGTTGCCGCCGCATGTACCGCATGTCTTGCTGGTAAACTCGTCCATATCAGCCTCCTAACGGCTGGTCATGGTCCCGGCAGTTAGTCCTGCGCGGGGCCGTTTTCTGTAGGTACAACACTACCTACAACACTACCGGTCGGGACGGCGCTTACTTCCGGTGTTAGGAAGGCTTCTTCTGCTCTCATGTCAAGGATGCGCGAAATCGACTGAGGGCTGTAGCCGAGCTTTTCGAGCGCCGCCTCAAACGGCAGGCCAATCGAGACTTCCTTTGTCACCGCGTCGGTGAGCTGGGCCTGCGAACGGCTCTCGGTGTCTTTCCAGATCGTTTCCGCGTCAGTGGCCGTTGCGCGGGGATCGTTGGCGTCAATCGACTTGAAGGCAAGGCGCATAGCCTCTTCATGGCCTTCACCGAAGGCGTCTTTCTTGTCGTTGGTCTTCGAGACAAGGCCGGCGTCCAGACCAATCAGCGCTTCTGCGGAGATGTTGGATATGGCGGCTGGCCGGAAGTAGTAGATCGGAATGCGCGTCTGCGCCGCCAGGTCGCCAATGTAGCCGTCAATGGATTCACGCAGGGCTTTGAGATCGGCTTGTGAAAACTCGTGAGCCTTGGCGTTCTCGTTGCCGAAATACCAAAGGCGAGACTTTGCGGCCTGCTGGAACGGAATCGGCTTGCCGTTGGGATCTCTGGGCGGCTCGACTCCGAGCAGGACGCGCTGCGGCAGTCCGTGGTACTCCGAGCCAATGAGCAAGTCAACGACAGTCTTGGTGATCTGATCCTGAAGGCTTACGGCACCGTAGGAAAGGTCTGAGCGCCCGCCCCTGAGCATCGAAGGGTTGTTCGGGATCGGCACGATGGGAACTTCACCGAGAGGGTTAGACGCGCTCTCGATCAGCTGCCAGTGCTCTTCGGTTCGTTTGTGCTGCCTGCGCTTAGAGTCTGTCCGGTACTTGAACACGCCTTCTGGCAGGTAAACGTTGGCGTAGGTTTCATCGCCGTCGTTCCATTCCTTCAGAGCAGCGAGCCGGCGTCGACGATCCCCTGGAGCGTGGGCCACGATGACCTGCGAAGGGTGCTCTGAGGTGATGATGGGCCCGTCTGGAGAGGGCTGAACCATCCAGTACGCCTCTCCCAGCTTGATCGACTCCGTGTGGACCATGTTGGCCTGAGCGTCGAGGCCGTTGGCCTGCCAGATGCTCCATGCCTCATCGTCGGCGTCTTCACCGAACCGGAAACCCTGAACACGGCACCGCTCAGCTGGTGCGTCCACCACCAAAGTCATGTAGTTGTCAGTGAGGTCGCGTAGGAGCTGACCTAGGACCGTGCCTTGGAAGGCTGCCTGCGTGGTTCGCAACCACTCGGAGATGCGGTGGTTGCCTTCGTAGTAGTGGTCAAAAGTCTGCCACTCGCTCCAACGGGTGTGAAGTCGGTGTTCGAGAAGGTCGCGCCATTCGGCAGGGGTCGTCGGGGCCATAGACGGACCTCCTTTCGGTTAGGTGAACCAGACCTGCGATGGGGCAGGTGGTTCCTCTTGAAGTGTGCTTACCGCCATCGCTAGTCCAATGATTCCGTCAATAGGCATTTTCTTTTTGCTCTGCTTGACGAAACGGAAGCCTTCACCTACGGGCTTGGCGGCTGCGGACATAACGTGTGCGTTCAACTGCTGATCGTCAGGGTGCCGAATCTTCTTTTCGGCAATGGCGTCTGAAAGTCTCTGTGCGGCAAGTGACATGGTTGTTGCCTTCTGTGAGTGGGTAGCCACGCGGCAGTTCGGCAGTTCGTCGTCGATTCTCTGCGCCAGTTGTTCACCGCCGGCGGCTGGGTCCAGCACGAAGGTTGCCGAAGGCCAGCGAGCGGCCATATCCGCGATTGGTTCCCATATCTGCTCGACGGGAGTAGCGGTGCCGTCCTGAGGCGGGGTAACGATGGTCGGAGTGTGAACGGTAATTCTTTCCCCCTCCTTGAAAACCGGCACGATGGCGGTGGTGTCCCACTTCCAGCCAAGGTCGATGCCGATAGTGACACCAATAGTGCCGTCGGGGATCTCGGCATAAGGATCAGCGCATTCACGCCACTCCTTTTCCGAGATTGCCGACTCCTCCCCTGATACCCATACGCCGCAAGCGAAGCGGGCCCATTCCCATGAACGGGTGGACGGCGACTCCAGCCGTCCGCGTAGCCCGTCAATGGTCTGCCATGGTGCTGGGTTAGCCTGAAGCACAAGGTTCAGGTCTTCGCGGTCATCGTCGGGCTCCAATGCCCATTCGTGAAGGGCAAACCCTTCCTTGCGAGCGTAGCGGTACAGACCTTCCCGTTTTTGTTCCGGGAGAGCGTGTGCCCCCTGGCGCAGCAAGCCCAGCGGGGAGTTCTCATCGTCGCCGGCGGTTGAAATGGTAATCATCTGCCCCTGCCGCGGGCCGAGTCCGTCACGGAACACGGCGTAAAGGTCTGAGTTCTTGTGACGGTGGAGCTCGTCCACCAAAGCCAGGGTCGGAATCACGCCGTCGGCGGTGTTGGCGTCGGATGCCAGCACGCGAAGCCTTCCAGAGTCCCGCTTGCTGCGGATCTCACGAAAACCAACCTTGATGTCCACGTGATCTTGAAGCCATGGCGAACGGTGTACATAGCCGGTGGCCTGCTCGTAAAGAATGGTGGCCTGATCTCGGGAAGCAGCGCCGATGTAGCAAGAAGCATCTTCTGTGACGATCAGGTGGTAGAGACCAAGTGCGGCCAGAAGGGTCGTCTTCCCGTTTTTTTTGGGAATCAGAATCAGTGACTCTTGGGCTCCCTCGAAATAATCGGTCAGCATGAACCGCTGCTCGGGGTAAAGCTCGAGCGGAGATCCGTCTTCAAGTTTCAGACGATCACAGAACTCCTCGAAATACCTAAGCTGCGCGGGACCGCCTTCTGGCAGCAAGGTCGTCCCTGGCCTTGAAGATCGGGTCGTCTGCGTCTTCGGTTTCTTCTGTTTCGTCGCTGGCGTCACGTTCCCTCACAAATCGCGTCAGTTTTAGTTGGCGGGCGAGCGAAACCGCAGTGCTGTCGCATCGAGCGGCAACTTTGTAGCTCGGGTGCTCAGTCAGCTGCCCGGTTGATCCCTCCACCAGTGGCTCAGCATCCGCAAGTTC
>JBFZCB010000122.1:0-8548 GCA_041308165.1 Caulobacterales bacterium
CGGACGCATCGCGGAATAGACGGCAACCAGACGATCTGTCTCTTCCTTCTCCTTGGCATCAACCTGTCCAAGCAGGCCCTGGATTTCGCCTTTAAGCGCGTTCAGGGCCTGAACCTTGGCATCTAGTTTTTGTTCTGCTGCGGCCATGAGAGGCAGGGTGGTGGCAAAATCCGTGTCCCGTGCATCCAGTTCAGTGCGCCGCTTCATTAGGGACTGGATGATACGCAGCTCTGCCGGCGACATCCCGGCCTGCTGGGCAAGCTGATCTTCGGTAAGAGCGCAGACCGCGGCGGCAGGGCGCGCTGGCGCAGCCGCTGCGGCTGGAGACACAGCCGAGGCGGCATCCTGGGCCCAGGCTGTGGCCCCATCCAAAAGACCAGGACCGGCACCGACCGCTCGGACAGCAACCACGCCACCGATAGCGATGGCGATCAAGGGAAGAAGGCGGGGTATCCGGGCCATCTATGTCTTCTTTCGTGGCCAGTGGCCGAGTGTTTGTTCTTCTGTCCGCTGAACGGCGTTGCGTCTGAAAATAGACGCAGGCCGGGGTCAGGCAGCGAACAGATCTTCGTCCAGATTACGCCGAGCGCGGTTTATGCTGTCTTGAGCGACTTGGTTAGCGCCGCGCCCTGCAGTCAGGGCGCCAAGGATCGCGGTTACATTTTCATGCCCCGGTGCCTCAACCCTTGGGCCCGCAAGCCCCTGGATCCGCTCGGCGAGAGCCTGCATCCGACGCTCACGTTCACCTTCCGGGTCGGCTGGCGATGCGGCCGGTGTCGGCGCTGGGGCTCCCGTGGGTCTAAAGATGTCGTCACGCTGGGCCTGGGCGCGGCTAGGCTCGGGTCGTGCGCGCCGGGGCTTGATATCCTCATCTGAACTGGCCTGCTCGGAAGATCGGCCCTCAACGTTCATTGTGGCAAGAGGCCGCCCCGTGCGTTCCATGCGAGAGATCAGGGTCTCGAGCTCGCCCTTCAGACCGCGAGCCTTGACGATCCGGTCATGAAGCAGGTCAGCATCCTCGCCTGCAGCACGAAGATCGGCAAGCGCGGTCTGTGCACGGCCAGCCGCCGCATTCAGCTCATTGACTGCGCCCGCAAAAGCCAACTGGCCAGACCTGAGGGCGCTGAGCTTTCGATCAAGCCTGATGCCATAGCCGAGTGCCGCCACCAGCAGGAGCATGAGAATGGAATCAAGTACGATACCGATCATGTCATCAGGTTCCCTTGCTCAGGGCCGCGACCACATCAACACTGATGGGAGCCTCGACCCGTACGGCTATGTGCTGACCCCTACGGCCCATGCGGCCGGTCGTGACCGGGATGGTGCCGCACCGGATTGAAACATCCGAATCCGGCGTTGCATTCAGCATGAAAGTATCTCCGACCTTCAGATCGAGGACGGTGGCCAATGAGGCCTGCTGCTCATCGAGCACCACCCTGACCTCGGTGTCGGTCGTCCAGAGCTCTGTGGCCAGGTGGCCTTCCCAGATATTGTCGCGTCCGAACTTCTCACCCATGAACTGCTGCAGAAGCATCTTGCGAATAGGTTCGAGCGTGGCATAGGGCAGCAGCAATTCCACACGCCCTCCCCGGTCTTCCATGTCTATGCGCAGCTTGACGAGGATGGCCGCGTTTGCAGGTCTGGCGATGGCGGCAAACCGCGGATTGGTCTCAAGTCGGTCCAGCCGAAAGTTTACCGGCGTCAGAGGCTCAAAGGCGGCACGAGCATCCGCCATGATGACCTCAACCATGCGCTGGACCAAGACCCGCTCGATCGTCGTGTAAGGGCGGCCCTCGATACGCAAAGCGGCCGTGCCCCTGCGGCCCCCGAGTAGAACATCAACGATCGAATAGATGAGATTGGAATCTACGGTCAGCAGACCGTAGTTATCGAGCTCCTCGGCCCTGAACACCGCCAGGATCGCCGGAAGTGGTATCGAGTTAAGATAATCTCCGAACCGGATGGAGGAGATATTGTCCAGCGAAACCTCAACGTTATCGGATGTGAAGTTGCGCAGGGACGTCGTCATCAGACGCACGAGACGGTCAAAGACAATCTCGAGCATCGGCAGACGCTCATAGGATACGAGCGCGGAGTTGATGATCGCCCGAATGCCGCTGCGCTCAGCACCATCGTCATCGCCAAGGTCAAAGCCAAGAAGGCTGTCGATTTCCTCCTGGTTCAGCACGCGCTCCGAAAGCGGGCTGCGCACTTCGTCCGACAAAGAATCCATGGCAAAGGCTGCGTCGGTCATTGCACCAGCATTTCCTCAACCAGAACCGCATCAACCTTACCCGGTGCCGCGAGCATGTTGACCCGACGAAGGATCTCAACACGCAGCTGATAAGTCCCGGCAGAGCCACTCATGTCCTCAGCGCGCAGTTCACGCAGAAAGGCCTGAAACATATCCAGCAGTCTGGGATAATCCCCCTGCAACTGCTCTGCGACTGCCGCGTCCTGGGTTTCGAGGGTCAGCTTCAGCGCCAGAAAAGTGGGTCGTCCGTCTGGTGATTGGATGTTCACCACCATCTTGGGCAGACTGTAGAAGGTCGTACCGTCCGGACCCTCGGTGATGACGCCGGTCGAACTGACCTCATCCTCGCCACCTTTTGCGCCCTTTTCGTCCTTCTTCTTGTCTTTCTTGGCCTTTTCGTCCTTCTTCTCTGCCTTTTCTGCCTCGGCATCGCCCTCAGCAGCGGGCGGCTTTGGCTGCAGCAAGAAGAAGGCAGCAGCTCCACCGCCGCCAAGCAAAAGCACAGCGGCGGGTATGATTATGAAGAGAAGCGGAATCTTCTTCTTTTTAGGAGCCCCCTCCTCGCCTTCAGCCGCATCTGCGCCATCTGCAACCGCGGGCGGCTGAGCTTCTGCGTTCTTGTCGCCCTTCTTCTTGCCCAGCTTCAGCATGGCACCGATCGACCCCCGGATGATTCCAGTCACCAGATGCCGCCGTTTTGGTTAACGAGGCGTTGATATCCGGCAAATCTTGCCGGGCTCGAGCCTGCATAAAACCCGATTAATCCCCACCAGCAGGGCATTAACCCTGTTGGCACGGTCATTGCTTGGCCTTCATGTGAAGGAGCTCGTCGACCTGTGGAAAATGCCGCCTACATCGGACTGTCACGCCAGATGACCTTGCGCCGCGAACTGGACGTCGTGGCCAATAACATTGCCAACGCCAATACAACGGGCTTCAAGGTCGAGCAGCTCATGGTATCCGAGGAAGTCGGGCAGCGCGCCAGAAACGACTTTGTTCGCCCAGGTGTCAGTTTCGTTCTCGACAATGGCCTTGGGCGAGACTTCGGCCAGGGTGCGCTTCAGCAGACTGGACGACCCCTTGATTTCGGAATCGAGGGCGAAGGGGCCTTCTTCACCGTCAACGACGGCAATGGTCCGGCCTATACCCGTGATGGAGCCTTCACAACCGACCCGGAAGGCCGGCTCGTTACCCAGGCCGGCCTGGCCGTTCAGAGTGATGGGGGGGACATCATCCTCAATCCCGCACTTGGAGCGGTATCGGTAGCCGAAGACGGCACGATCAGCCAGAACGGTGCCCTTGTTGGTCGCCTTAGCCTGGCCCGCTTTGAAACCCTTTCAGCCCTGTCAAAGGATGGGGACGGCCTCTACCGAAATCGTTCGAATGCAGAGCCAATCGAGGCCGCCGGGATCAAGATTCGTCAAGGTTCGCTAGAAGCCTCCAACGTCAACGCCCTCATGGAAATCACCAGCCTTATCGAAATCCAGCGCGCCTATGAAAGCGTCAGCCGGATGATCGAGAATGCCAATGACCTGTCGCGCCGCTCGGTCGAGCGGCTTGGTCGCGTAAACTAGGGACAAAAATCATGCGCGCTCTAAGAACCGCCGCCTCCGGCATGTCCGCCCAGCAACTCAATGTTGAAGTCATCTCCAACAACATCGCGAACATGAATACCATCGGCTACAAGCGTCAGCGCGCCGAGTTCCAGGACCTGATGTACCAGAACGTCGAGCGGATGGGTGCCCAGTCCTCCAGCGCGGGGACGGTCGTTCCGACGGGGATCCAGGTCGGTCTCGGTGTGAAGACCGGCAGTGTTTACAGGATTACCGAACAGGGCACGCCCAGTCGAACGGACAACCGCTACGACCTCGCCATCGACGGCAAGGGCTATTTCCAGGTCACCCTGCCCTCTGGTGAGACCGCCTACACAAGGGCCGGTAACTTCTCGGTCAGCGCTGAAGGCACGCTGGTAACTGAAGACGGCTATGCCATCGAGCCCGCCATCACAGTCCCGCAGAATATCGTCGACGTGACCATCTCAAAAACCGGTCAGGTCCAGGTGACGACAGACGGCGAAGCCGAACCCCAGGTGGTGGGACAGTTGGAGATCGCCAACTTCTTCAATGAGGCCGGCCTTGAGGCTGTGGGTGACAACCTGCTGATGGAAACCGCTGCCTCAGGCCCAGCAAATGTTGCGGCTCCCGGCGAACCCGGCTTTGGACAGCTGCTTCAGGGTTTTACCGAGGCCTCCAACGTGGATGCGGTTTCAGAAATCAGCGCCCTGATCATTGCCCAGCGTGCCTATGAGATGAACTCCAAGGTCATCAGCACAGCTGACTCGATGATGTCTGTAACTTCGCAGATCAAGAACTAGGCCATGAACCTTATCCGTATCCTGCTCATGGTTCTGGCGGCCTCCTTGGCCAGTCTGCCTGCCCTGGCTAGTCCAGTGCAACTCAAGGCCGCGCCCGTCGATACAGACGGTCGAGTGACCTTTGGCGATATCTTCGAAGGGGTGGGACCTTCCGCGGCGAGCATTATTGTTGCCACACGGGTCGGTCCCTCTGTCGTTTTGGACGCTGGAGCCCTTCAGGCTCAGGCGCTGCGGGCCGGCCTTCAATGGGACAACCCCCGCGGTCTTCGCCGCGTGGTGGTCAGGGCTGCAGACACTACCCTGACCCCCTCAGCCAATATGGCTGCAAGTGTCGCCCGTACGGGTGGGACTGTCGATGTTCTCACCTACTCCCGCAATATAGCGACCGGCGAGGTGATACGCGCAGAGGACGTCATCTGGACAACCCTCCAGGCCCATCACGCCTCAAATGGCGGTATCGCAGATCCTGACAGGGCGATTGGACTGATCGCTCGACGCTCCCTGCGGGCTGGCGCAGCTGTTGGCTTACGTGACCTGTCTACCCCACAGGTCATCACCAGAAACGACCTCGTCGAGGTGGCCTTTATATCCGGCGGTGTGAAGCTGACCATTACCGGGCGTGCCAGCCGCAACGCTGCAGTTGGTGAAGCCGTCCCTATCCTCAACCTGCAGTCCGGCCGCACAATCGATGCCGTGGCCATTGGCCCTGGCAGAGCCGTAGCTGGCCCTGCCGCCCAGGCAGCCCGTACCGACCCTACACAGTTCTCCACGCGTTGACCCCCTCATGGCCACCTGCGCCTTTGTGAGCTTTATAATGACCCGCAAGTTCGTTCCGATTGCCGTATCCTTCGCCGCCCTTAGCCTTGGGGCCTGCTCAACGGCTATTGAAGCCGTGCGTGGACCCGAACTGGCACCCATTGGCTATCCTTCAGCCCTTGTTCCGACCAGCCAGGCCTATCTGCCGTCTCCCGAGGAACAGGCCGCCAAACGGGCCGCGCAGAACGGCATCGTCGGCAGCACAATGGCTGCGAGCGCCAACAGTCTCTGGCGCACGGGGGCCAGGACCTTCTTTGGCGACCAGAGAGCGCGCAACGTCGGTGACATTCTCACCGTCAATATCGCTATTGATGACCGTGCCCAAACGTCCAACTCCACTCAGCGCGCCCGCTCCAATGAAGCCTCTGGGGGTGTCAGTAACTTTTTTGGACTGGAGAACAGCCTGGGACGCGCCTTCCCCGGTGGCTTTGATGCCTCAAACATGGTCGGACTTCAGGGAGAAGCCAATGCCTCAGGTTCCGGCTCAGTCAACCGGGCTGAAAGGGTCAACCTGACCATTGCCGCCGTCGTCACCGACGTTCTCGCCAATGGAAACCTGATCATCCAGGGTCGACAGGAGGTCCGTACCAACCGTGAGGTCCGTGAACTGACAGTCGCGGGTATTGTTCGCCCCGAAGATATCTCTAGCGCCAATACCGTGAGCCACACCCAGATCGCTGAAGCCCGAATATCCTATGGTGGTCGCGGCGATATCAGCCGTATGCAGTCAACGCCTGCAGCCCAATCCCTGGTCGAGCGCTTCAGTCCTTTCTAGGCCTTAGCGGCCAGGCTCTTTGGGCTGACAAAGCGCATCTTGTGGCTTGAGCCGTCCGGCGCGTCGTGCGACCGGTGTGCTAGATTGTGTCTACTCGGCAGGAATAGCCCAGTTGATGCCTTCCAGGGAACTATCGGGGAGGGCTGCCCCGTCCTGAGGTGCAGCCACACAGTAGGAGGAGCCTAATCATGCTGACCGGCCACAGAACAGTCCGTCTCGTATGGATTGGTCTACTTGGGATGGCTGCAGCTGCATGCGCCAGTGTTGAGGTGCCGACAGAACCGGTCCGGGCGGCGAGCCTGCTTGCTCCTCCTCCCATGGAAGACTTTGACTGGCACCTGATCCTGGAAGAGGATCTTGGTCAGGCCCGGCTAGCCTTCGGACCTGAAACCTCGGACTGGGTGCTCTTGGGTATGGGATGTACCCGAGGCAGCCACCAACTTGAACTCATGGCCTATAGGCCAAAGCTGGCAAGCCAGCTTCGACTGGAGGCCGGCGACCTTATCGCCGATTTTGCTGTGGTCGCTGAAGAAGATCCTTCCGGTGAAGGCGTCTTCCTGGTCGGCGAGAGCCAGATCAATAAGCCTGTTTTCCAGAATTTCAGGTCAAGCCGCTGGATATCCAGCTGGGTGGATGGGGAACGTATTGCCTACGTCCCCCACCCAGGCTCGGAAGTCCGGATCAACCAGTTCTTCGAATACTGCGGGTAGGCCCCGGCTGAAACTGCCACATCCGGTTCACGCCGACGATCGGACGGGGTTCAGGCTTCCACCCCTACTCCGATCGGACAGGTCACCCCTGTTCCACCGATCCCGCAGTAGCCGCCCGGGTTCTTAGCCAGGTAACCCTGATGGTAGTCTTCTGCATAATAGAAGGCACCCGCCTCAGCGATCTCGGTTGTGATGGTCCCCCGTCCGGCGCTGGAAAGCGCCGCCTGATAGGTGTCTCGGGAAGACTGAGCAGCCTGAACCTGGGCTTCATCCAGAGTGTAGATGGCCGAGCGATAGGTGGTTCCGATATCATTGCCCTGACGCATGCCCTGGGTAGGGTCGTGATTTTCCCAAAAGGCTTTCAGCAGGTCGGAATAGGTAATGACAGCTGGATCAAACACAACCTTGACGACCTCCGCCTGACCAGTGCGTCCCGTACAGGTCTCCTCATAGGTTGGGTTCGGCGTAATGCCGCCTGAATAACCAACGGCCGTCACCCAGACGCCCGGCAGATTCCAGAAGATACGCTCCACACCCCAGAAGCAGCCCATACCAAAGACTGCGACCTGAAAACCCTCGGGATAGGGTCCCTTGAGCGGGTTCCCGCTGACGTAATGAAATTCATCGGTTTTAAGCGGTTCAGCCCGGCCTGGCAGGGCCGTTTCCGGGGTCGGCATATCGTGGGATTTCTGAAACAGCACGCTTGGTCTCCGTCAACTGGAACGATTTACACCCATATGGGAACAAAAGAGCGGCTTGCCGAGGGGCGCCGCTTGTTCTATCAGCCTGCCTCCCGTCGGATCGACCGTCTGACGGCTCTACGCACGTCGTGGAACGGACAGGTGGCGGAGTGGTCGATCGCGCACGCTTGGAAAGCGTGTGTAGGTGAAAGCCTACCGAGGGTTCGAATCCCTCTCTGTCCGCCACCGCACCTGCTGAAGCGGTCCTGACAAGTTAACTGTGCCAAGTTGAAAGCCGCCCTACCCTGGCTGCAATCAGGCCGTCGCAGTTGCCCATGCAGAAGCCGCCTCGGCCCGGAAAAGCCGAAGTGTGGGTCTGCTGATCAAATGGCGCTGGGTGTTAAAGGTGTTGTAGATCGCTGCGTGGGTGGTGAGGAATCTCTGAGCTGAGGCCTGGGATTTGAACCGCTGCTGCTGTCGCTCTCGTCGTCGGATCGGCAGGTAGGAGTTCTCGATCCGATTGTTCTCCCGAAGTCGCCCCGGCCGATGCAGGTGGCGCAGATCCAGCTGATCCAGAGCCGCTCCATATGACGCCAGGCCGTCCGTCGTGATCGTTTGCGGCTCCACCGGCTGGTTGTGAAGGAGCCTCTTGAGCAGCTTCAATGCAGCTCCTGTGTCCCGCCGGCGCTGGACCAGGACGTCGAGGACCTCGCCCTCGTCATCGACTGCTCGCCACAGAAACATCCGCTTGCCGCCGATGTTTCAGACCACCTCGTCCAGGTGCCAGCGCGGCGACGGAGTTGGCCGACGACGCTTCAACCGCCTCGCGATCAGAGGTCCAAACTTGATGGTCCAGCAGCGGATCGTCTCGTAGCTGACGTCGATCCCACGGGCCGCCATCAGCTCTTCGACGTCACGAAAACTGAGGCTGAATCGGAA
>JBFZCB010000123.1:0-12576 GCA_041308165.1 Caulobacterales bacterium
TCGGCACGGTCACGCTCAAGTCCGCTCCACAGATTACAGCCAGCGAACCGCAGGAAGACAGCTGGGCGACCAGCCTGTCCCCCCTCCCCCTGGATCGTTAGAAACGCTTCCTTGACAGACCAGATCATGACGCACCACGGGCGACCTCAACCCGGCCGTAAGCGTCAATCGACCCATCATGAGCTGCACGCCACTGATGATAGCCCTCTGCGCGCAACTCGCACGCTGGACACCCTCCGCATCCGTATCCCCAGGCATGGCGTTCACTACGCTCTCCCCGATAGCAGGTATGGCTGTCCTCGATAATCACCTCCACGAGCGCGTCCCCACCGATCCGGTGCGCCAACGCCCAGGTCTGGGCCTTGGTCAGATGCATCAGCGGGGTTTCGACAGGCACTGACCTGTCCAGACCGAGAGATAGTGCTGACTGCATGGCGTCCAGAGTTGCACGTCGGCAATCCGGATATCCTGAATAGTCGGTCTCACACATCCCCCCGACCAGCACGTCCAGCCCACGCCGATCAGCCAGAGCAGCGGCATAGACCAGGAAGACAAGGTTACGCCCAGGGACAAAGGTTGTTGGCAGTCCTCGGGCATCCAGCTCGATCGCACGCTCAGTCGTGAGGGCACTGTCTCCAATGCGTCCAAATCCCGTCAGATCAACAACATGATCAGGGCCAAGCCCTGCTGAGTGGGCCGAGAGATCCGTCAAAATACGCTCGCGGACATTGAGGCGCGCCGTCATTTCAACCGCATGGCGCTGCCCATAATCAAAGCCCACGGTCTCTACGCGATGGTAGCGTTCAAGAGCCCAGGCCAGACAGGTCGCGCTATCCTGCCCCCCTGAAAAAAGTACAAGAGCCGAGATATTTGACGGAGACTGGATATCGCTCATGACAACCCTGCGGTCGGCCGATGGCCGCGCGCATGCTTTCTCTTCTGACAAGGCCTTGACCGTTTTGGTGCTTACACCAGTCTCCAAGCACACACCAAGCCTTGGGTGCCTGAATCCCGAAACCTCAAAGATTTACCCTCAAACAGCCCCATCTTAATGGTTCTGAAAATGCCTGTGCCTATTGTGGCCTTTCAGTCGGTGGGGAGAGGCGGCGTTTATGCCGAGAATTGACCAGTATGCGGAGGCCGTTGAGCCGGTCGCGCCGGATACGCCAGCCCCCAGATTGCTCGGACGCTTCGATGCAAACCCCGAGCTTCTTGTTATTCCTGTTCTTCAGGGCAATCGCGTCCTTGGCCTGCTGGAACGCAGCGCCCTTCTCATGCGCCTTACGGTATCGCCAGCGAGTCCTTTGACCGCGGCCCAGTTGATGGATCCTGAACCGATTGTGGTTGATGGAGCCATAAGCGCTCGCGCTCTAAGCCAGATCCTGCTTCAGGGCGATGCCTCAACACTCAACCGCGGCTTCATAGTCACGGTCGCAGGCCGCTATGTCGGTGTTGGCACATGTTCGACCCTTTTACGGGCCCTCTGCGAAAAGGATAGCCCGCCGATCAACCTGGAAGCGCCTGCAGCCCGTCCAGAGCCGGATCAGGGTCACATCATGACCTTGGTCGATGCCGAGCTTTCAGGCCCGATCAACGGCATTCTTGCCGTCTCGGAGCTTCTGCAGCGATTGCCGGTGCCGGATGAAGCTCTAGATCATGTCAGATCAATCCATGAACAGGCCCAATCGCTATTGGGCGTGGTTCAAGATGCGCGGGAACTTGCCGGAATAAGCAAGCCGGCCCGACCTGAAACGACAGTCCTGCGCACGTTTGTTGATGGCCTTGAAGCCTCCTGGGCTGCCCGAACCGCTCACGATGGCGTCACTCTGATGGTCGGATACGAGGGCGATACGGAACTGGCTGCCGAAATCGATGCTGAACGGCTGCGACGCGTATTCGACAACCTCATTGGAAATGCGCTCAAGTTTGCGCGCGAGGGTATGGTCGAGGCTAGGCTGAAAGCTCAGGTCGTCGGCTCAATGATCCACATATCGGCGCGGGTTCGCGATGATGGACCCCGTGTTGGGGCGCAGAATCTGAGCCGGCTGTTCGAAACCCCGGATTCCATTGACGATGGGTTTTCGCTCTCCGTGTGCCGCCGGCTTGTTGAAGCCCTTGATGGTCGAATCTGGACAGAGATCAATGCAGGTCGTGGCACAACGATCAACTTCGAACTGCACGCGCCTCGTAGCCAGCTCCTATTGGAACCCATCAGTCAGTCTTTGGCTCTGAGTGTGCCGATTCTCGAGACCAAGCCGCATATTCTGATCGTCGACGACAATGCGACGAATCGAGTGGTCGCCCAGGCCCTGTGCGAGATGTTCGGTTGCAGTTGCGAGGCCGCCGAGGACGGCCTTGAGGCTCTGGAGGCCGTCCAGGCCCGTCACTTTGATCTCATCCTCATGGACATCAAGATGCCTCGCATGGACGGTGTCCAGGCGACCCTTGCGATCCGGGCACTGGAACCTCCCGTATCTTTGATGCCCATCATTGCCCTGACCGCGAATGCAGATCCCGTCGATGCCGCCAGCTACATCGCCAGTGGCATGGCCTCAGTCGTCGAAAAACCGATCAAGCCAGAACGTTTGCGCGCGGCCATGAACGCGGCCATGGTCGCCCATGCGGCTGAGCCCAGAGCAGAGGGCCCTGCCCCTTCAGTACGGCGCGTCGCCTGACCTCTCAGGCTGGATTTTCAGTTGAGGCTGAACTTGACAGGGCCTGTTCGTCCGAAGTCAGGACAAGGTCATCCTCCTCCTCATAGCCGACGAGCCTCAAGGCCCGGGCGGGCTGACCGTTCAACGCACACCAGCGAAGCAGGCCTTCCTCGCGTCCGTGCGTAATCCAGATTTCCTGGGGCTTCAGTTCTGCGAAGGTTTTAATGAGCTCGGGCCAATCTGCGTGATCTGAGATCACCATGGGGAGGTCGACGCCTCTTTGCCGGGCTCTAGCCCGAATACCCATCCAGCCTGAGGCAAAGGCCGTGACCGGATCACTAAAGCGGCGTGCCCAGCGGTCCTGTATGGCAGACGGTGGAGCAATAACGATCTCTCCAGCCATGCCGTTTCCGCCGCGTGACGGGGCCATAGCCGGCAGTAGCGGTCCAAGGTCTATGCCTTGGCGCCCATAGAGACTGTTCAGTTTCTCAATGGCTCCGTGGACATAGATCGGACGTTCCCATCCGGCCTCTCGTAACAGTCGGATGACCCTCTGGGCCTTGCCAAGCGCATAGGCCCCAACCAAATGGGCGCGCTCTGGAAACTGGACCAGCGACAAAAGCAGCCGATCAATCTCCCCACTGTCGGGGGGATGGGTAAAAACCGGCAAACCAAAGGTCGCTTCCGATATGAAAACATGCGACCAAACCGGCTCAAAGGCTGCGCAGGTCGGATCCCGACGGCGCTTGTAGTCACCCGCTGCGGTGATGCGCATGCCACGCCATTCAACGACAATCTGTGCCGAACCCAGGACGTGGCCGGCCGGGACAAAAGTGACGCCTACTCCGCCGACATCTGTCGTTTCCCCATAGCCACAGGCCTGGCGGTGCCCACAAAAATCCTCGCCATACCGCTCGGCCATGATGGCAAGGGTCAAGGGCGTGGCAAGCACGGCACCGTGCCCGGCCCGGGCATGGTCTGCGTGGCCATGCGTTATAGCAGCACGGGCCACAGGCCGGACAGGATCAATGTAGAAGTCGCCGGGGGGGCAATACAGGCCCATCGCTGTTGGACAAAGCAGGTCTTCAAAACGCATGATCGACCCTGAAACATTGCCGGCCTTGCGTATAGCCGCCAGCCCGATAAGGACGGTTGAATGACTGATATGTTTCGTAACGTTCTATTGCCGCAACTGGCTGCAGGTGCACCGCATACGGCTGCCCTTGGCTTCGTACTCGACAGCGTCGAAGGCGGCGATGTGCGATTACGCACACCCTGGCGGGCTGATCTGGTCGGCGACCCGGATACAGGCGTTCTATCAGGCGGCCTTGTCACAACCATGCTGGATCATGTCGGCGGCCTGGCGACCTGGATTGCCCTTGACGGTTACCAATCGATCGCAACCCTGGATCTGCGGGTCGACTATATGCGGGCTGCCAGACCCCGTGTGGATCTTCTGGCTCAGGCTCATTGTTACCGTCTGACGCGTAACGTGGCCTTTGTCAGGGCATGGGCATTCGAGACATGCATCAGTGATCCTGTTGCGGCTTCGCAGGCGGCCTACATGCTCACAGCGGATGGCAACCACAGGATAGGGGTCAATCTACGTGAGCCTCGTCAGCCTGCGCCTGGCCAGAAGGCGGTCGACAGTATCTCCTCGCAGGAGAGCGAGTAATGGGTGACCCGCTTCTGGATCACATTCCCTATGCCCGTTTTCTTGGCCTTGAGACGCATCTTGAGGGCGAGACGGTTACAGTCATCATGCCCTTTGCTGACCGCCTGATCGGAAATCCAATGCTCCCTGCCCTGCATGGGGGCTCAACTGCAGCGCTGCTGGAGCTGACGGCCGTGGCTCAGGTTGCGCTGACCTATCCGCGCCTGCGTCTGCCAAGGCCGATCAATGTGACCGTCTCCTATCTGCGCTCCGGCCGACCTGAGACGGTCAAGTGCCGGGCCCGCATTCTACGGGCGGGCCGACGTGTTGCCCATGTCACCGCCGAAGCCTGGCAGGATGATATTGCGCAGCCCATTGCCAGCCTGACCGCGAATTTCCTCCTTGACGACCAAGAGTAGATTTCCCCTCAATCATACAGGTCACAGAGGCCGAACGGGGCTCCTTGAAACCGGATTGGAAATTCCTGCCTCCCGATCGATTAGAACCTATTCGAATTAGTTAATTCGTGTTAACCATGATTTGTTTTTCCGCACTCATCAGGGGGTACAAACCATGGACCGTAACCAGACTGTCAAAGCTGTCGCCGACGAACTCTATGCGACAGAAAAGGCCATTGATTCGGCCATCTTGCAGGCCACCTCACTCGTGCAGTCCATGATCGGTGCCAGAACGACGCTGTCGGTCTCGCCTATTGCCGGAGCAGGATCTCAGGCCAGTGCCATGGAGACCATTGCAGCGCTCAGCGCCGCACGTGAGGCGATCGTGGCCTGCCACACCGAACTGGCGAAGGACCATCGCCGGATGGGCTATGGTACCTACAATGTTGGACCAATGAACAAGCCCGCTCAGGATGATGGCACTGGCCAGGTCGCCCCTGACGCATCCCACAAGAGCACACCTCAGTTCCTCAAGGTCGTTTGATTACTGCGAATTCATCACCTTAGGGCTTAGACCTGATGGTGATTCGAGGCATACTCGCCCCCGCGTACTGATACGCGGGGGCGTTTTAATGTTTGATACCCTGGCCGTGCAGATTGGAGCGGTCTTTGTGGTCGCCGTCTGCACCTTCAGCTTTCTCAAAGGCGATCAGCTCGAGCGCTTCTTTGCTGGGATATTCATCCTTTTCTGGTTTGGCTCTCTTCTCGTGCAAGCCGCGAGTACCGATCCCACCTTTCACTGGGGTGTGATGCTACTCGACAGCGCCATGCTGATTTTGCTCATCTGGCTAAGCTGGAAATCTAGCGTTGCGTGGCCAGCATGGGCTGCATCCTGTCAGATCCTTATAGTGCTGAGCCATCTGGTGTCGCTGTTCGGCCTGGCTCCACAGCTGGAAAACTATATCGCCGTAGTGAACCTGGCCGGATACGGCGTACTTATCGCCCTGGGAATCGGGACCTTCTGGGCCTGGCAGGAGCGTCGGGCGGCGGAATTTACCATTATCGGCAAGAAGCGTTGGCCCTTCTGAACCGATCGCTATCAGCCCCTTAGGTCCGCGTCCCCGGCCAGTTCACCCCTTGAGCCTGATTCGATCAGTGCAATACTGGAGGCCAGTCCGTAGATGGCCGCAAATGAGCCGAACCGAGGCCCCTGAGACGCTCCCAGCAACACCTCATAAAGAGCGCTGAACCAGGATCTCAGAGGCTCAAAGCCGTGGTCCTTGCCGACCGCATAGACCACACCCTGGATCATTTCACCGTCCGTCGTCTCCGGCGGCAAGGCCTTGAGCCTTTCAGCAAGATCGACCAGAGCCAACTTCTCCCTCTCATCTGGGAGACGGTAGGTCTTCGTCGGCTTGACGAAGTCCTCGTAGTAGTTGAGCGCATGGCCCATGAGGCGATCTAGAGTGGGCTCGGATTCGGGCGTGGCCTGCGGGAGATACTTGGCAAAATAGGCCCAGAGCTGCGCCTTGCTGGCCGCATTGGCCACGCCCACGAGATTAAGCAGAAGGCTGAAGGAGACTGGACTGGCGACCTTTGGAGGTGCCCCGGCATGGATAGACCAGACGGCATTGTCGATTTGCTTGGCGGGTTCCTGAGTCTGGAACTGATCGATAAAGCTGAGGTAGTCGTCAATAGCGCGCGGTATCACATTGAAATGCAAGCTCTTTGCTGACTTCGGGGACTGGAACATGTACCAACTGAGGCTCTCCGGAGTTCCGTAGCGCAACCACTCCTCCATGGTCAGGCCATTGCCCTTTGACTTGGAGATCTTGCGGCCCTCGGCATCGAGGAAGAGTTCATAGTTGAAGCCTTCAGGCGGCGTGCCTGCCAAGGCTCGACACACTTTTGAGGACTCTCGAACGCTTTCAATCAGGTCCTTTCCAGACATTTCATAATCAACATCAAGGGCCGTCCAGCGCATCGCCCAATCGGGTTTCCACTGCAGTTTTACATGCCCACCGGTCACGGGCACTTCAGTGCGGTTTCCGGGTTCCCCCGCCGGATCCTCAAACGTGATCGTGCCCTTGCCGACATCTCGACTGAGTGTGGGAACCTGCAGGACATGTCCTGTTATCGGGCTGACAGGCAGGAAGGGAGAATAGGTCTCGCGCCGCTCCGCACCCAGGGTCGGCAGCATGATGGCTTGGATAGCCTCAAATCTCTCGAGCAGGGTCAGTAGGGTCTTATCGAATAGCCCCGATCTATAGGTCTCGGTCGAGCTCATGAACTCGTAGTCGAACCCGAAGCTGTCCAGAAAGGCCCGCAGGCGAGCATTGTTATGGGCCCCAAAACTGTCGTGGGTGCCATAGGGATCGCGAACCTGGGTGAGGGGCTTGTGGAGGTCCTCAGTCAGCATCTCAGGGTTGGGGACGCCTTCGGGTACCTTGCGCAGCCCGTCCATGTCGTCCGAAAAAGCAATCAGGCGTGTCGGCCAAAGATCACCGGTCAGAGCCCTGAAGGCGTTTCGCACCATCGTCGTACGGGCCACCTCCCCAAAGGTTCCCATGTGTGGAAGCCCTGAAGGCCCATAGCCGGTCTCCAGCACAACGGGCCTTCGCAAGGTATCAAACCGAGCCAATGCCTCTTTGGTCTGCCCGTCCAAAATGAGCTGACTGGCGACTGCGCGATCCGCATCGGCGAGCCTTTTCCTGAGAACATGGGCCAGCAGGTTACGCGCCTGCTCGAAGGGCCAGGATCTGGCCTCGCGAGCGAGTGTTTCGAGGTTCTGAAGCATGATGGCGGGTTTGGCCCGAACACAGGTCCTGGGTCAACGTCTCGAGTGTATTCCAGAGCAAGGTTTTCCCAATACTTCAGCCCATCCAGACCCCGGACCCTCCAGGTCACTTCCCCTTCCATTTCAAGCCGCCTTCGATACCCTGCCCTCATTGGCCTGGACCCGTCACCCTGCCCCCGGCTGAGGGAGACTATGGCGGCCTGCTCGTCACACGGGGCAGAAAAGCCAAAAGGGAACCGGGGGCCAGCCCAGGTCGTCCGCGCAAAACGCCTGATCCAGTCTCTAGCGCTGCGAACTCTGGAGGCTCGCCTTTCCACCCAGGCCTGCTGCCTTTGGCCGGCGTGACGATTGGCAGCGCTTGACCCCTGGCCCGACCCATGGCCTTGAGCGCGGCATGAAGACATCTGATTTCGATTTCGATCTGCCCGAAGAGCTTATCGCCCTGCGCCCGGCAGAGCCCCGTGATAGCGCGCGGATGCTGGTGGTCGACGGTGACATCTTGAGTGATCGTCAGATGCTCAACCTCCCGGACTGTCTTAGACCGGGAGATACGCTGGTCTTTAACGATACGCGGGTCATTCCCGCACGGTTGAGTGGTTTTCGCCACCGCAGCGGTACGGGCGGTGAAGATCTGGTCGTACAGGTCGAGGCCACCCTGCATCATCGCGACGCACCCGATGTCTGGTCTGCCTTCATGAAGCCCGGCAAGCGCATCCGGCCCGGAGACGCCATCGTCTTCCATACGCCTCTAGCGCTCGACAGGGCCCGCGATGGACTTCTGGTTTCCCCGCCCTGTGAAAACACGCCTGCCGCCCAGCAGGTCGATGCTGATCCCCTGCAGCAGACCTTGCGCGCCACAGTGACGGCAAAGGGAGAGGACGGGCTTGTCACCCTTCGCTTCGATCCCTCGGGCCCTGCCCTTGACGAGGCAGTCCGCAGGATCGGCGTCATGCCCCTTCCCCCCTATATTGCAGCCAAGAGACCTGAGGATGATCGCGACAGATCAGACTATCAGACCGTCTTTGCCGAGCATGACGGTTCGGTTGCGGCGCCGACCGCAGGTCTGCACTTCACGCCGGAACTGCTCGAGGCCTTGAAGCGTCAGGGTGTGCGAACCGTCGGTGTCACACTTCACGTCGGAGCCGGCACCTTTCTGCCGGTAAAGAGTGAGGCGATCGCCGATCACAGAATGCACAGTGAATGGGGTGAGGTAACGGCCAGTGCGGCTGCAACCCTCAATGAGACCCGGACTAAGGGGGGACGCATTATCTGTGTCGGCACGACTTCACTTCGACTGCTTGAAAGTGCCGCCTCCAAGGATGGCCTGATCCAGCCGTTTCACGGAGATACGGCCATATTCATCACACCTGGCTACCGCTTCAGGGCTGTGGACATACTCGTAACGAACTTCCATCTGCCGAAATCGACACTCTTCATGCTTGTTTCGGCCTTCGCCGGTTCAGACGCCATGCGCAAAGCCTATGCCCATGCCATAGCCAGCCAGTATCGCTTCTATTCCTATGGAGACGGATCACTGCTGTTTCGTGCACAAGACCCCACACCAATGGCGGCTCTTCGCCACACCCACCCGAGCTCTTCATAAAAGGTATATTATTCAGAAGGTTGGCAGCTCTGTAACATACCTTGACCAAAGGCCGCACCGGCTATAGGTTCCGCGCCGAATTCAGACCTGTTCCGGATACCCGGGGCGCTGAGCAACACAAACCATGTCCAGTTCCCGGGAATCGCGCGAAGAGGCGATCAAACGCCTCAATGAACGCGCCTCTTCCTTGGAAGCCAGCACGGCCGAAGCGGCATCTGACGATGCGGCAGGCCATGCCGCCGCCAGTCAGGCCTGGAGGATTCTGGGAGAGCTTATCGGCGGGGTACTCGTCGGTCTTGCACTCGGCATAGTATTCGACCGGTTCGCCGGGACAGTACCGTGGGGAACTATCAGCGGAGTCTTGTTGGGCTTTGCAGTATCAATCTGGATGGCATGGCGAACAGCGAGCCGAATCGCTGCGCGTGCCAAACTTGAAGGTGAACCGAAGTCGGTTCCTTTCGACGACGAAGACGAACTAGGAGTTTAGGGCCCCATGGCCAGTCCGATGCAGCAGTTCGAAGTCAAGAAGGTCATCGACCTTCCGACTGTGGAGCTTCCCTTTGTGGGCGCGATAGACCTGTCGATCACGAATTCCGTGATGGCAATGCTTGTCGGTGCCGGATTGATCATCCTCTTCTTTGCGATCTCCACATCCAGATTGCAGACGGTTCCCGGACGCGTTCAGACCGTCGGAGAAGGCGCTTTCAGCTTCATTGATAATCTGACGACCGGCATCATGGGCAAGGAGGGCCGGGTCTTCTTCCCGTTCATCTTCACTCTGTTCGTGTTTATCCTCATCCTCAACCTTCTGGGCATGTTCACCGTGTTCACGGCAACCTCGCAGGTCGCCGTTACAGCGACCTTCGCCGCGCTCACCATCCTGATGGTGCTCATCGTCGGCTTTGCCAAGAACGGGCTGGGGTTCTTCAAGCTCTTCGTACCGACCGGTGTGCCGATCTATATGCTGGTTCTCGTTACGCCGATCGAAGTCGTATCCTTCGTCCTTCGCCCGGTGTCTCTGGCACTGCGCCTGTTCGGTAATATGCTGGGTGGCCACGTTGCCCTCAAGGTCTTTGCAGGCTTCGTCGTCTCACTCGGCGGACTGGCCGCTTCTGGCGGCTTAGGACTGCTTGGCATACCCGGCGCAGCGCTTGCCCTTTCGGGTGTTGTTGCCATCACGGCACTTGAGTTCCTCGTCGCCTTCCTTCAGGCCTTCGTGTTCGCCGTTCTGACAACCGTCTACCTCAACGATGTTGTGCATCTGGATCAACACTGATCCGGCCCGCCACCCTTTTCTCCAACCCTTTCAAACCGGGAATTGACTATTATGGAAGCTGAAGCTGCAAAGTACATTGGTGCTGGTCTTGCCACACTGGGCATGATTGGCTCAGCCCTGGGCGTGGGCATGATTTTCTCGGGCTTCCTTCAGGGTGCCCTGCGTAACCCTTCGGCTGCCCCTAGCCAGTTCACCAACCTGATCCTCGGTGCCGCACTGGCCGAAGCCCTCGGCATCTTCGCCTTCGTGCTCGGCCTGCTGATGCTGTTCCTCTGATTGAGTGACCTTTCTGAAGGCGGTAGGCCCCCGAGCCTGCCGCCTTCTAATGCAACACCGGGTTAAACCAATGGCTTCAGAGACCTCGTCTGCAACTGTGGACGGCTACAAGACAGACAAGACCGGAACCGGCGCGACCGCCTCCACGTACGAAAGTGCTGAGGGTCACGGCGGCGGCGGACTTCCGCAACTCGAAATGCAGTATTGGGGCGGGCAGATTGTCTGGCTCCTGCTCATATTTGCTGTCCTGTATGTCCTTCTCTCCAGGGTTTTTCTGCCCCGTTTCAGAGCCATCCAGGACCAGCGGGCAGAAACGATTTCTACAGCCGTAGCGACTGCCCGCAGTGTCCAGGACGAGGCCACAGAGCAGGCGGCTTCCGCGCGGGCAGAGGTCATCAAGGCTCGTGCCGAATCTCGAAGCCTGGCCGCCGCGGCCAAGGCCCGGGTAACCGAGGATGCCAATGCGCGTTCCGCTGCCCAGGAGGCTGAAGTCAATCTCAAGATCGAGACCGCGGAAGCCGCTATCGCCCGCACACGGGACGCAGCCATGGCCAATGTGGCCACAATAGCCACTGAGACCACTGCAGCCATTGTCGAACATCTGACGGGCAAACCGGCCTCTTCCGCCGAACTTACGGCCACAAAGGGAATCGCCTGATATGCCGAAGTTTTTCGAAGCCTATTTTTGGTCATTCTCCAATCCAGATTTCTGGGTTGGTGCTGGACTGGTTATCTTTATCGGTATCGTAATCGTCGCTGGTGCTCCAAAGGCTATCGCCGCTGCACTTGATGGCAAGGCAGCCAAGATTCAGACCGATCTTGACGAAGCCGCCCGTTTACGGGCCGAGGCCGAAGCCCTTCTGGCCGAAATCCGCCTTGAAAAGTTGGAAGCAGAGTCCCAGGCGGCAGAGATGCTGCGGGCGGCTGAGGCTGATGCCCGCACAATGGAGGCTGATGCCCGGGCCAGACTGGAAGAGACGCTTGCGCGGCGGCAGGCTTTGGCAGAACGCCGGATCGCACAGGCGGAAAACCAGGCCGCCATGGACGTCAAGGCTGCAGCTGCTGATCTGGCTGTTCGTCAGGCTGAGCAGATTCTTGCAGCAAGAGTGGCCAGCCAGAAGAGCGATCCTCTTCTTGATTCGGCCATTGCCCAGATCGGGCCTCGCCTGAACTGAGACTAACGGCCTTAGCGTCCTGGCCGCGTCCCAGACGTCTGCAACATCGGACAGTTTGGCTCCGCCCTGGACAGGTTGAATCTCGCCCACCCCCCTACCCAGCTTAGGGGATATACCGGTCCTGTGCGCCTAGACTGATTGGACAAATGCCCACTCACGTGCCCTGCACCTTATGTGCCCTTTGGCTGTGAACTTCGTTACATAGCTGGATCTGGTGCCAAACCACCCAGACAGGCTCAAGGATAAAGCTCGGTCTTGGCCGGACCGGGCCCATCCCCTTGGCCCAGGCAACAAATGACAGGCCTCACTCCCGGCGCGTTTCTCTTACTGGCCAAACCCTCTATCCGGATCCTTAGAAATCCTAGAGGAGAGCCAGCCGGTATAGGCACAGGGTGCGTCTTTGCCGTCCGCAAACGTCTTTGGCAGGCCATGGTCACTGAGGTGTCTGGGCGCCAGACAAGCGCCGCAGGCAAGGGTGGCAGTGAGACTGGTGAGGCCTGTCAGCCGAACATTCGCCGCCAAGCCCGCCGCATGCGTTTGCGCAACCTGATCAGGGGACGCCGTCTGCGCCTCAACACCATTTTTTCGGCCCGGAGGGCTTGTTGCCAGAACACCGGCCCGAATTCGGGGTTACGGCGCAAAAGGCGGCGGAAAGGATAGACCCACCGCGGACGCGCATACTGGGCCCGAATAAACACTCGCTTGGCGCGATAAGAGCTCTTCAGGATGAGTATGAGACCCAG